>RFSE01000004.1 GCA_009924135.1 Pseudomonadota bacterium | reverse complement strand
GGCTGGCAACGGCCTCCCGCGTTTTGCTTTTCCCGGGTCCATCCAGCCTTTGAGATTGCCCGGCCCGCACGCCGCGCGTAGTAATTCGCCTGCAACGAACCGTCATGGCCGCACCTTTCTCGCACCTCAAAGACCTCGACTACTCCGTCGTGCAGCAGTGCATGCACTGCGGCCTGTGTCTGCCCACCTGCCCGACCTACGACGCCACCAAGCTGGAGCGCAACTCCCCGCGCGGCCGCATCTCGCTCATGCGTGCCATCGCGGACGGCCGGCTCACGCCCACCGAGGCCTTCGCGGAAGAGATGTATTTCTGCCTCGGCTGCCTCGCGTGCATGACCGCCTGCCCGGCGGGCGTGAACTACGCGGAGCTGTTCGAGCACGCCCGCGCCGAGGCCGAGGCCAGCGGTGTACTGAACAACCCCAGGCGCAACGCCATCCGCGGCTTCACCGTCGGCTGGCTGTTCATGGACTTGAACCGGCTCAAGGTGCTCGGCTTCGCCATGCGCCTGTACCAGCAGTTGGGCGTCCAATGGCTCGTGCGCAACAGCGGCGTGATGAAGCTCCTGCCCCAACGCCTCCGCGAAATGGAGGCCATGACGCCGGACATCCAGCCCGCGATCTCCTCCGATCTCATCGCTCCCGTCACCCCCGCGCATGGCCAGCGCCGCTACCGCGTGGCCATGCTTACCGGTTGCGCGCAGGACCTGATCTTCAGTGACGTGAACGTGGACACCGTCGAGGTGCTCGCGCGCAACGGCTGCGAAGTCATCACCCCGCCCGAGCAAAGCTGCTGCGGCTCGCTCCACGCGCACAACGGCGAATGGGAACTCGCCCAACGCCTCGCCCGCCGCAACATCGACCAGTTCCCGCCCGACCAGTTCGACGCCATCATCACCAACGCCGGCGGCTGCGGCTCGCACCTCAAGCACTACGCCTCGCTGCTCAAGGGCGACCTTGTTTACGAAAAGCGCGCCCACGAGTGGGACCGGAAGGTGAAGGACATCCACGAGTGGCTGCTGGAAATTAAGTTTCGGGCTCCTGGTTTGGAGTTGCGAGTTGGCGAACCGGGTGCCAACGCCTCCCAACCCCAAACTCCAAACTCCAAACCCGAAACCATCATTACCTATCACGAAAGCTGCCATCTCTGCCACGGTCAGAAGATCACCAGCCAGCCGCGGGCGCTGCTCAAGGCCATTCCCGGCGTGAAACTGGTGGAACTGCCCGAGAGCAACTGGTGCTGTGGCAGCGCCGGCATCTACAATCTCACGCAGCCCGAGATGGCCAACCAGCTCCTCGAACGCAAGATGAAGCACATCCGTTCGACCAATGCGGAAGTCGTCGCCACGGGCAATCCCGGCTGCCTCCTGCAAATCGTCAACGGCGCGAAGGCCGAGGGTCTGAAACTCCGCACCGCCCACCCGGTCACGCTGCTGGCGGAGGCGTATCGGAAGGAATGAGCCTTTCGGGAGCTTCGACCGCTGCGCATGCCCACCACCCCTCACGTTGAAAAGCACTTCACGGCGGGTGATGCGGTGCGGGACATTGTCATCGGCATGTCCGATGGCTTGACCGTGCCGTTCGCCCTGGCCGCCGGACTGACCGGTGCGATCTCGCAAACCCACCTGATCGTCACGGCGGGATTGGCCGAGATTGCCGCCGGCTCCATCGCCATGGGACTGGGTGGCTACCTCGCCGCCCGGGGCGATGCCGAGCATTACGCCCATGAACTGGTCCGCGAGGAGCAGGAGATCATCACCATCCCGGAAGCCGAGGCGCAGGAAGTGCGGGAAGTCTTCCGTGGCTACGGCTTAACCGACGAGGAATGCGAACCGGTGATCCGATCGCTCCGCCAACGCCCCAAGGACTGGGTCGCTTTCATGATGCGCTTCGAACTGGGCCTTGAGAAACCGGAGCCCAGCCGGGCCTGGAAAAGCGCGTTGACTATCGCCCTCGCTTACATCGTCGGAGGTGTTATTCCATTGAGCGCGTATTTCTTTCAGTCGGACGCCCACGTGGCATTGCGCGTCTCGGTGTTCATCACGCTTGGAGCGCTCGCCGTGTTCGGCGGCATCAAGGGGCGCTTCACCGGCGTGCCGGTCCTGCGTAGCGCGTTGCAAACCACGACCATCGGTGGTCTGGCCGCCGCTGCCGCCTTCGGCATCGCGCGCTGGATCGGTTAGCGCGGCATCTGTTTTTTCTGACCATGCGTACCCAAACTGAAATCTCCGCCCTCCTCAGCAATCCCGGCGTCATCGCCGTCGTCCGCACGCAGCAGCCGGAGCAGGTGTTGCCGCTCTGCGCCGCTCTCGTGGACGGCGGCCTCACCGCGCTGGAAATCACTTTCACCGTGCCCAACGCGTGCGAGGTCGTCGCTGCCGTAAGCCGCGCGTTCAGCGACCGCGCCACCGTTGGCGTCGGTACCGTGCTCACGGCGTTCCAGCTCAAGTCGGCGCTGGATGCGGGTGCGGAATTCTTCGTCACGCCCATCCTGCGGCCGGAGCTGGTGCCGCTGGCGCACGCGGCAGGCAAACCGATCATGCTCGGAGCCTACACGCCCACCGAAGCACAGCTCGCGCACGAGGCCGGTGCGGATTTCGTAAAACTCTTTCCCGCCGACAACCACGGGCCCAAGGGCGTCCGTGCCTTCCGCGCACCGCTGCCGCACCTGCGCATCGTCCCCACCGGCGGAGTGACGCTGGCCAATACCGGCGAGTTCATCAAGGCGGGCTGCGCCGCCGTGGGCGTGGGCAGCACCCTCCTTACGGCGGAGATTCTGGCGAAGAACGACTGGGCGGCCCTGCAAAAGCTCGCCGCAGACTATGTGGCCGCCGTGAAAGCGGCGCGCTGAACGCGTGGCGGCAGGCATCCTGCCTGCCGTAGAGGGCGGCGTCCCGCCGCCCGGAGAAAATGCCGCCCCGCTGAAGGCCCGGAGGATTTCAACCCGAACTGCGAAGTTGAAACCGCAGATTTCGCGGATGACGCGGATGAGAAGGTTTTCCAGCGCTGTGGAGGGAACGGGCGCATCTTGGCACTGCCCCGGAGCGCGGCTGTGTCCCGCTCGGCGCGGGATCAGCCGCAGCAACGTTGGAATACCGAGGGGATGGAACGCATCAACGCCTCCGGCCCGGCGCAGCCGTTGCGGCTGGTCTCCGCGACACAGCCGCGCTCCGGAAGTTTTCGTTCCTCAGGGGCAGTGTCGAGATACGCCCGTGGGAAGCTCATCCAGCCGGTAACGAATTTGCGCAACTGGATTTTATCCGCGCCATCCGCGCCATCTGCGGTTTTTCCCCCGGAATTTTCGAAGCCTGCTCTGACTGACGGAGCGTTTGGTCCGCCGGGCGGGACGCCCGGCTCTACGGTAGGAAGGATGCCTGCCGCCACGGGCTGATGCCGTCGTACCGTCAAGTATCAGAACAAACAAAAAGGGCGGCCCCTCGCGGAGCCGCCCTTGGATAAAACCAGCCGGGATCAGTGCTTGGCCTCAGCTGAGGTGCCTTCGATGTGCACCGCCTTGTAGCCGCCGATGGACTTGAAGTAGATCAACAACAGCAGGTAGATCACCGCCATGGTCGCGGGAATTGCCGAGTCGGCGACGAGGGTCTTGCGGTCGCCAGCGATGCTCGCTTCGGCAGCGGCCTTCTGTTCCGGCGTGCGCTTGGCAGCTTCAACCTTCTGCGCTTCACCGAGCTTGGCACCGTCGAGGCCGGTGGCGTCGGCGAAGATGAGGAACTTGCTGGGCTTCTCCGCCTTGTACTGCTCGTAGGCCGCCTTGTTGGCCGTCTGCAGGGCTTCACCAGCGAAACGGTCCTTGGCGTAGCCGAGGCCGGTCGAACCGATGAGGCCGGCGGACATCATGCCGATGCCGCCCATGATCGAAATCGCGATGGCACCCGAGCGCGGGAACCGGTCAGAAACCACGGCCAGCATCGTCGGCCAGAAGAAAGTCTTGCCGACCGCGTAAACCGTGAGCGCCAGCAACGCGCCGCCGAACGTGGCGATGCCGCTGACCAAGTTCAGACCCACGCAGCCCAGGGTGGCACAAACGAGCAGGATGCCCACCGGCGAGAGACCGATCTTCTTCTCGATGAAATCCGCGCAGAAGCGCAGCGCGAACATCACGGACGAGGTGAACACAAACAGAATCTTGCCTTCACCCGGCGTGAGGATGTTGCCGGTGATGTTCTGAATCCAGCCGTCCGTACCGAGTTCGACCGCGCCGACGAGGGCATGGGTGATGAACAGGACGAACAGGAGGACCGAGCCGATGGAAAAACGGGTGATCACGCCGACCGCCACGAGGAGCGCACCGCCAATGCCGTAGGAGACCGCTTGGGGCAGTTGGAGCGCGTCGTTAAAGAACTTCGCCACGAGGAAGCAGACCACCGCGCCACCGAGGATACCCACATCCTTGAACATTTCACCAAGGCTCAGGCCCTTCTCGGAGGCTTCCGATTTCGGGAAGCTCTGGCCGAAGAACATGAACCCGTAGGCCACGGTGGGCACCAGATAGAGCGCCAACTGGATCTTCCAGTTGATGCCGTCCTTGCCGCCGAGCATCGAGTCAGCACCCATGAGCCAGCCAGCCGCGCCGCCGAGGATGAGGCCGGCGGGCCAGCTCGCGTGGAGGATGTTCAGGTAGTGCGTGCGGTTGTGCGGGAACAGCGTGGCGACCAGAGGGTTCGCGACGGCTTCCAGCGTGCCGTTGGCGTAGGCGAAGATGAACATGCCCCAGTAAAGCATGTTGTACGCATTCGACTTGTCGGTCGCGGCGAACGTGACGAACGCCGAGAGCACGTGGCACGCGAAGGCGAGGATGACCAGCTTGCCGTAGCCGATCTTATCGCACAGCACGCCGCCGATCACGATGCCGAAGCAGAAGCCCGAGAAACCGGCGCCACCGATCGCGCCCAGTTGTGCGCCCGTGAAACCGAAGTCCGCGCCCCAGTTGGCAAAAATGCCGCCGCGGATGGCGAAACCCACGCCGGCGGCGAGAATTGCCATGAACCCGGCCCAGAGCAGTCGCTTGGCATTGGGCACGATGGCCTCATTTGAGATGGTTGAATCTTCGGTCATAGTTTTGCTGGCTTGGTTTTTTCGTTACGGACTACTGACTAGAGGGTGAATGCGGGCAGTTTAACGATTGCGCCGCCTTTTTTGGCGGATTCATGGGCGCAGAGGCCCACGCAGGTCCAGTTCGCGGACTGCTTGGCGTTCGGGAAGGGGTCGCGGTTCTCGACCAGCGCCATGGCGAACTCGTGCGCGAGATGCGGGTGGCTGCCGCCGTGGCCGCTGCCCTGGGTGAAGCTCAAGTGCGTCTTCTTGCTGGAGTCGTAAACGCCTTGCGTCGTGTACTTTGCGATGCTCTTGGGCAGGCGCTTGGCGAAGTCCGGGCACTTGACTGGCTTGGGAATCTTCGGCTCGGGCTTCTTCGCCGTGTGCAAAATCAACGGCTCGTGCTCCACGAGCGGCCATTCGACGGATTGCTTGTCGCCATAGACATCAATGCTCTCGCGATACTGCCGGGCGGTGTCGAAGAGCGAGCGGATGATGCGGGCGCTGACGTCGGTGTCCGCGAACTTGATGTGCGCGGTCTCGACGGCGAAGGGTGAACCGTATTTCTCGACCAGTTCGGGGCGGATGGTGCCGGAGCCGAAGCAGCTCACGTATTCGGCAGGCTTGCCGATGAGGCCGGCGACGGGGCCGACGCAGTGCGTGGCGTACCACATCGGCGGCAGGCCGGGCCAGTAGTTGGGCCAGCCGTCCATGTCCTGCTGATGCGAGGCCTGGACGAACTGCAGCTTGCCGAGCTTCCCGTCATCGAGCAGCTCCTTCATGAAGAGGTACTCGCGGGCGTACACGACGGTCTCCATCATCATGTACTTGAGGCCGGTCTGCTTGACGAGGTCCACGATCTTTTTGCAGTCGGCGATGCTCGTGGCCATGGGCACGGTGCAGGCCACGTGCTTGCCGGCCTTCAGCGCGGCGATGGACATCCACGCGTGATCGGGGATGGGGGAATTGATGTGGACCACGTCGATGGCGGGGTCCTTGAGCATCGCGGCGAAATCCTGATAACGCTTCGCGACGCCGAAATAATCACCGACGGCGTTGAGTTTCTTCTCATCGCGCTGGCAGATGGCGTAGCAAGCCGTGTGGGGATGCTTCTGCCAGAGGGGTATGAATTCCGCTCCGAAACCGAGTCCGACGATGCCGACGTTGATCTTTTTGCTCATGATAGATGGCTGATTAATGCTTTGCAGCGCGCACCCTGCCCGCTTCGCCCGCGTCCAGCCATGAGTTCCTGCGCATTCGATTTGAACAATTTTCCCGCCGGTGCAAGGACACAACAGTCCTTCCACACGTGATTTCAGCCGGCGGCAACCTGCGAATGAAACCGTCCGGCCAACCGACCGTCAACGCGAAAGTTCAGTTTTGGCCAATGAAGGTTGCATCTCGACGCTACCCCAGAAGGACGAAAACTTCCGGAGCGCGGCTGGGTCGCGGAGACCAGCCGCAGCGGCTGCGCCTGGCCGGATGGGTACCGGGGTTCCGCCCCCGCTCAGCATTCTGACGTTGCTGCGGCTGATCCCGCGCTGAGCGGGACACAGCCGCGCTCCGGGGCAGTGCCACGATGCGCCCCCGTTTGAGAGCGCATCCCGACTTTGCCACGCCACCCAAGGTAGGTGCTCGGGCACCAACCTTGGGCTTTGGGCCGCAGCCCCGTTGGGGCTGCCAGAAACTGAGCTGTGCCCGCGTTGAGCCGTCGGGCCGCAACGTTACCTTGCCAAGCTGTTCCTTGATGAACCGCCGCGTTTGCTTCATGGTCCGTACATGATTCGCAATGCCCTCCTCCTGGCCGGCTGCTGCCTGGCTTTCACCACCCCGGTCTTTTCTGCTGACGCACCCGCCAAAACGGACGCGAAGCCCAAAGCCCCCGCCAAACCCGCCGAACCGCAGCGTGCGCCCACCGAGGCAAACGTCCCCTACGGCACGCACGAGCGGCAGGTGCTGGACTTCTACCGGGCCGAGTCCGCCACGCCCACGCCCGTCGTCTTCCACATCCACGGCGGCGGCTGGGTCGCGGGGGACAAGAAGGGCGTCGGCAGCCTGGAGAAGTATCTCGCGGCGGGCATCTCGGTCGTGTCCATCAACTACCGTTACAGCACGCAGGCGCAGATTGCCGGTGTGAAACCGCCCGTGGAATGGCCCATCCACGACGCCGCGCGCGCGCTCCAGTTCGTCCGCAGCAAGACCAAGGAATGGAACCTCGACAAGCAGCGCATCGGTGCGACGGGCGGCAGCGCGGGCGCTTGCTCCAGCCTCTGGCTCGCCTTCCACAACGACCTCGCCGACCCAAAGAGCGCGGACCCCGTCGCCCGTGAATCCACCCGCCTCTGGTGCGCCGCCGTCATTGGCGCCCAGACGTCGCTCGACCCGATCCAGCTCAAGGAATGGACGCCCAACAGCCGTTACGGTGGTCATGCCTTCGGTTTCATGCCGGACCCCAAGGACAACAAGACGCGCGACACCCAGTTCGCCGCGTTCCTCGCCGGGCGCGAGTCCGTGTTGCCGTGGATCAAGGAATACTCGCCCATCGAGCACGTCACTGCCGATGATCCCCCCATTTGGATGATCTACTCCACGGCACCCGCGCTGGGCCAGGAGCAGAAGGACCCCACGCACACCGCCAACTACGGCGTGAAACTCCAGGAAAAGTGCAAGGCCATCGGCGTCGAATGCGAACTCGTCTATCCCGGTGCGCCCGACGTGAAGCACCCGAAGACCGAGGACTACCTGATCGCGAAGCTGAAGGCGGCCAAATGACTCGTAGGAGACGAGGTGACGAGTCTCCAATTGATGGCGAGCGAACAGGCCTCCCGTCATCGAGTCCCGCTCCCTGAGAGCGGCCGCCGATGAAATAAGCCATAAGAGTCACGGTCAGGGCTTGGTAGCAGCGTGCCCCGTTGAGCGCAGGTTGCCTAAGCGGACTGATTCTTTAACCACGGAAGAAACACGGATGGAACACGGATGGGGATGGGTGAGCACGCGTTTTGTCGCAGTTGCCTGTCGGCACCAAACGGTGCGGGTCAAGCAGCGGTGCGAAGCGGTCCTGGCACCGTTGGCTCCGTGTTTAATCCGTGTTCCATCCGTGGCTCAACTGAATCGGTCCGGCTAAATGCACGATTCGGCTTCCGACCGTTCGGTGGCAACCTTCCATCGGTTGGCAGCGTCTGGCGGTGTGAGTAAACCGAATGACCAAACCGCTTCATGCCGTTGCCTTGATGCTGTGGCTCCTGCCTTTAGCCGGCGCGCTGGATGCCGCAGAGGTGCCGGCGCACATCGCACGCGGGCATCTGCTGGCGGCGTTTTGCGGGGCCAGCCCGGCAGTCAAGGTGAAGCAGGTCACCGCGATTTATCGTGAAATCATCCCGGTCGCTGCGCCGTCCGGCAGCTACACGACGGTGGCATTCGCGGGTGGGTACGTGGGACTGGCGGGAAATCACGATGGCACCGGCGGGGACACGATCAACTTCTCCATCTGGGGCAAGGACGCGAAGGAACTCGAACCGGCGGACCAGAAGTTTGGCTCGATCAAGACCCGGCAGTTCACGCACGAAGGCACAGGCTGGGCGGGACGGCTGGCCTACCCGTGGAAGGTGGGGACGCGCTACCAGGTTTATGTCCACGTGAAACACGAGGAGGGTCATACCGTTTTCAGCGCGTGGTTTGGCGCGGCGGACCAGCACGAGTGGCTGCTCGCGGGCCGCACGCGCAAGGAAGGCACGCATTATCTCGGTCACGCCGGCGGTTTCCTCGAACACGCCGGCACCAAGGACATGCAGATCCCGCGCCGCGCCGGTTACGGCCCCGCGTGGGTTCACGACGGTCAACGCTGGCACGCCTGCACCACGGCCGAAGCCAGCGTGAAGGACCCGGAGAACGCAAGGTTCTCCCAGCGCGACGGCGTAGTGTATCTCGAACTCGGCCTGGGCCTGAAATCGGAGCAGGGTCCGAAACACACCTACCCAATGAAGGTTCTGTCTGAGGAGCCGCCGCAACTCCCGGAGCCGGCAACGTTGTCCAAGTCTTGAACCTCTTTGGCCGCAAGTGTGAAAACCTCCCCACCGCTGAAATCCATGCTGAAGTTCCCAGTCACCCTGCTCGCCGCGTTGTGGTTCGTCTCGCAGGTCCTGCTCCCCGCCGCGACCCCGGAGCGGCCAAACATCCTCGTCATCCTCGCGGACGACCTCGGCTACGGCGATGTGCAGTGCAACAACCCGCAGCGCGGGAAGATTCCCACACCGAACATCGACAAGCTCGCCGCGCAGGGCATGCGCTTCACCGACGGGCATTCGTCCTCCGGGGTGTGTTCGCCTTCGCGCTATACCTTGCTCACCGGGCGCTATCATTGGCGCACGCGGTTGCAGAGCGGAATCGTCAGCGCGTTTGGCGAGCCTTTGATCTCGCCGGACCGCATGACCATCGGCACGCTGGCGAAGCAGCAGGGCTATCGCACCGCGTGCATCGGGAAATGGCACCTGGGCATGGATTGGCCCATGACAAAGGAGCAGCGGGCGTTGCTTTCACCTGCCAGGCAGCCCGATGACGAGGTTAGCCAGGCATCAAAGAAGGCAAAGAAGGCCGCCGCTGCCGCTGCCGTCGCCACCGAGCAGCAGCTCGCGGTTTGGCGCGACGTCTTCTCCAAGCCCATCGCGGGCGGGCCGACCACGCGCGGCTTTGATCTCTACTTCGGCACCAGCGTTCCCAACTGGCCGCCGTTTTGTTTCATCGAAAACGATCACACCGTCGGTATTCCCACGGAATTCCTGCCCGCGCAATTGATGGGAAATAATCAGGCGAGCCAGCAGGGGCCGGCCGTCAAGGATTGGAAACTCGAAGGCATTTTGCCCGCGCTGGGTGACCGCACGATCCAGTTCATCAAAGAGTCCGCGCAGAAGAAGGAACCTTTCCTCGTTTACCTGCCGCTCACCTCGCCGCACACGCCGCTCGCGGTGAATCCGCAGTGGAAGGACAAGAGCCACCTCAATCTCTTCGCCGACTTCGTGATGGAGACCGATGCCGTGGTGGGGCGCGTGCTCGACGCGCTGGAGAAAAGCGGCGCGGCGGATAATACGCTCGTCATCTTCACCGCCGACAACGGTTGCGCGCCCTACATCGGGGTGCAGGAGCTCGAACAAATGGGGCACTATCCGAGCGGTCCCTTGCGCGGCTACAAGGCGGACGCCTGGGAAGGCGGCCATCGAGTGCCCTTCATCGTACGTTGGCCCGGCGTGGTGAAACCGGGCACCGTGTGCGGCCAGCTCGTCTATCAGGCCGACTTCCTCCGCACCTTCGCCGATGTGTTTGCCGTGAAGCTTCCTGACACTGCGGGTGAGGACAGCTTCAGCCTCATGCCCTTGCTTAAAGGCGGCGACAAGCCCATCCGCGAAAACGCCGTGAGTGCCTCCATCGGCGGCACCCCGGCGGTGCGCAGCGGTTCGTGGAAATACATCCCCGCGCCCGGCTCGGGCGGCTGGGGCAAAGGCGGCGATCAGTCGCAGCCCGTGCAGCTCTACAATCTCGCGGACGACCTCGGCGAAACCAAGAACCTCGCCGCCGCGATGCCGGAAAAAGTCGCGGAGATGAGGGTGCAGCTGGAGAAGTTAATCACCGATGGCCGCAGCACGCCGGGCGCTCCCCAGACGAACGATGTCGAGGTGCGTCGTTTTCCGGCCGGGCCGGACAGTCCGGCGAAGAGGAAAAGAAAATAACCGCCTGTGAAACGCGCTGAAATTCTTCTTGTTGCCCAGCCCGAGCACCAAGCGAAGCTCGCCGAGCTGCCCGCGCACGCCGATCCCTTCCCGCTCACGGTCGCCCAACCCCAACCTGCCAAATGGACGCCCCCTCCAGCCGGCGCTGCCCCCAAAAACAAAAAGAAGTCCAAATGAAACCAGTCCGTCCAACCACAATCATGAAACCGCTGCTCCCGTTGCTGTTCGCGTCCTTTGTCCTCCTGAACTCGTCCTTAGCCCAGGACGGCTTCCGTCCGCTGTTCAACGGAAAGGACCTCACGGGCTGGGACGGCAATTCCGAATTGTGGACCGTCGAGGACGGCTGCATCAGCGGCAAGACGAAGGGACCGGAGCAGTTGAGCTACAATCAGTTTCTCATCTGGCGCGGCGGCGTGCTGAAGAACTTCGAGCTGCGGGCGAAGGTCAAGGAGAGCGGCAACAACTCGGGCATCCAGTATCGCAGCAGGGAACTCGCCGAGGTCGGCAAGTGGTCCGTCGGCGGCTACCAGTGTGACATTCATCCTGCCCCCGCCAACAACGGGATGGTTTATGAGGAGCGGGCACGCGGGATCATCGTGCAGAACGGCCAGAGCGTGGTCATCGACCCCGAAGGCAAACGCTGGCTCGTCGCCGAGCGCGAGCCGGTGAAGGTGGACATCGCCGAGTGGCACGAATACACGGTCATCGCGCAGGGCAGCCATCTCATCCACAAGGTGGACGGCAAGGTGACGATCGATCTCGTGGACCACGAGGAGGCGAAACGTTCACTGGCCGGCATCCTCGCCTTCCAGATTCACCGTGGACCGGCGATGAGCGTGCAGATCAAGGACGTAATGCTCAAGGAACTGCCCGAAGGTGGCGTCACGGCGTTCGACAAGGCCGCCTTGCCCGCCACGGCGAAGCCCCTGGAGAAGGCTCCGAAGGGGGCACCGAAAGGCAAGGCGAAGGCCGCCGCGCCGGGTGCGCCGAAGACCGAGGGGACTGGTAAATAGCGCGTCGCCACCGAAGCAACATGAAGACCTGGTATCTGGGCTTGTTCGTAATTGGACTGTTGGGCGGACCGTTGGCGGCGGCCGAGCCTGCGTCCAACCGCCCGAACATCCTCTTCCTGATCGCCGATGACATGAGCTGGCACTCGGCAGCGTTTGCGGGTGATCCCGTGGTGAAGACGCCCAACCTCGACCAGCTCGCGAGCGTGGGCGTCCAGTTCACGCGCGCGGCGGTCACCACGTCCATCTGCATGGTCAGTCGTGCGAATTTCCTCACCGGCCGCTGGCTGACGCAGATGGGTGGCTCGCGCGTGACGCCGGAGACCTGGCCACACACCTGGCCCGCGCAGTTGCGGGCCGCCGGTTATCATGGCGGACACATCGGCAAGGTGCATGTGACCGGCCAGACGGCGGAGCGTTATGATTTCTGGGCGGGCCGCGGCGGCTATGCGTGGCTCAATGACGGGATGGGCGGGAAGATTCACAGCCTCCAGAAGGACACCGACGAAGCCCTGCGCTTTCTCAACACGCGCCCGAAGGACAAGCCCTTCTTCCTCCAGGTCGCCTACACGGTGCCGCACGCCGAGGACGGCGACCCGAAGCAATATCTCCCGATGCCGGCCGAGCAGCCGCTTTACACCAGTGATCACGTGAAGCCGCCCGAAACCGCCACGGAAGAGTTCTGGCAGAAACTTCCTGCGTTCTTCCGCGATACCAAGAACGAGAGCCGCCGCCGCTGGCAGTGGCGGTTTGACACCCCGGAGAGATACCAGTCCTACACCAAGGACTACTTCCGCCTGATCAGCGGCATGGACCGCAGCATCGGCGTGATCCTGGACCACCTGCGAACTCAGGGGCTGGCCGGGAACACCGTGGTCGTGTTCACGGCGGACAACGGATACTTCCTCGGGGAGCATGGCCTGGCGGACAAATGGTACGCCTACGAAGAGAGCCTGCGCGTCCCGCTGGTCGTGTATGATCCCCGGCTGCCGGCGGCCCGGCGCGGGCAACGCTGTGATGACTGGGTGCTCAATGTGGATTTCGCGCCGACCTTCTGCACCCTCGCCGGCCTCAAGCCGCCAGCGCTCATGCAGGGCCGCGATTTCACGCCGCTCCTGCGCGGCCAGACCCCGGCCGACTGGCGCACGGACTTCCTCTACCAGTTCAAATGGTCCTCGGAGATCATCCCGGCGTCGGAGGGCGTGTGCAGCAAGGACTGGAAATACATCCGCTGGCTGACCGGTCCCACCGAAGAGCTGTTTGACCTGCGGGCTGATCCGCGCGAAAAACGCGATCTCAGCCAGGACCCGGCCCATGCCGCCGAGCTGCAGCGCCTGCGCACCCGGATGGCCGCACTGCAAAAGGAAGTCGGCGGTTCCCCGGTCGAGGCGTTGCAAAACATGCCCAGCGGAATGCCCCGTCCCGCCAAGGGCAAAGCCAAGGCCAAGAACGCCGACGCGAATTGAGCGGTTCACCTCCTCCACCCGCCTTCCCCCTCATGAAGCATTTGATCCTGATTGCCGCCCTGCTGTTGACCCCGCTCATCACCCTGCCTGCCGCCGAGCGCCGGCCCAACGTCGTGCTCATCCTCATCGATGACTTCGGCTATGAGTGCGTCACCGCCAACGGGGGCGAGAGTTATAAGACGCCGGTCATGGACCGGCTCGCGGCCACGGGGGTGCGCTTCGAGCAGTGCCACGTGCAGCCGCTCTGCACGCCCACACGCGCGCAGTTGATGACGGGCCTGAGCAACCGCCGCAATTACACGCGTTTCGGCCACCTTGATCCTTCCCAGAAGACGTTCGGCAACCTGCTCAAGCAGGCCGGCTACGCGACGTGCATCACGGGCAAATGGCAGTTGAGCAACGGCTTCGAGGGACCGGCGCATTTCGGTTTCGACGAATACGCGCTCTGGCAGCTCACCCGCCGGCCCGGCCGTTACAAGAACCCCGGCCTCGAGATCAACGGCAAGCTCCATGACTACACGATGAACGAATACGGGCCGGACATCGTGAGCGATTACGCGCTCGACTTCATCACCCGCAAAAAGGACCAGCCGTTTTTCCTCTACTACCCGATGATGCTCACGCACGACCCGTACGACGCCACGCCGGACAGCCCAGACTATCTCGAAGCGAAGTCGGGCAAAGGCAAGGGCCAGGCCGGCGGACGTCTGGGCCATTTCCCCGACATGGTCGCCTACACGGACAAGCTCATCGGCAAACTCGTCGCGAAGCTCGAAGAACTAAAACTGCGCGACAACACGGTGCTCCTGATCCTCGGCGACAACGGCACTGGACGCGGCACCCCGTCGCGGTTCAAGGGCCGCGACGTGGTCGGAGGCAAGGGCACGACGACGATCTGGGGCACACATGTGCCTGCGATTGGCAACTGGCCCGGGCACTTCGCCAGCGGGAAGGTTTACACCGATTTCATCGACGCGACGGATTTCCTGCCGACGATCTGCGAGGCGACGAGCGTGACCGTGCCGGCGGAGTTGAAGCTCGACGGCCGCAGCTTCCTCCCGCAGTTGCGGGGCGAGCGGGGGAATCCGCGCGACTGGCTTTACGCGTGGTACAACCCGAGCGGCGGTGCGACGGCCAAGGCCGAGTTCGCGCATGACGCACGCTTCAAGCTCTACACGGACGGTCGCTTCTACGCCGTGGATCAGGACGAACTGGAAAAGTCCCCGCTGGCCGACCCGGCACTCAACGCCGATGCGAAAGCGGTGAAGGTCAAGCTTCAGGCCGCCCTGAAACAGTTTGAGGGCCCGCGTCCCGAACAATTCGTGAAGCAGACCCAGCCCTTCGGCGGCGAAAAAGGCGAAGACCCCGAGGGCAACAAGGTTCCCACTCCCGCAGGTAAGCAGGGCGTGCCGGCCCCCGACGCCACCACGAAGAAGGCCGACCCCCGGTCCGCGCGCTTCGATGAGCGCGACCTCAACCACGATGGCAAAATCAGCCTGGAGGAATTCATTGCCACCGCCGCCGACAAGGCCGGGGCCAAAGCCCGGTTCGAGTTGTTCGACAGCAACAAGGACGGCTTTATCTCGCGCGAGGAATTTCTGGGGCAGGGGAAGAAGAAGTGATCTTCCGCTGGAGGACACGGCCTTTCAATTTCCAATGCTGTCTGCCAGGGACGGCAGGACGCATCTCAGTATCTTGCATTCCGGGGTGCCACATTGGGAGCCTTCTCCCTTCGCGGAGCGAGGGGAGAAGGTGGCCGGAGGCCGGATGAGGGGTGCGGCCACCCTCGCCCACGCACGCCACCCATTCCCATGAACCGGACCGCAGGCGTCCCACCCGCAGCGGTTACCGTGCTAATGAACGGTCGCAGGTTTCCTTTCGCCCCACTTGCGCAAGTTGCCGCTGCGGCCCGGAGGGCCGCGGTCCAGTTCAGGGACTTTCGCCGCTGCTCGATTTCGGACTGTTTAATACCAATTACTGGAATACTCTGGCCGAATCCCCGATTTGAACCACCGAACGTTTCCTCCCTCACCCCGGCCCTCTCCCGCTGGGAGAGGGGGCCACCAAGCCCGGCCTGGTTAGCAAGCGGCAGCGCTTGATTGAAGACAGCCGAAGATTCTCCCTCTCCCAGCGGGAGAGGGCCGGGGTGGGGAGAACGGCTACGCAAGCCACAACTCGCCCCCATTTTACCAAACTATTCCCGCAGTTGGTATGACAGCTGCATGGGTCAGAAAAATGGGGTCAGAAAAATTTCAACTCAGGTCCTTCCCCATCTTTCTGATCCTCTTCGGTTTATGGTGAGGGAGAAAACGTTCGTTGGTTCAAATCGGGGATTCGGCCAGAGTATTCCAGTACTCGGTATTATTTGACCATGGGATTGACCAGCTTTACTTCACCACGGGCCGCGTCGAGTTCGTAGCGCTGGCCCGGCGGAGCCATGGGGATGAACGGGATCAAGCCTTCCTTGGCCAGTTCATCCAGACGGGCAGGAGCTTTTTTGTACTTGGCCAGATAGGCTTGGAGCGCCGCGTTGAGCTTGGGCAAGTTTTGATCCCCGGTGATGATCTTGGCGGTGCCCGGCTGGGGCGGCGGCGGGATGCTCGCCGGGGCGTTCGTCGGTGGCGTCGGCGCGGGAGCGGGCACGGCGACCGGGGCGGGCGTACGACGCTTGCAGCCCGGGAGACAAACCAAGACAGCCAGACAGACGGCGAGGGTTTTCATGTGAGACTGGCCGAGCATAGGTCACGCGCGTGGACTGGCAAGCGGTGATTGACTGACTGAAGCGACCGGCCCCGACCGGCGTCTTTCTCATGCCACCATGATCCGGCTGCGAACTTTTTTGCTCTGCCTCGGCGCACTTCTGCTGTGCCGTGCCGCACGCGCCGAGGTGGGGAATTTCCGCGACCAGATCAAGCCGCTCCTCGATCAAAAATGCGTTTCCTGTCACGGCCCGGACAAGCAGAAGGGTGGTCTGCGGCTGGATTCCAAGGCCGCTGCGCTCAAGGGCGGTGAGCAAGGCCCGGCGTTTGTCCCCGGTGACGTGAAGAAGAGCCTCCTGCTCCAGGCCGTCCGCCACGCGACGAAAGACCTCGCGATGCCGCCGAAGGAAAAACTGCCCGCCAAGGACATCGCCGCGCTCGAAGCGTGGGTACAGGCCGGCGCACCGTGGCCGGAGCCGGTGGCGGTGCTCTTCGAAGATGAGGTGGAATTTCTCAGTGTGCTGACCAGCGGCAATGGTCGGGCGCGGCTGGTGACCGATGACGTGTTTCGCGGCAAGGCCGCGTTGGGCATGACGCCGCTTCAACGCGAAGCGCCGAAGGTGCCGGGCTGGAACTTCGAAGTGCGCGAGCAGCCGGCGGCGGGACAGGTGCGCTTCATGCGGTTCGCGTGGAAGAAGCGCGGCGGTGGCAGCGTGATGTTCGAGCTGGCCCGCAGCGGTGCCTGGCCGGACGCGAAAGACCCCAAGGGTCGTTACGTCGCGGGGCCGAACACCACCGGCTGGGCCGCCATCTCCGTGAGCGACACCGCGCCGACGGCCTGGACGGTCGTGACGGTGGATCTGTGGAAGGACCTTGGTAATTGCACGCTCACCGGCCTGGCACCCACTTGCGACAAGGGCGAGGAAGCCCTCTTCGACAGCGTCATTCTAGGCCCGGATGTGGTAAGTCTCGATGCCTACGCCCCCGGCAACGGCCAGCTTGCCCTGAAGATCGCCGCCCCCGCCAAACCGCTCGGCGACGCCTGGACCGACCCGGAAAATCCCATCCGCAAAATCTGGCGCGGCGAACGCCTGGACCTGTGGTCGCTCAAACAACCCGTGCGTCCGCGTGTGCCCGGGGAAAGTGTTCAGTATTCAGTGTCCAGTGTTCAGTCGGCCAAAGGCAGCGGTGAAACCAAAAAGGCGGGCGGCGGCAACGTTTCCCAACTGAAAACTGAAAACTGGAAACTGAACACTTCCAACCCCATCGATCGCTTCCTCCTGGCGAAGCTCGCCGAGAAGAACCTCACTTATTCTCCCGAAGCCGACCCGCGCACGCTCATCCGCCGCCTTTACTTCGACCTCATCGGCCTGCCGCCGACGCCCGAGGAGATCGCGGCCTTCGAGCGTGAGTGTTCCTCCGTCGCCAATCGGCAACCGGCCATCGAAAAGCTCGTGGACAAGCTGCTGGCATCCCCGCGCTACGGCGAACGCTGGGCGCGTCACTGGCTCGATGTGGTGCGCTACGCTGACACCAACGGCCACGAACGCGATGAGTTCCGCCCGGAGATGTGGCGCTATCGCGATTACGTCGTGCGTTCCTTGAACGAAGACAAACCCTACGACCGTTTCATCCGCGAGCAGTTGGCGGGGGACGAGTCGTTGAGTGGTCCGCCGAAATCGCCGGCCGAGGCGGACGCGCTCATCGCCACCGGTTTCCTGCGGCTCGGCACGTACGACAGCACGGCGAGCATCTTCCAGGAGGATCGCAAGCTGCGGAACGATCTGATGGCCGATCTCGTCAACACGACGGGCAGCGCGTTCCTCGGCCTCACCTTCTCCTGCTGCAACTGCCACGATCACAAGTACGACCCGCTCTCGCAGGCGGATCATTTCCGCTTCCGCGCCTTCTTCGCCGCCGTGAAATCACGCGACGACCAGCCCATTGATCTCGCGCCCGAACAGGAAGCCATCAAGGCGCACAATGCCGGCGTGGACAAGCGGGTCATCGACGCGCAAAAGGCCGTGGAGGAGGCGCTCGCCCCCGGTCGCCAGAAGCTGCGCGCCGAGCGCATCGCGAAGCTGCCCGCTGACGTTCAGGAGCTGCTCAAGACCGACGAGGCCAAGCGCGACGAGGCCACGAAGAAGAAACTCGAACCGCAGTTGGAAAAGCTGAAGGTCAGCGACAAGGACGCACTCGCGGCCCTCGACGAAGCCGGCAAGAAGCGTCACTCCGAAGCCACTGCCAAGGTGGACGAACTCAAGAAGCAGAAGCGCGCGTACACCGTCGCGATGGCCGTGAGCGAGGGCGGCGTGGAGCCGACGAAGCTTTTCTACCAAGGCGACTTCACCGAACCGCGCGACGAAGTTCAGCCTGGTTTCATCTCCGTGCTGGACCCGAATCCCGCCAAGGTGAAAGCCCCGCCTTCCGGCACGACCGGACGCCGGCTCGCGCTGGCTGAATGGATCGCCACGCCGCAGAATCCGTTCACTGCCCGCGTGCTCGTGAACCGCCTCTGGCAGCACCATTTCGGTGCGGCGCTCTTCGCGAATCCGAACGACCTCGGCTACGCCGGGGCCAAGCCCACGCACCCCGAACTGCTGGACTGGCTGGCCACGGAGTTCGTCGCGCGCGGCTGGTCCATCAAGGCGATGCACCGGCTGATGGTCACGACCGCGGCGTATCGGCAGGTGAGTGTGGCCGAGAGTCGAGAGTCGAGAGCCGAAGGCCGGAAGGCGTCGAGCGCACGCGCTCTCGACCCTCGACCCTCGACCCTCGACCCCGACAACCACCTCCTCTGGCGGCAAAACCCGCGCCGTCTCGATGCGGAAACGATGCGCGACACCCTGCTGGCCGTTTCCGGCAAGCTGCGACCCTACGCCGGGGGCAAGCCGTTGTGGCCGCCATTGCCCGAGGAGATTTTGCGGGCCCAGCCTGGCGTGCTGGAGGGGCTTGAAGGCAAGGACAGCGGCCGTCGCCAGGGCTGGTACGCGGACAAGGAGGAGGAGTGCGACGTGCGTTCGCTCTACCTCATCCAGAAGCGCTGCGTGCCGTTGCCGTTCCTGCAAGCCTTCGACCTGCCGGACACCTCGTTCTCCTGCGCCCGGCGCGACGTGACGACCGTCGCCCCGCAGGCACTGAACCTGTTGAACAGTGAGTTTTCCCTGCGCGCGGCCAAAGCCCTTGCCGCACGGGTCACGACCGAAGCGGGCAACGATGCCGCCAAACAAATCGAACGCGCCGTGTGGCTCACCCTCGGCCGTGCCCCGAGTGCTGCCGAGCGTGAGCAGGCGGGCGCGTTCCTCGCCAAGCACGGCCCGACCGCCCTGCCGGAGTTCTGCCGCGCGCTGCTGAATGTGAACGAGTTTGTGTATGTGGATTGAATCAGGGCGCATCTTGCCACTGCCCCCGAGGAACGAACACTTCCGGAGCGCGGCTGTGTCGCGGAGACCAGCCGCAGCGGCTGCGCCTGGCAGGAGGCGGTGCGGCGTTACGCCCCCGCTCAGCCTTCTGTCGTTGCTGCGGCTGATCCCGCGCCGAGCGGGACACAGCCGCGCTCCGGGGGCAGTGTCAAGATGCGCCCATTGAATCAGCGCATTGACCAGTTCCATCGCCAGGACTAATTTCTAGACTATGCAGACCAAACCTCCACCCCTTGCGAAGGGGGAAGTTACCGAGGCCGATTTCCTCACGGCACTGCGCGAATATGACCGGCACGTTGCCGTAATTCAGAAGGAGATGGCGGAGCGCGACAAACGTTGGGAGCGAAGGAGCAAATCGTCACAGGCCGCCTTGCAACGGATCGAGAAACTGATCGAAGAGCTGGAACGCCGGCCATGCTGAAATTTCGTAGCGCGCCGGTGAACGTAAACGCGTTTGTGTATGTGGACTGAGAGACAGCCAGCGACAATTCCGAAGGGATTACTCTTCGGTGTGAAGCTGTTGTTTTTGACGGTGCTAGTCGTCGGCCTGCCGATGTCGGCGGCTGCTTGCACCCCCGTTGTCCAACTTGCCGTCATATACGCGGGACCCGGGGTTGTTGCCATCGCTTCGCTCGGGGCAACTGTCTTGTTTAAGAGCGTAGCGTTTGCATTTCTCGAGCGGCGGTTACGCTGGTTTGAGGCGATTGGCTATCTGTGCCTTGGTAATGTTGTCACCACGGTCATAGGGATACTGCTCTTAATTCCACCTACGATCCCGGTCTTTGGCCTCGCGATATTTCCGTTGGTGTACTTTCTCTCCCGCATCCCAGCTGCACGGGTCGTGCAAATCAGCCGCTGGCGATGGGCAAGCCGCCTGCAGCCGGATCACGTCGCCTGGGGCATGGTCACCTTGGTAGTGGTAAGCACGATTCTTTTTACCGTCTCCGCGTACCAACTGGAAACCCGTCACTTCGCCCTCTATTGGATTCTAAAATTTGGATACATCGTAACTGGACTGGCGATAGGCATCGGTCTGACTTCGGTATGGGAAGAACGTGTGGTTGCTGCGCTTGCTCGCCGACAGCATCCAGATGCCAGCTTTTTGACCAGCGTCATCCGGGCCAATTATCTCACCTTTGGGGTTGTCCTGCTTGTGGCTGCAATTGCGATGCTGCCGAAACGCCTGCAAAGCCCCAATTTCCTCGCGTTTCTACGCGATTCTCTGGAGGGTGTTTTGAATAGCCTTGCATGAGCCCGTTCATACCAGACCCCAATACGGTGCCATACTCCCGCCGTGACTTCATGCTCCGGTGCGGTGGCGGTGCCGGCGCGCTCGCGTTGTCCGCGCTGCTCGCGGATTCCGCGCGCGGACAGAATTTTAATCAGAACCGGCGCATTGACCTGATGAACCCGCTCGCGCCGCGCCAGCCGCATTTCGCGGCCCGGGCCAAGCGCGTGATCTGGCTCTTCCAGTACGGCGCACCGCCGGGCATGGACCTGTTTGACTACAAGCCCGACCTGCTCAAGCTCCACGGCAAGCCCGTGCCGGACAGCATCAGGAACATCAAGGACAAAGTCGGCGGGGTGTTCAACTCGTCGAAGAACGAGCTGCTGGCCGGCCCTTGGAAATGGGCGCAGCACGGCCGGTGCGGCGCGTGGGTGAGCGAGCTGATGCCGCACACGGCGAAACACGTGGACGAACTCTGCTTCATCAAGTCGCTGCACTGCGATTCGTCGAACCACGCCCCCGCGACCTACCAGATGAACACCGGCGTCATCCTGGGCGACCGGCCCAGCGTCGGCTCGTGGCTGACCTACGGCCTCGGCTCGGAGAACCAGAATCTGCCGGGCTTCGTGGTGCTGTTCCAAGTGGGCGGCTTCGGCGGCACGGCCAACTGGTCGAACGCGTTTCTCCCGGCGGCGTTCCAGGCGACGAAGTTCCGGCACGAGGGCGAGCCGGTCTTCAACTTGAAGCCGCCCGCCGAACTCGCCGGCACGCAGCGCGACACGCTGGACTTGATCCAGTCCTTCAACAAGACGCACCGCGACGCGCGGCCGGGACTGCTGGATCTCGACGGGCGCATCGCGAGCTACGAACTGGCCTACCGGATGCAGTCCGAGGCGTTGGACGTCGGGGACTTGTCCGGTGAGACACCGGCGACGCTTGAGCTTTACGGCGTGAACGATCCGAAACGCATCAAGGCCCAATACGGTCGCCAGTGCCTGCTCGCGCGGCGTCTGCTCGAACGCGGGGTGCGCGTGGTGCAGGTCTATCAGGGCGTGGACAAATACGGGTGGGACGGCCACGACAACAACAAGGACTACGCCGAGCGCAACGCGCATCAGACCGACCAGGCCACGGGCGCGCTGCTCACGGATTTGAAGCAGCGAGGCCTGCTTGATGACACGCTGGTGATCTGGGCGGGTGAATTCGGACGCACGCCGATGTTGCAGGGCGGCGCGGGACGAAACCACAACCCCTACGGTTTTACCGGTTGGCTCGCCGGGGGTGGCGTGAAGGGCGGCCAGAGCATCGGCGCGACGGATGCCATCGGCCTCCGGGCGGAGCAGGACCCGAAATCAGTGAAAGATTTTCACGCGACCATTCTCCATGCGATGGGCCTCGCGAATGACGACCTCTTCTTCGAGCACAACGGCCGGCCCGAACGCCTCACCGGCGTGGCCGGCACGGGCAAGGCCATCCGCGAAGCGTTTGTTTGAGCCGGGCTGGCGGCGAGGATTTGGCCGGCCTCCTGGCCTCTACGAATGGGCATCAGCAACAATCGCCCGGTCCGCAGCCGCAGTTCCCCGAGTTGGTGGGGCCGCCCGGCTTGGGCGTGACCAGGCCCCAGCCGCCGAGTATGACCCGCCGGATTGCTTCGCCGGTGGTGGGATGGCGGGTGAGCGGGGCGTCATTCATGCCCTGCTGGATTTCGTAGTGCCGAGGCTTGTCACCCGTGCGGAGAGGGATGGTTTCGTAGAGATAGGTCATAATGGAATTCTTTGGCCCGATAAGGATGGAGTCATGCGGTTACTCCACACTGATGGCATAGCAGGTATAGGCCCAGCCGACCAAACTGGGCCGTTTCGAGTTCTCACACCGGGGGTTCATCTGCTTGTTGTTTTAAGTCCCGTGGCAGCCAGGCGGGCCAGGGCATCCGGGCCGGTGGGTTCTTCCGGTTGCCACGGCAGCCAGGCCGTCCGGGTGGCGTGCTTCTGCACCACTTCCCGCAGGTAGCGATGTTCCGATTCCTCGCGACATTGCAGGAGCGGATCGCACGAACCGCTGTGGAGCAGGCTTTGGTTGATGACCCACGCGAACGGCTCGATGTGCGCGCGGCGCAAATCTTCCTGCAACGCCGCCGCCTCATGCACCGGCGTCGCCTCCGGCAAGGTCACCAGCAGGATGCGTGTGAAGACCGGGTCGCGCAGCCGCTCCAACAGGCGCATCACCGACTCGGGCTGCGTGCTGCGCGTCTGCCGCTGCAACTCGCGGTTGTACGCCTCGCTGGCATCCAGCAGCAGGAGCGTGTGTCCAGTGGGGGCGGTGTCGAGCACGACGAACCGGTTGGCTCCGTGCCCCACCTCGCGGGCAAAGGCGCGAAACACCGCGATCTCCTCCGTGCAGGGGGACCGTAAATCTTCGGCCAGCAACGCCCGGCCGGCGGCATCCATTTTACCACCCTGGGCTGCCATGACTTCGGCCTGATAGGCAGCCGTCTCGAGGGCGGGATCAATCTTGCTGAGCGTCAGACCGACCACCTGCCCCGCCAGGGTCTTGGCCACATGCGCGGCGGGATCAGTCGTGCTCAAATGCACCGCATGGCCGCGCCGCGCCAGCATCACCGCGATCGCCGCCGCCACGGTCGTCTTGCCCACGCCCCCTTTGCCCATCGTCATGACGACCCCGCTGCCCTGGCGTTCAAGGTCAGCCACGAGGGTTTCGAGGCTCTCCATGGCCGGAGCCGTCCAGTCATTGACCGGGGTTGAGGCGCAGGTTGTCCCCCCGTCCCGTTGCAGCAGCACGCGGAGACCGCCGAGACCGAGAATGTTGATGGGTTTCAGCGGCACGATAAAACTCGGCAACCGGCCGATGAATGCCTGCGCCGCCGTCAGGGCCGCCAGACCGCGACGTTGCATGGCCTGTGCGGTCACATCGGCGGGACAGTTCGTGGCAAAGATGCCGTTGATGACCAGTTGTTGGTTGCCTACGCCCAGGGCGCGCAACTCCGCCGAGGTCCGCTCCGCCTCCGTCAGCGCGGCCAACTGCGGACGGCTCACCAGCACCAGTGTCGTCGCCGTCGCATCGGCCAGCGTCGTGACCGTGCCTTCGTAGATCGTGCGCTGCTTTGCCAGACCGGCCAGCGGCCCGAGACAGGACGTGCCGCTGGTGTTCTGGTCGAGAAACTGGTCCCACGCCTTGGCCAGGCTCATGAGCCGCAGCGTGTGACCGGTCGGCGCGGTGTCAAAGATGACGTGGTCGTAAGCCGTGGTGGTTTCGGGATTGCCGATCAGGCCGGAAAACTCATCGAAGGCTGCGATCTCCACCGTGCAGGAACCGGAGAGCTGCTCGGCCATGCTGCGCAAGGCCGCCTCGGGCAGCAGGCCGCGCATCGGCCCGATGACCCGCTCGCGATACGCTTCCGCAGCGGCCACGGGATTGATGTTCAAGGCTTGCAGACCTGGGGCGCCGGGGATGGGTTGGGGTTGGTTGGTGAGCGGGAATTCCAGCACCTCGTCGAGATTCGAGGCCGGGTCCGTGCTGACCAGCAACACCCGCCGGCCCGCTTCGGCCAACTTCAACGCGGTCGCACATGAGAGCGAGGTCTTGCCCACGCCGCCCTTGCCGGTGAAGAACAGGTAGCGCGTGGTGGTCGCGGGATCGGGCTCGTAGGGCGGCAGGTTCACGAGGGCACCTCGACGCTTGCACCGCGCGCACTGCGGGAAAGCGTTTCACGTTCCGCCTCGTTCAGGTAGCGGCCTTTCAGACGGACCTCACCGTCCACGAAGAGGAGCGGCAGGACTGCCACGCCTTCCGCGTCGAGCAACGCCTTCACCACCGGGTTTTGGATAAACGCCATCGGCTGCTGGCCGAGGTTGTACCGTTCCACGGTCACGCCCTGTTGGCTCAACTGCGTGAGGAGTGCGGCGAAGCTTACCAGCGCGGGGTCGATCTCGTTGCCGCAGAGGCCGGTCGAGCAGCACATCGGCGGGTCGTAAACTTGGATGGTTTTCATGGGGGGGTCGCCGGTTGGATCGGTGAGTTGAAACTAGGTTGTCTGGTTGCGGTTCGCCCACCCGGCCTTGGCCAAAGCTGGCCTCCGCGGGCGCAGACGGGAATGGGGTGAACCACCCATAACAGTTTGACTAAGCCGGGACGATGCAGTTGAGCCACGGATGGAACACGGATTAAACACAGAACCAACTGTGCAAGGACCGCCTTGCCCCGCTTTTTTGACCCGCACCATTTGGTCCAGGCAGGCAACTGCGACAAAACGCGTGTTCATCGCGTTCCCATCCGTGTTCCGTCCGTGTTTCATCCGTGGCTAATGAATCGGTCCGGCTAAGATGCTTGGCCACCCGATTTCGCCGCCTTGAGCTGGTCACGGCGACCCTCGGCGTACGCGGTGAACACCCGGCGGATTTCGTCCCGCACGCGCCGGAACACCGCGAGCTTTTCCGCCTCGCTGCCCGTGGCGTGCGCCGGGTCGTCGAAACCCCAGTGGTGCCGGTTCAGTTGCCCAGGAAACAGCGGGCACGCCTGATCGGCGTTGCCGCAGACGGTGATGACGGTCTCGATGTCCTGCTGGAGGAAGTCGTTCATGTGCTTGGAGCAGTGCGCCGAGATGTCGATGCCGATCTCGTGCATGACCTGGATGCCGAGCGGATGCACGTAGCCGGCGGGCTTCGAGCCGGCGCTGTGAACCTCGAGGATGTCGCCCGCGACGGAGCGCAGGATGCCTTCAGCGAGATGGCTGCGGCAGGAGTTGCCGGTGCAAAGAATCAGTACGGAGGGTTTGGTTGTCATTTGACAGTGCGTTTGGTTTTGGAAAGGGGGCGGGATCGGGCCGGCGTGACGGCCACGTCGGCCACCCAGCAGCAGTCCGCCTGCCGGGTCTTCAGCTCGCGGAGGTCATCACGGAACACCGGGTGCGTGGGCAGGCAGTCCTGCAGGCAGCGCAACTGCCAGTCCAGTTCGCGGGGCCGTTCGGCGGGCAGCGAGTAGATCATCCACTGTTCATGCCGCTGCGATTGCACGAGCCCGCGCTGGCGCAGATAGGCGAGGTGCTTCGAAGCCCCCACCTGCGTCAGTCCCAGGATGTCCTGAAGGTGGCAGACACAGAGCGGCGACTGCGCGAGCAGGTGGACGATGCGCAGCCGGGTCTCGTCGCAGAGACAGTTGTAAACTTCGATGAGGTGCGGCGGCTTCATACCCGTTGCGGGAATATACCCGCACAAGAATGTGTGTCAATTTTCGCGAATTTGCAACCCGGCAGCGCACCCGTTTCCGGCCGCCTCAAAAGTCTAAACCTTGATCTTGCGCGTCCACTGCTGGTTGGCTTCCCAGTAAGTCTTCTTGAGCTTGATCGTGGGGTCGTCGGCGGCGGGTTGCACGCGGCCGTCGGCATCGGTGGCGCGGGACACGAGGGTGTGTTCACCGGCGGGGACTTCCGGCAGGTCGAAGGACCAGAACGTCCACGAGTATTCCGCGCGGTTGGCCGTATCGAGCTTCACGGACTGCCATGCGCCGTCGTCCAGCTTGAGTTCCACCGACTTGATCGGGGTGCCATCACTCCAGGCCGCACCGCTGACGCGGAGGGTGCCGTTCTTCAGCTTCGCCACGCGGGCCACGACGCTCTTAACATTCATCCAGCTCACGGAGGTTTCCCGCCAGAGGGTTTTGCCGTTTTGCGTCTCGCCGCGAATGGTCACGTATTCGCGGGCCATGTATTTGCTCATGAGCCGGCGGTCGAGCACTTCGATGCGCGTGAGCCATTTCACCCAGGCGATGCCGTACCAGCCGGGCACGACGAGGCGCAGCGGGAAGCCGTGCTCGCGGGGTAGCGGCAGGCCGTTCATTTCCCAGCACAGCAGCACCTTGTCCTGAAGCGCGTCCGGGAGGGAAAGGCTGCGGGAGAAGCGCATGTCAAAGTCCTGCTCGCGCACCTTTTCGGATTTTTCATCCGCGCCGAAGAAGAGGACTTCCGTGCCGCGTTTGAGCAGGCCGCGCTCACGGAGCAGCGGCGCCAGGGGCGTGCCAGTCCAGCGGACGTTGGCCACCGCCCCCATGAACGACGCGCTGGCCCCGTTCCCACCGCATTCGAGTGTGGCCATGATCTCCTGCTTGGACCGCTGCTTCAGCTCGGCGAGCGTGAGGGTCACCGGCCGCTCGACCATGCCGCCAATTTCCAGCTTCCACTCGTCGGCCTTGAGTTCGGGCTTGTTGTAATGGCTGACGACGTAAACCTGTTCGTTGGGCGTGACCCAGTTGGTCAGTTCGTCCCACTGGATCATGGGGCGGTTGGGATTGCGCAACTGCGGCGAGAGAAACGGCACCAGCGTCGCCCCTTCTTCCAACTCGGCGAAGCCAAAGACGGACATGGGCACCTGCGAGAAGGCGTAGGCGGCAAAGGCGACGGTGCCTTTCATGACGTTGCGGCGGGTAAGGCGAGGCTTCATGCGGGCAGTGAAACCCAGGGCGGCGGCCTCGTCAGCAGCGAAATGAGGAATCCCAAAGGTCAAAAAGGAATTGTCTGGCCGCCGCCATCGCATAGTCTCCGCGCCCTATGCGGCAGGTGAATCTGGGCATGATTGGTGGCGGCACCGTCGGTGGCGGCGTTTACGAAGCCATCCGGCGAAACGGCGCTTTGATGGCGTCGCGTCTTGGCGTGTCGTTGACCATCGCGCGCGTCGCCGTGCGCGATTTGAAGAAAGCCCGCGCGGTGAACATCCCGGCCGGGCTGCTCACCACGGACTGGCAGAGCGTCGTTGCGGACCCCGAGGTGAACCTAGTCGTCGAGTTGATGGGTGGCACCACCACCGCCCGGCAGGTCGTGCTCGCGGCGCTCAAACTCGGCAAGCCCGTCGTCACCGCGAACAAGGCCTTGCTCTCCGCGCACGGCGAAGAACTGTTCGCCGCAGCCCAGCAGCACGGGACGAACCTGTATTACGAGGCGAGCGTGGCGGGCGGCATCCCGATCATCAAGGTGCTGCGCGAAGGCTTGATCGGCAACCGCATCACCCGGCTCTTCGGCATCGTCAACGGCACATGCAACTACATCCTCTCGCGCATGAAGGATGAGGGCGCGGACTTCGACGCCGTGCTCGCCGACGCCCAGCGTCTGGGCTACGCGGAAACGCCGCCGGACTTGGACATCGACGGCCACGACGCGGCGCACAAGACCGGCATTCTCGCCAGCCTCGCGCACGGTTTCTGGGTGAACCCGAAGCAGATTTACACCGAGGGCATCCGCAACATCACGAAGCAGGACATCGAGTTTGCCGCGAAGCTGGGCTATACGATCCGTTTGCTGGGTTGCGTAAAGACAATGTCGAATGGCGAGTTGCGAATGGGGAATGGGCGGCCGGCGCGCGGTACCAAATTCGCAATTCGCAATTCGCAATTCGCAATTCAAGTCAGCGTCTATCCCGCACTCGTCCCCAACTCCCACGTCCTCGCCAACGTCAACGGCGTCTTCAACGCCGTCTATGTGCGCGGCGATGTCGTGGGCGACACGCTTTACTACGGGCGCGGCGCGGGCCAGGACGCCACGGCCAGCGCGGTCTTGAGCGATCTCGCAGATGCCGCGCTGGACCTCAAGTGCGGCACCAAAAACCGCATCCCGCCGTTCATCCCGCACGAGCGCGACGGCGCGGTCCTGCCCATGGATGACGTGGTCTCCCGCTATTACGTGCGGCTGACCGTCGAGGACCGGCCCGGAGTGTTCGCGAAGATCGCGGACATTCTGGCGAAGGCGAAGATCGGCATCTCTTCCATCATCCAGCCGGAGGGCCATGCCGGGGAAACCGTCCCGGTCATCCTGATGATCCACGACGCACCGAACGCCGCGATGAAACGCGCGCTGTCGGCGATTGCCAAACTGCCGGTTGTAAAATCAGCCCCCGTCATGATCCGGGTAGAAAGCTTTGAGTAAGATGAGCGCGCTTTTGTTTCGCAGCACCAACGGCCAGTCCCCCGCCGTCAACCTCCGGGAAGCCTTCCTCGCCGGGCAGGCCCCGGATCGCGGCCTGTATCTGCCCGAGCGCTTCCCGCAGCTCACGTCGTTGGAAATCGCCGAGTTCGCCGAGCTGCCGTATCGCGAAGTCGCCTTCCGCGTGCTCCGCAAATTCACCGAGGGCATCATTCCCGACGACGCCCTCGCCGAGATGTGCCGCAAGGCGTATGACTTTGGCGTCCCGCTGGAGGTCATTCAGCGCGGCATCTACCTGATGCGCCTGGATCAGGGCCCCACGGCGTCTTTCAAGGATTTCGCGGCCCAGATGATGGCGCAGATGTTTGGCCGGTTCCTGAAGGAGGAACATCGCGAGGTCACCATCCTCACGGCCACCAGCGGTGATACCGGCGCGGCCGTCGCACATGCCTTCCATGAGATTCCCGGGGTGCGGGTCATCGTCCTCTTCCCGCTCGCCGAGGTCAGCGAGAGCCAGCGCAAGCTCATGACCACGCTCAAGGAGAACGTCCGCACCGTGGCCGTGGACGGCAAGTTCGACGACTGCCAGGCGATGGTCAAACGTGCGTTCACCGACCCTGCGCTGGCGCACATCCACCTGTCCTCCGCCAACTCCATCAACATCGGCCGGCTCCTGCCGCAGAGCGTTTACTACTTCTACGCCGCCTCGCGCCTCGCACGGCCCGGTGAACCCATCGTCTTCTCCATTCCCAGCGGCAACTTCGGCGACATGATGGGCGCCGTGGTCGCGCGCGAGATGGGCCTGCCCGTGCGGAAAATCATCGCCTCGGTCAACGACAACGACTCCTTCCCGCGCTACCTCCACAGCGGCGTTTACGAAAAGATCTCCCCCTCGCGCAACTCCGTCTCCAACGCGATGAATGTGGGCCATCCCAGCAACCTCGCCCGCCTCGTGGCCGTTTACGGTGGCCAGATGGACGAGACCGGCAAGATTCACCGGCCGCCCGACCTCGTGGCGATGCGCCGCGATGTCTTCTCCACCTCCATCACCGATGAGCGTACGCGCACGTCGCTGCGGGACTTTTGGAACAAGTATCAAATCCTGCTCGAGCCGCATGGGGTCGTGGCGTGGCAGGGCTTCCTCGACTGGTGCGCCGCCGAGTCCATCGGCTCCACGCCCGCCGTCATTATCGAGACGGCGAACCCCGCCAAGTTCCCCGAGGAAGTGGAGAAGGTCGTCGGCTGGGCTCCGGACGTCCCCGCTGCCATGAACACCGGTTTGCATCAGCCGGAGGATTACGACCACATGGGTGCGGACTATGAAGCCTTCCGTGCCTATCTGCTGAAATCGCACGCTTCATCGTGAGTTGCCGACACGTTTCCCGATAGATTCAATCTTCTCAGCCCGAACTCCGAAGTCGTCGGAAACCAACGGCGCGGCGCGCGGCCTTCGGGCCGCAAAAGCGTACGGGGTTCCGCGAGCTTCGAAGCGCACTATCCCAGCCAAGCCTTCTGCGGTGTGAACGCCGCGCTCCAGCGCTGACGCTCCGTTCAGCGTCCACCTGTGCCTGAACCGTTCGCACCGCTGCCGGCATTGCCCCCCGTCGAGCCGAACCCGCTGTTCCCCGTGCCTTGCGCGCCGGGAATCGTCGTGGTTCGCGTGGCCGTGCCGTTGACGCTCGTGCTCTGTCGCGACGCTGATCCGCTGCCGTTCAGGGCGGGGAAGAGTCCTTTGAGGATCGTTTGAATCTGCGCCGGGTCGCTGTTCTCAATGGGAATGATAAAGGTCTTCAGCTTGCGAGCCGGGTCGGAGTCAAGCTTGGTGACGATGCCGACGATTTGTCCCATCAAGACCGGAGTTGCGCTGACGAGCAGTGAACTGGTGCGCAGGTCCGCCACGACATTGACGCGGCCCTGTTTGAGCCGGCGTCCGCCGGCGTCAGGAGCCGCACCTCCGCTTTCACCAGGACCAGAGTTTCCGCCGTTTGGTCCGACCCCGAGAGAATCTCCAAACGGGCTGGGAAACTGTGGATCACTCCAGTTATTCCCGCCGCCGCTTGTCGTATCTGGGAACAGGGTTTTCAACACCTCTGCCAGGTCCTCCGGGTGCGCATATTGGAGCTTGAACACGCGCAGTTCCGCGACGTCACGGTCAGGCACGTCCACCTGCCGGAGCAGGTTTTCGATGAGCGGCATCTGCTCGTCAGGGGCGGTGACAATGAGCGTGTTGCTCGGCTCGTCCGCCGCGGCGACGACCCGCGGTTTGGCGACGCGCCCGGAGCCACTGTTGCGGAAGCCGATGTCACCATTGCCATCATTGCCGAAGGCGCCGGGACCAAAGCCGCCCGGCCCGCCACTGAATCCACCGGGTCCGTCAGTGAAGGACTGTTGAATCTGGGCCCCACCGGAGCCATTCCGGACACCATCCTGCGGCGCGAACAAGTCTTTGAGTACCGAAGCAAGCAGCTTGGCGTCCGCGAACTTGAGCGCGAAAACTTTTACGGTGGAGAAGATGAGCAGCGGTGTGTCCAACGCTTTTACGATCTCCACAATGCGCCGAACGCTGGACTGCGTGTCAGTGAGCACGAGCGCGTTCGCCCCTTCGTTCGCACTGAGCCCGGAAGTGGTTCTCAAAAGCGGCCCGAGATTTGCGATCAGTTGTTGGGCATTGATGTACTTCACGGGGATGATCTGGGTGACGAGATCACCGGTGGGCGTGATGGCCTCCGGGTTGCCACCGCGCCGGACCGGCATAGCGTGCCGGCTTGCTTCATCAAGTCGCACGATGGTCAGCGTGCGTCCGGCGCGGATCATTCCAAGCCCGTTGTGGGCCAGTGCGGAGTGCAGCACGGTCAACGCCTCCTCGCGGGTGAGCAGTTCCTCGCACCAAACCGTCACGCGCCCGCCAATTTCGGTTTTGGGAATGATGATGAACCCGGCGGCTTCGCCGAGGTAATCAAGTACCTGCTCCAGCGCCACGCTGCGAAAGTTCAACCGCAAAACCTTGGCGGTCACGGATGCTGCTTCCGTGACGACACGCGCCGGGTAACCAGTTTCAGCCGGTGATGGCTCCGCTTGTACGTCTGCAACAGTGACGAGCGCGGCGAACAGCGGAAGGATGCCAAAGTGGCGCGTGCGCATGGTCGGAGTTTGGGTGATGCCGGCACCGCAGCCGCCAGTTGGATCGCTATCGATAACAGCCGCGAGCACCCCGGTCATTTCAGCAGCCCCGCTGATACGGCGATGGCCTCCTGCCGCACGCTGAGCACCTCGCGAAATGCCTCCTGCGCCTTGGCCAGTTCAGCTTCTTTGGCAAGCCGTGCGTCGCGCAAAGCTGCGAGCTTGCGTTTGATGTCTTCGGTGGACGCCTTGGCTTCGAGCGCTTTCTGCAATGCCTCCGCCTCGGGATCGGGCCGCATTCCGAATCCGGCAGGGGCGCGGCCCATGGGCGGGAACACCCCGCCTTGGCCGGCTCCGAAGCCACCCGGCCTCCCAGCGCCGAAGGCTGGACCTGCTTCCGGCCGGCCCAGCGCTCGGCTGGCCTCCATCACTTTCTGGAGCCGCGCGGCAATCAGCTTCCATTCCACGTCGCCTTTCACTTCAAAAAGTTCGCGGAGCCTTTCCATGATTTGCTCGCGCATCTGCTCCGGGTTAAAGCGTCCTAGCTCAGGTGGTTCCTGGGCACGTAACTGACCGGTGCCGAGGGTGAGCGTGAGCGCCGTCGCGAGTGCGCCGAGGGTTCCGAGGGCGAGCGGTATGGCGACCGCGAGCGTGCCAATGATGCCGAACTTGGGGTGTGCTTTCATGATATGTCAGTTTCAGTTAACCACGAATGACCGGCCGATCACGGTGAGTCTGCGCGGTAGGAGATGCGTTGTGCTTCTCATGCCGCTACTTTGGCATGGCTCGCATTAAGGTGAGGTTAAGCGAAAATGAAGCCGCCTCGTTCCGCGTTCACCAGCGCCGGCAAACGAAATGCCGGCCAGATGCTGCCGCCGGGTTGCCTGCGTTGGCAACGTGATTGCAGGCTTAATCTTATCTTAATGCTGCCGTGCTACCCTGCCTCCGCTCAACAAGCACACGCGCATGCAATTTTCAAAAATTCCCTCCCAATTCCGCTCGCAGTTCGGGGCATTCTCACTCGGTGGAGTCTCGGCCTTCTTCCTCCTCCTTGGTGTCTGGTCCGAACTGAGGGCGCAAACCTACTCCTTCTCGACCCTGGTGAGCAGCAGTACCGGTCTCTACGGTCCTATCGGCGTCGCGGTGGATGGCTCGACCAATGTTTATGTGGCGGACACCTACAATCATGTGATTCGAAAGGTCACTCCGGCAGGCACGGTGTCGGTATTCGCGGGCAGCGGCAGTGCTGGTTCGGCCGACGGACGGGGAAGTGCCGCGTCGTTCTACTATCCAGAGGGCGTCGCGGTGGACGGAGCCGGTAATGTCTATGTGACCGACACGTTCAACCACACCATCCGGGTTATCACGCCGGGAGGTTACGTTTCCACCCTGGCTGGCTACCCGGGCTATGCCGGCAGTTCGGACGGAACGGGCTATTACGCCTATTTCAACAAGCCAAACGGAATTGCCGTGGACCGGAATGGAAACAATATTTATGTGGTGGACAGCGGCAACCACACGGTCCGCGTCGTCTCGGGATATGGTGTGGTGACCACGCTCGCGGGCTACCCGCAGAACACGGGCGTCGCCGATGCCACTGGCAGCAACGCGCGATTCAACAGCCCGCAGGGGGCGGCTTTGGATCTCGCAGGCAACCTGTACGTGGCGGACTGCTTGAACTCCAGCATCCGCAAGGTGACGCCCGGCGGAGTTGTATCCACGCTGGCGGGCAAACCCCAGCAACGCGGTTTCATCGATGGCACCGGACAAGCGGCCCAGTTTTACTATCCCATTGGCGTGGCGGTGGATGCCACCGGCAATGTTTACGTCGGCGACACCTACAACAACGCCATTCGCAAGATCACCTCGGCGGGAGTGGTGACCACCTTGGGCGGCAATCCCAATCTCTCCAGCGGTGATGGAGTCGGTACGGCGGCGGGCTTCAACCGACCAACGGGCATCGCGGTGGGAAGCAATGGAAACCTGTATGTCGCCGACAGCAACAACAACTTGATCCGCATGGCAACCGTGGTCCCGCCCGTGGTTACGCTCTCAACCACGCTTGGGCAGACGGTGGCAACCATCCTCTCAGACGGATTCACGGTAAACGTTGTGCTGACCAACTCCGTCAACTATCGGATTCAAGCTTCGGGCGACCTTAAAAACTGGACCGACCTGACCCACGTCGTAGGCACGAGTGGCACGTATGCTTTCTCTGATTATCTTGTCTCTCCGGTGCCTTCGCAGCGATTCTACCGAGCCGTCACACCATGACTAGTCGCGTAAAGCACGCGGTACAAAATCCGGTGACAGTACAGACCCCGGCCGGCACAACCTGATGATGAGAATCCTGGTGATCGAAGACGAACCACGTCTCCAGCGCAACCTGGCCAAGGCCCTGCGTGAAGAAGGCTATGCCGTGGACACAGCAAGTGATGGCGATGATGGGGCCTTGAAGGCGGCGGACCACGACTACGATGCCATCGTCCTGGACGTGATGCTGCCCAAATTGGACGGCTGGGGAGTTCTGGCACAGCTTCGGGCGACGAAACGCACACCGGTACTGCTGCTGACCGCACGCGACAGCAGCAGTGACCGGGTGCGCGGGCTGGATACCGGCGCGGACGACTATCTGGTGAAGCCCTTTGACCTGGCGGAACTGCTTGCGCGGGTGCGGGCGTTGATTCGCCGCTCCAATGGCCAGCCCAAGCCGGAGCTGATCCTGGGTGATGTGGTCATCAACCTTCCGACCCGCTTGGTGTCGCGGGCCGGTGTGGCGGTCACGCTGACGGCCCGGGAGTTTGCCATCCTCGAATACCTGGCCCTGCACCGGGGCGAAGTGGTCACCCGGTCCGCCCTGTATGAACACTTGTTTGACGAAAACGAGGACACGCTTTCCAACCTCCTGGATGTCCACATCTTCAGCATCCGGAAGAAGCTGGGCCGCGACCTCATCACCACCCGCCGCGGGCAAGGGTATTGCATCGAAGCTTGAACCATGTTCACACGTTCTCTCCGCTGGCAGTTGCAGGCCTGGCACGGGTTGCTGCTGCTGGTCGTCCTGGTCACGTTTGGCTGCACGGCGTATTTTTTGGTGCAAGACAACCGACTGCACCGCATTGACCGCGAGCTGCAGTTCCGGGCACTCCCGTTGGCCGGCGGATTGGGTCGGACTCACCGGGCCGGAGGGTGGGATAAACCCCCGGAATTTTTTCGCGCGGCAGTGCCGGATGAAGCCCCGAGGCATACGGGTGGACCGGAGTTCCTTCTCGATTTTGAGAAGAAACTGTTCTCCGGTCGGTTCCGGTCGCCGCCCGACATGCCATCGCCGTTCGAGGAATTGGCAGCCAACGGTTATTTTTTCGTTGCGTGGGCGCAAGGGGGGCAGGAACTGGGGCGATCCACGAATGCGCCACCTGACGTCACCCCACCCGTGCTGGGGGAGGCGGCCGACAGCACGCTCCTGCGGACCCGTGGGGCGTTTCGCGAATTCTCGGTCCGCACCCGCACCGGCAGCCTGTTGCTGGTCGGCCATGACATTACGCCGGACGTTTTGGAATTCCACCGGCTCAGGTGGTTGCTGACCTTCTCGGGTGCCGGCGTGCTTGGACTGGGCCTGGTGGGCGGCTGGTGGCTCACCAGCCGCGCCATCCGGCCCATTGAAAACATCAGCCAGACGGCCGTGAAGATCGCGGGCGGCAACCTGGCCGAGCGCATTCCCGTCACCCGCCTGGAAAGCGCCTTCGTCCAGCAGAAGCAGTTTACCGCCGATGCCGCGCACGAGTTGCGTACCCCGCTGGCCGTGCTGATCTCCGAGGCCCAGACCACGCTTGCGCGCGAGCGCTCCCCGGGTGAATACCGCGAAACGGTACAGGAATGCCTCGTCGTCGCGCAGCAAATGCGGCGGCTCACGGAATCACTGCTCGACCTGAGCCGCTTCGATTCTGGCCACGAAGCACTGGAGCGCAAACCGGTGGACCTTGCCGCCGTGGCAAAAGACTCCCTCGCGCTCGTCCGCCCGCTCGCCGGGCAACGTCGAATCAAACTTTTCAACGAGGCCGGCCCGGCCCCTTGCCTCGGCGACGCGCAGCGCTTGGGGCAGGTCGTCACCAACCTGCTGACCAACGCCATCACCTACAACCGGGCCGGTGGCGAAGTCCGCCTGCATACTGTCACAACGAAGGACGCCGTACTGATGGAAGTCAGCGACACTGGGCAGGGCATTGCTGCGGAGGATTTGCCCCACCTCTTCGAACGGTTCTACCGGGCCGACAAGGCCCGTGACCTTGGAGAGGGTCACACAGGACTCGGTCTCGCCATTTGCAAAGCCATTGTGGATGCCCACGGTGGCACCATGACCGTCACCAGCACGCCGGGACAAGGCAGCACTTTCACCGTCCGATTGCCAACCGTGCAAGCTGGCGACTGCGCGGCAGCGGGATTACCAAATCCACCATTATCCCGCTAATATATGCGACGATGCGATACGGCCGTGATTGATCATTTCCAAAAATATGGGCACCCCGGTGGCCATGAACCAGGAAAGCGGCGGGTCATGAACCGCATCGCCGCACACACAAGCGACGCGCCCAGAGATGCATGGCTTGTCAGCTTCATGGCGGGGACACCCTTTCGCCACCTTGCCGTTCTCTGCGCCGCGCTCGCCGCTTCCAGTTGCGCGGTGGTTCCCACCTACGAACGCCCGGCCACGCCAGTGGCGGCGGAATATCCTGGGGGCGGCCAGGCCAACGCCGGTAACGCCGCCGATCTTGGCTGGGAATCGGTGTTCACTGATGACCGCCTGAAACAGCTGGTCAGGCTGGCTTTGACCAACAACGCCGATTACCAGGTCGCAGTGATGAATGTCGAACAAAGCCGTGCGCAGTATCGCATCACGCGGTCGGCTTCATTTCCCTCGGTTTCCGCCGGCGGTGGTTATTCGCGTTCAGGCAGCTTGTCCACGGCTTCAGATTCGTGGAGCGCCAGTCTTGGCACGACCTCGTATGAGCTGGATTTGTGGGGGCGCGTGCGCAGCTTGAACCAACAGGCTTTGGAAAAGTATTTTTCCACCACCGCAGCGCAGCGCAGCGCCAAAATCTCGCTGGTTGCGGAGACCGCCACGGAATACTTCGTTCTCCGTCAGGCCGAAGAGCAGATCACCCTCGCGGCGGAAACCTTGAAAGCCGTGGAGGAGTCCTACGCGCTGAACAAAGCAGTTTTTGAGGCGGGCGCGGCGAGTGAACTCGATTTGCGCACGGCCGAGGGCCAGGTGCAGACCGCGAAAATCAACCTGCGCACCTACGAGCGCAACCGGGCGCAGGCGGTGAACTCCCTCGTGCTTCTTATTGGCCAGTCCTGGCCGACGAACTTGCCGGCGGTCAGTCCGTTCAGCGCCTCCAACCTCGTGGCCGAGGTTTCGCCGGGCCTGCCGTCCGAATTGGTGCAGCGCCGTCCGGACATCCTCGAAGCCGAGCATGACTTGAAGGCGGCCAACGCGAACATCGGGGCGGCGCGGGCGGCGTTTTTCCCAACGATCAGCCTGACCGCATCGGTTGGCTCGACCAGTGCCCAGCTTGCAAAACTTTTCGGCTCAGGAACGGGCGTATGGAGTTTTGCCCCGCAGATCACCCTGCCGATTTTTACCGGCGGTCAAAACAGTGCCGACTTGGATGCCGCCAAAGTCCGCCAGCGGATTGAGGTAATCAATTACCAGAAAACCATCGAAACCGCGTTTCGTGAAGTGGCCGATGCACTCGTTGCCGCCACCAGTTATGCCAGCCAGATAGAGGAAGAACTCAAGCTCATCAGCGCGCAGCGACGTCGTTACGAACTGGCCGACCTCCGCTATCGACAGGGTGAAGACTCCTACCTGAACGTCCTTTCAGCGCAGCAGGATCTCTACAACGCGCAGCAGGATTTGCTGCAGGCCCGATTCCGCAAACTCTCGAGCCAAATCTCCCTCTACAAGGCGCTCGGCGGGGGATGGAAATAGCATCAACCCCCAAGCAACAGTGAAATCCAACCCTCCCTTTGCACGGTCAGCAGTCTTGGTAATTGTGGCACTGGCATTCCTGCCAATCTATGGCTGCAAACCGTCCGGTGGCGGCGCTGCCAGATACGAAACGGCGTCCGGCTCGCGCGGGGACATCGCGCAACACGTCACGGCGAGCGGTACCTTGGGCGCGGTGGTAAGCGTGGACGTGGGCAGCCAGGTTTCGGGAAAGATTTTCGCGTTGCTTGTGGACTTCAACTCGCCGGTGAAGAAAGGCCAGTTGGTTGCGGAGATTGACCCGACCGTTTACGCGGCGAACCTGCGTCAGGCCGAAGGCGAACTCACCAGCGCCATGGCAACGGTCACGCTCAAGCGCCAAAATCTGGGGCGGAAGAAGTTGCTCGTGCCCCTGAAGGCCGCATCGCAATTGGACCTGGATCAAGCCGTCGCCGAACTGGCCCAGGCCGAGGCGACCGTGGTGGTCAAGGAAGCGACGCTGGAAAGTGCCAAGGCCAACCTTGGCTTTTGCAAGATCACCGCTCCGGTGGACGGCATCGTCATTTCGCGCAAGGTGGACACCGGCCAGACGGTCATCGCCGCCATGAGCACGCCCGTGCTGTTCACCATTGCACAGGACATCAGCAAGATGAACATCAGCGCCGCCGTTTCGGAGGCGGACATCGGCCAGGTGAAGGACGGCCAGCCCGTGGACTTCACGGTGGATGCCTTCCCCGAAGAGGTTTTTCACGGCCAGGTAAGGCAGGTTCGGAAATCACCTACGACGACGCAGAACGTCGTTACTTACGAAACGATCATCACCGTGGACAACCCGGAGCAAAAATTGTTTCCGGGCATGACGGCGGATGTTTCCGTTCTCGTCGCCGAGCACAAAAATGTTGTCAAAATTCCCAACACCGCGTTGCGCTACACGCCGCCGGACGGAGCTAAGTTTGAAGCGACCCCCCCCCTGTGAAATTGCAGCGCAATCAGCGGCTGCTCTATTCCCTCAGTGCTGACGGCGTGAAACTCAGGCCGGTCATCGTCAAACCAGGCATCACCGATGGCGTGGATACGGAAATCGTCGACGGCCTCGCCGAGGGTGCAACCGTTGTCACTTCGACCCTGGCAACCGCAGTCAAAGGCGGCGGCTTTGGCCCGCCCCCCCAGCAACAAACGCCATGAGCAACGCGCCCCGTACGCCCGTCATCCAGCTCCGCGAGCTCGCCAAGACGTATCAGACCGGCGAAGTCGAGGTGAAGGCCGTATGCGGCGTCACGCTCGAAATCCAGCGCGGCGAGTTCGTCGCCGTCATGGGTGCAAGCGGATCGGGCAAGTCCACGTTGATGAACACGCTCGGCTGCCTGGATCAGCGAACGAGCGGAGACTACCTCCTTGATGGCGTCGCCGTTGCCGGTTTGAACCGCAAGGAACTGGCAAAGTTGCGGAACAAAAAGCTTGGTTTCGTTTTCCAAAACTTCAACTTGCTTGCCCGCACCTCGGCCCTGGAAAACATCGAACTGCCGCTGTTCTACAGCCAGCCGCTGGTTACGCTGCGCGACCGTCGTGAGCGCGCGGTGCAGGCGTTGGAAAAAGTCGGGCTGGGCAAGCGCGGCGACCATTTTCCCAGCCAGTTGTCAGGCGGACAACAACAGCGCGTGGCCATCGCCCGCGCGCTGGTCAGCCGCCCTGAGGTCCTGCTTGCCGACGAGCCGACCGGCAATCTCGACACGCGCACGAGCATCGAAATCATGGGCCTCTTTCAAGAGCTGAACGAGTCCGGCATCACCGTCGTCATGGTCACGCACGAACTCGACATCGCCGCTTACTGCAAACGCATCGTCGTGATGCGCGATGGCCAGGTGACCAGCGACACCCGCCCGGACGATCGCCGCTCGGCCCGCGAGGAAATTGCGCGGCTTAATCAAGTGGAAGCGAAAGCCAGTCTCGCCTAAATCGTGTTTACGCTGTTTTCCATCCTGGTCGCCCGCATCTGGCAAACGTCATTGATTGCCCTGCGCGCATTGCGGCGGAACAAAATGCGTTCCCTGCTCACCGCGCTCGGCATCATCATCGGCGTTGCCTCCGTCGTGGCAATGGTCGCCGTCGGGAACGGCGCGCAGGCCCGCATCACCAGCCAGGTTTCCGCGCTCGGCGAGAACCTGCTCACGGTGTTCGCGGGCAGCAAACGCTCCGGCGGCGTGAGTTCCGGCCTCGGCAGCGCCAGCACGATCACCCTTGCCGACGCCGAGGCCATCGCGCGCGAAGTGACCGATGTTGCCGCAGTCAGCCCGGAAGTCTCCTCCACCGCGCAAGCCATCGCCAACGGACGCAACTGGTCCACCACCATCGCCGGTGAATCCTCGGCGTATTTGAAAATCCGCGACTGGAAACTCGCCGCCGGTTCGATGTTCACCGAACGCGAAGTGCGCAGCGCCGCCAAGGTGGCCGTTATCGGTTCGAAGCCCGCGAATGAATTGTTCGGCCCGCTGAATCCCGTCGGCCAGAGCGTGCGGGTCAAAAACATTCCGTTCGTCATCATCGGGCTGCTCGAAAGCAAGGGCGCGGGCATGGGTGGTCAAAACCAGGACGACAAGATCATCATCCCATACACCACCGCGATGAAGCGCATCACGGGCGATAAATTCCTGCGCTCCGTGAACGTGCAGATCGCCAGCACTGAGCGGATGGAAGTCGCGCAACAGCAGATCACCAGCTTGCTCCGCCAGCGGCACCGGTTGACTGCGGGCCACGACGATGACTTTAACATTTTTAATCAGAAGGAAATCGCCGACACCGTGAATTCGATTTCCAAAATCATCACCTTGCTGCTCGGCTCGATTGCCAGCATCTCACTGGTCGTTGGTGGCATCGGCATCATGAACATCATGCTCGTCAGCGTGACCGAGCGCACGCGTGAGATCGGCATCCGCATCGCCGTCGGCGCGCAACCGGGCGACATCCGGCTGCAATTCCTGATCGAGGCGGTTACGCTGAGTTTGCTGGGCGGATTGATCGGCGTGCTTTGCGGCGTCGGCGCGTCACAACTGGTCGGCATGGTCGCGGATTTCAAAGCGGTGGTTTCGACCGGGTCGATCATACTCGCGTTCGGGGTCAGTTCAGTGATCGGGATATTTTTTGGATTTTATCCAGCGCACAAAGCCGCCGCATTAAATCCAATCGATGCGTTGCGATATGAGTAGCCTTGTCGGTCATCCTTCACAATCCACGTCGCTCCCGGGGCAGCCGTTGGCTGACGGCGGCAATAGGCGAAGCGGTCATGTGAAACACCAAGATGCGTTGAGATCGCAGGGTCGTTCCACGATTGCCATGGCGTTTACGCTGGACGGGACGTTTCTGAAGTGCACACCAAAAGCCGGGACAGTGTGACCAGTGTTGCCCGCTTTCCACCTTTGAGGACATTTTAGCTTCAGCCTTGCCCTCATGTCTCGTGGTTCCTCTGCGCCCACAGCTTCCTCGGGCGAACCGGGCTTCTATCCACCAAGAGCATTGAGCCTCCTCCGCACCTCGGCCCCGAAATGCAGTTGCTGCTGGGACGCGTGCCTCGCGCGGAAGAATGAAGGTGCGTCGGTCATGGCCTTGCGGAGGCGTCCCCAATCTTCGTGGCAGCACCTTCATCGTCCGGCTGCTGACCGCGTGAGCCTGCAGGACCGAGCGGGTGCGGGATTGAGAATTAGGTCACGACGGAGTACCGGTCAGGCAGTACCTTGGCCAGAATTTACAGCAGGCTCATGATGATCCAGCCGAAGCCGAGCGCGAGCACGAGCTTCGCCAGGATTGCTTTGAGCAGTACGGCTTCAATGGGAAGTTGCATGCGTGATTCAGTCAGCCCCGCTGGCGAAGGTTTTCCTCATCGTGCAGTTTCATGCGGGCCGAGAGAATGGATGCCCGCCCAAGGTAACCGACCACGCGGGTGGGGTCGTCGCGTTCGACGACGGGCAACCGGCCCACGTCCCGGGCCAGCATCTTGCTGAGGGCGTCGTGGAGTGGTTCGTCGGGAAAGGCGACCACGAGGTCCCTGCTGCCGGCCTCGGTGATCTCGTCGTTAAGCGTTTGCCGCAACCCCCGCACGATGTCGCCCTGGGTAATGATGCCAACGAGCCGGTATTGCGCATTCATGATCAGCGTGCCCTGGCGTCGATGGAGCAGCGTATCCCCCTCCGCCAGCCGGTCGGCGAGTTCCGTCAGCTTCATTTCTGCCGGGGCGGAGGGGATTTCGTGGTCCATGACCTCGCTGACGCGCGCCAGCTCGAAGGGATCAATGCTGTATTCTCGGGTGATGTGATGACCGCGACGGGCAAGTTTTTCGGTCAGGATGGACCGCCGCATGAGCAGCACCGTTACACCCAGCGCGGCTACCGAGCCGGTGAGCAGGGCAGGGAAGAGGTTGAAATCGCGCGTGAGTTCGACCGCAAAGACCATGGCGGTGAGAGGTGATCGCATCGTGCCACCCATCATTGCCGCCATCCCGATCAAGGCCCATAGCCCGGGATCGCCCACGGGGATCCACCGGCCGGCCAGCGCCCCGAGCGCGCCGCCAAGGATGAGCAGCGGTGCCAGCACGCCGCCGGAAGTGCCGGAACCGAGGGCAATGGCCCACACCAAGGCCTTGGCCACCAGCAGCCCGATGAGGGCGGCACCGAGGATTTCGCCGCGCAACAGACCATGGATCGTTTCATAGCCCACGCCCAGCACCCGGGGATCCAGCAGGCCGCCTACGCCGACAGACACGGCACCGATGGCCGGCCACCACATCCAGTGCAGCGGGAGCTTCTGGAACAGGTCTTCGCAGGCATAGACGAGCATTGTGAGCAGCCCGGACCCAAAGCCCGCCAGCACGCCCACTCCAGCCGCATAGGCCAGTTGTTCGCCGGAAGGTGGAGCATGCGGCAGAGTGGCGAAAATCGGCCCGACCCCCAGCAATGGCACGCGCATGACGGACGCCACGATGGCGGCGACGGACACCGGAATGAAGCTGCGCGGTTTCCACTCGAACAGCAGCAGTTCCACGGCGAGGAGCACCGCAGCGACCGGTGTCGCAAACACGGCGGACATGCCCGCCGCCGCCCCCGCCACCAACAGGGTTTTGCGTTCCGCTGCGGTGAGGTGGAACTGCTGGGCAAAGAGCGAACCAAAGGCCCCACCCGTCATGATGATGGGGCCTTCCGCGCCGAACGGGCCGCCCGTACCAATGGAAATGGCCGAAGAAAGCGGCTTGAGCAGTGCCACCTTGAGCTGAATCCGGCTACGGCCCAGCAGAATGGCTTCCAGCGCCTCCGGGATGCCGTGCCCGCGGATTTTCTCCGACCCAAAGCGTGCCATCAGTCCGATGATGAGGGCGCCGGCCACCGGCACGAGGACCATCCACCAGCCGAGCTGATGACCTTGCGGCGTCACCGATGCGCTCGAAAACCGGTGGTAAAAGGCGAGGTTGGTGATGCTGGCAATCAGCCAGAGCAGCCCCCAGGCGACGCAGGCGCTGAGCACGCCGATGGCCAGGGCCATGACCGAAAGCAGCAGCATGCGCCTGTTGGTGCTGAAGTCAGCCAGCGTGCTTTCCGGGACCGTTGCCGGGGGGATGCCAGATCCGTTTGGTTTCAAGAACACCCTGCATTTATATCGCGATACGATATTAAGTCAAACATCGCATGACAATCATGGGGCGGATGGGGTAATTCATCGGCGCGATGGCCCGTCCCCGAAAACTCGCGAAGGCCCAGTATGAAACACTGGCGGCCTTTCGTTATGCCCTCCGGCAGTTCCTCCGCTTCAGCGAGGAGGCGGCCCAGGCGGCTGGGATTACCGCGCAGCAGCATCAGGGCTTGCTGGCCATCAAGGGGTATCCCGGGCGCGACCAGATCACCGTCGGCGAGCTGGCGGAGCGGTTGCAGTTGCGCCACCACAGCGCGGTGGGGCTGATCGACCGGCTCGTGGCGGAGAATTTGGTTTTCCGTGCACCCTCTGCCGAGGACCGCCGGCAGGTGCTGATCCAGCTCACCAGCCGGGGCGAAACCCTGCTGGAGGAGCTGAGCTCCGTGCATCGTGACGAGCTGAAGCGCATTGGTCCCGAAATGCAGTTGCTGCTGGAACGGGTGAGCCGCGCGGATGAATGAAGGCGGGGCCATCATCGCTTGGCGGCACCTTGCCACAGAACCAGCATTGCCAAATCCACGGGCCTCCTGCTAAAACACCCGCCTTTGACATGGCTCTGATTGTTCAAAAATACGGCGGCACCTCGGTGGGCAACCCCGAGCGCATCAAGAACGTCGCCCGGCGTGTGGCCGAGTACCGCAACCGCGGCGACCAGGTCGTCGTCGTCGTGTCCGCCATGAGCGGCGTGACGGACAACCTCATCAAGCTCGCCAAGGAGATCACCGCGCTGCCCAGCGAGCGCGAAATGGACATGCTCCTGGCGACGGGCGAGCAGCAGACCATTGCCCTCACCGCCATCGCCCTCCAGCAGCTCGGCATCCCCGCCACCTCGCTCACCGGCGCACAGGCGGGCATCGTCACCGACGGCGTGCACACCAAGGCGAAGATCAAGAACATCACGCCCAAGCAGGTCCACGCGCAGCTCGATGCCGGTAACGTAGTCATCGTCGCCGGCTTTCAAGGCGAGACCGCCGAAGGCCAGATCACGACTCTGGGCCGGGGCGGCTCAGACTTGACCGCCATCGCGCTCGCCGCCGCCGTGAAGGCCGACCTCTGTCAGATTTACACCGACGTGGACGGCGTTTACACCGCCGACCCGCGCATTGTGCCCGGCGCGCAGAAGCTGCCGGAGATTGCCTACGACGAGATGCTCGAACTCGCCGGTGCGGGGGCGAAGGTGATGCAGCTCCGCTCGGTGGAGTTTGCGAAGAAGTTTGGCGTGGTGTTTGAAGTCCGCTCCAGTTTGAACGACAACCCCGGAACGATTGTGAAAGAAGAAACGCAAAGCATGGAAGGCGTCGTCGTGCGCGGCGTCGCGCTCGACAAGAACCAGGCCAAGGTCACCGTCGTCGGCGTGCCCGACCGGCCCGGCGTGGCCGCCCGCATCTTCAAGGCCCTGGCCGACGGGGCCATCGGCGTGGACATGATCGTGCAGAACATCAGCCACGGTTCGAAATCGCCGACCACCGACATCTCCTTCACCCTGGACAAGCCCGACCTCGTCAAGGCGCGCAAGGTCATGGACGGCCTCAAGGCCGAGGTGGGCTACGCGGACCTCGCCGTGAGCGAGACCATCGGCAAGCTCTCCATCGTGGGCGTGGGCATGAAGAGCCACAGCGGCGTGGCGGCGAAGATGTTCGAGACCCTCGCCAAGGAGGGCGTGAACATCGACATGATCTCCACCAGCGAGATCAAGATCTCCGTGGTCATCGGCCTCGACAAGGGCGAAGCCGCCATGCGCGCGGTGCACAAGGTGTTCCTCGGGACGTAGGCTAAGGTTGGCCAGTTCGGAGGCGATCTTAGCCGGACCGATGCATTTGAGCCACAGATGAAACACAGATTGAACACAGATGGCCGCAGCTTTGGTCACCAGCTAACAGTCCGTTAAAAAAAACGCCCTGCCCGCTGTAGCGGCGGTCTATGACCGCCGAGTTTGGGCCTGTTCTCTCGTTTCGTTCGGCGCTCACAGAGCGCCGCTACAGTTTTTGAACAGGCTGCTAGGCTTCCCAACTGGATGCCTCTTTGGGTGAACGGTCCATCCCGCGTAGAACCCAACAGAGGAGCGTCCCTGTCTGTGTTTCATCTGTGTTCCATCTGTGGCTAAAGAATGGTTCCGGCTTAGGCTGTCGCAGCGCGTTTGGCGTGAGTGAAAATCATTCCATGTTCTTGGAGTGAAAACGCGTCCAAACCTGATGCTTCAATGCGCCTTCCGGGTTTTGCTGGGCCTGCTCGTCGTCAGCTTCACGGCCACGGCCGAGGTCCGGCCAGGCCGTTATAACCTCGCCGAGGTGCGTGATCCCGCCACGCTGGAAACGCGCGTCATCGAGGACTGGCAACAGTGGGGTGCGGACACCAAGTTTCGCCGGAAGCTCGTCGAAATCACCGTGTGCGAGTGGTGGGCTGGGCAGAAGGTGCGGCTGCCGGTGACGTTCCTCGCGCCCGCCAAAGGTGGCCCGTGCCGCAACCTCCTGCTGGGCAACACGGGCGTGCAGTTGAAACCGGCGGTGCCGACCGGGGCGACGTTGCGGCTGCTGCGGGATCACGGCGTCGGGATCGTCCTGATCGGCATGACGTCCATCGACCTGATGGAGCCGGTGGGCAAACTGGACGTGGGGATGAAGGTGAATTTTCTCAAGACGAAGGACGCGCGGTTCACCCCGGCCTGGATCTGGGGCATGAGCGACATGCGCGCGCTTACGGCGGCCTTGACCGAGAAGGACGTTTTTCAACCGGGTAAGGTGCTGGCCACGGGCGGTTCCAAGCGCGGCGTCGGAGCGGCAGCGGCCGGCATCGCGGATGACCGCTTCACGGCCATTTTGCCGGTAGTGGCCCCGATCATTGACAGTCCGGGCGGGCCGTATGTCGAAGGCATGATGCCGGTCGAGATCACGCGCGCGAACGAGCAGTTCCTCGCGGACTTGCTCGCGGACAAGGTGCCCAACGCCCCCGCTTCCGCGCGTACGCCCTTGATCAGCCGGCAGAAGGCCCGGGCCGACGAACGCATCACCGTGCGCGAGGCGCGCGACGCCGGTTGGAGCGAAGCCGAGATGAAAGTCGCCTGCACGGCGGCGTGGGAAGTCTGCCGCACCACGAGCTACCTGCCGGAACTGAAGAAGCGCGGTCTGGAGATTTTTTACAATCAGGGCTCGAACGACGCCGTCAGCCCCGGCCTGCGCGAACTGGGCCTGCGCTTTCCTGACTTTCCCATCTACGTGGTGCCGGGTGGACATCACGGCGCGGCGAAGGAAGCCGGCATGAAGAAGCAAGTCGGCTCGCTGCCGGAGGTGGACGAGAACCTATACGCCTTCGGGCTGCATCACTTTTTTGGCAAGCGACCAATGATTGCACCGCCCAAAATCACCAGCCATTGGGACGCCGCCACGCGCCGGTTGCAAGTGACTGCGAAATTTCCGGATAACGCCGAACCGCAGCAGAACGACCTCTGGTGGTCCGTGGATCGTCACCCCGACTACACGCTGGCGATGGAATATGACGCGTGGGAATCCGTGCCCATGAAGCGCACCGGCCCGGCCACGTTCAGCGGTGAAGCCACCTTCAGCGCCAAACCCCGGACACTGGACGTGCTCACCGTCCACCAGCATGCGGCTGGAGGTTCCACGCTGACGCTGTCGAGTTCGCTGCTGTTTTTGGAAGTGAAGTGAAACGGTCAAGACGATAAGCGCCGACGGACGGCATGGAGCAACAGGAGCGTTTCCGGCATCATCGGTCAAACTCGCCGCGGGTAATCACCTAAGGATTGACATCCGCGTATCCAACCGTTCAAACGGGCGACTCTGGAGGCCGGGAAGAGGTTGGCTTCAGAAATACTCACCTATTCAACCAGCCTTAGCTCAATAGGTCCAATGCATCCTTGCCCCGACGATCGAGACTGGACCACGGTCGCGGTTAAAAGCCGGGTTGGTGATGAATTGGTAGTCGACCGCACCGTGCAAGTTTTTCCAGATCTGAAAATCGTAGTAGGTTTCAAGGACGCGCTCCCAACCATAGTTTAGCTTACCGTCGCCGGACAGGATGCCAGTGCCACCGGCTGAAAGAAAATCCTGGTGAACCCGCGAAACGCCGTTGAAGACACCAGCCAGACCGAATGTATCGTTTGATCGACCCCATGGCTCCCCTTTGATGCTCAGTCCCAAAGTGGCTGTGCGGTCCACGTCCGCGAACGTCCAGCCTTCGGTTGCCCCATCACTCCACCCCAGGCGCATGAACACCCCGACATTCTTGATGATCTCCTGTTCTGCGTTGAACCCAAAACCGTATTTGTAGCGGTAATCGCGGGTGGACTGGAGGTCTGCCGGGCGTGCCACGTTGGCGAGTGCAGCCTGATAGCTGCCCATGTGGGCACGGTTCAAAAAGGCCAGCAGCCGAATGGCGCCGGGATGACCGCCAATTGCAAAGCGACGCTCAAACTCCGTCACCATGCCCCAGGCTTCTGTAAAATGCGCGTCCAGCGCCGTGCCATTGGAGACACGTGGCATTTGGAAGAACCCGTAGCGGATGGCCCACTCCGGTTGGTTCAATTCCAAGGCTAATCCGGTCATATACCCCAGACTATCTGCCGGATAGTCCCAGGCCTCATTCGCCATGAGGCTCCAATTCATGAACTGCGTGCGCGGGTCGTTTGCGTAGCTGTTGTTGTCGAAGATGTCCTTGGCACTCATCCGCCCCACGGTGACTGTGATGCGCGATATGTCCCGCCGGTTCGCCAGTTGGAGCGCGTCGTCCGGGACGGTTTCCTGCTCGCCGCCCAAACCAATTGTTTGACGAATGAAAACCCGCGAGAAGTTGAAATTGGGAACCTCGGTGCCAAGCCGGAACGCCTCGCCGTTGGGAAATCCTTCGGCTCCCAGCGTCTTGCTGAATCCAAAACCCTGCCACATCAATCCATCCACGTAGAGTCCGGCTCCGGCCCACAGCCGCGCCCCTGCAGTCAGGTCAAACGAAACCGTTTCCTTTACCTCGCTCGCGCTATTCAGGCTGTTGGGGCCGGAATATGGCGCGTGAAACCCCGGGTGGTATTGCAGGATGTCGGTGTTCTGCACGTGCCAGTTCCAGAACTGATCCGGGCTTTCTCGGTTTATGGCGGGTTCCTGGGCCGTTGCCGAAACCCCGAGCGAGGCAAGCAATCCCAGACGGATTAAGGTCTTCATGTGAAATGTGTTTGTCGTGAAACGAGGCCGGCCAACGGCATCCTGCATACCCCCATGGCCTATCCTCCGTCAATTGCATTTTGAGGTGGCCTTCGCAGCATCCTTGTTGTATGGAAGTTTTCGTGAAAACGAAACATGTACGGCCAGGACTGGAAAAAAGGGCGTTGGTGGTACGCTTGCGCAGAATCAAAGGCCAGATTGAGGCCATCGAAAAAATGGTGGAGTCCGACGAGGATTGTTCTGATGTGCTCATGCAGGTGGTATCCGCCCGCCGGGCATTGAAATCATTCAGCGAGGAGATGATCGAGTCCCACATGCTTGAGTGTATCGAAGGGGCCACGAACCAGTCAGAAGGACGCCGGGAACTGCGCTCGTTGCTTACCGTCCTCAAGCGTTACGCCATCTGACCCTTATGATTCCGGCACACTCCCAATCCATCGCTCTGGGTGACCTGCTGACGCGCAACCAAATCATCGCCGATATGCAGGCCGGCAACCGGTGGGAGGCCATTGATGAACTGCTCGGCAATCTGGTCGCTGTCGGAGCCCTGCGGGCGGAACACCGCGAAGCGACGGCGGCGGCGGTACGCAAACGTGAATCCACCATGAGCACCGGCATCGGGTTCGGCATCGCCCTGCCACACGCCTCGACCGAGTTCACCAGCACCGTGGTTGGTGTGCTTGGGCGGTCGAGGAAACGGATTAGTTTCGAGTCATTGGATGGCCAGCCGGTGAGTTTGGTGCTCCTGCTGCTGGTTCCCCAAGGCCAGTTTCAACAGCACCTGCATACTGTGGCCAGCGTCGCCAGGATGCTGCACAAGGAGGCGTTCCGCCGGATGCTCGAACAGGCTGCCGATGCCGATGCCATGCTTCATATCATCCGTAACCAGCCGCCCATTCGGGCTTGAAATTTATGCCAGTGGAAAACACCGACGGCAAACGCGCGGCCGACCTGTTGCGGGATGCGGCAAATCTGGAGGCTGCCGCCGTTTTGCAGCGCCTCGAGACGTCGCCCGATGGGCTTACTGAGGAAGAGGCGGCGGAACGGATCGACGTCTTCGGCCCGAACGAAGTCGCCCAGGAGAGGCAGCACGAATGGCTGCACCGGTTCTGGACCGCCGTGCGCAACCCGTTGGTGATCCTGCTGACCGTGCTGGCTGTCATCTCGTTTGCCACGGGCGATGTCCGGGCCGGCACGGTGATGCTGCTCATGGTCATTCTCGGCGTTTCATTGCGGTTCGTGCAGGAGACGAAGGCCGACAATGCGGCGGCCAAGCTCAAGGCGATGATCAAGGTCACCGCCACCGTCGTGCGCGGCGGTCAGGCTCGCGAAATCCCGCTTCGGGATTTGGTGCCAGGGGACATCGTCAAACTTTCGGCGGGTGACATGATCCCCGGCGATGTCCGCCTGCTTGCGGCCAAGGACCTGTTCATCATCCAGGCCACGCTCACCGGCGAATCCCTGCCGGTGGAGAAATCAGACGCCCGCGATGCCCGGCCCAACGTCTCCACCATCGAGCACCACAACCTCTGTTTTCTCGGCACGAGTGTGGAGAGCGGTGCAGCCACCGCCGTCATAGTGGCGACCGGCACGCAGACTTATTTCGGCAAGATGGCCAGCAGCCTGGCGGGCCAGCAGGTGGAGACGGCCTTCGACAAGGGCGTAAAAAAATACGTCCACCTGATGCTCACCTTCATGTTGGTGATGGTGCCGCTGGTCTTTCTGATCAACGGGCTCTTCAAGCACAACTGGCACGACGCGTTTTTCTTCGCGATGGCCGTGGCCGTGGGCCTCACCCCGGAGATGCTGCCGATGATCGTGTCAGTCTGCCTGTCCAAGGGGGCGCTGGCGATGTCCCGGAAGAAAGTCATCGTCAAAAAGCTCAACTCGATCCAGAACTTCGGCGCGATGGACGTGCTCTGCACGGACAAGACCGGCACGCTGACGATGGATCACGTCATCCTCGAACTGCATGTGGATGTGTTCAAAAAGGAGAGCGAAGCGGTGCTGCAGGACGCCTATCTCATCAGCCATTTCCAGACCGGCCTGAAGAACGTCCTCGACCGCGCCGTGCTGAAGCATCAGGAGATGCACCAGGCCATCGGCATCGACCAGCACCGGATGGTGGATGAAATCCCCTTCGACTTCTCGCGCCGCATGATGTCCGTTGCCGTGGAAGGCCCGAACGGCGAACGGCAGTTGCTCACCAAGGGGGCTCCAGAGGCGGTCTTTGCCAAGTGCACCCACTTCGAGAGCGACGGGGAAATCCTCCCGATGGAACCGATCCTGGTCGGTGATCTCATTGAACAGGTCAATGACCTGAGCGAGGACGGCTTCCGCGTGCTGGCCGTGGCCACCAAGAAGCTCGGCAGCCAGACCACCTTTTCCAAAGCGGACGAATGCGAGCTGGTGCTGACGGGTTACCTGGCCTTCCTTGATCCGCCGAAGGAATCGGCTTCCAAGGCCATCGATGCACTCCGCCAGAACGGCGTGACCGTGAAGGTCCTCACCGGCGACAACGATCTCGTCACGCGCAAGGTGTGCACCGAGGTCGGCATCCGGGCCGATAAAATCCTGCTGGGCAGCCAGGTGGAAAAGCTCACGGACGAGGCACTGGCGAAGGAAGTCGAGACGACCAATGTGTTCGCCCGCCTCTCCCCTGCACACAAGAAGCGGGTGGTGCAGGCACTCCAACGCAACCAGCATGTCGTGGGCTTCATGGGCGACGGCATCAATGACGCACCTGCGCTGCGGGCCGCCGACGTGGGCATCTCTGTGGACAACGCCGTGGACATCGCCAAGGAGTCCGCTGACATGATCCTGCTCGAGAAGAACCTGATGGTGCTGGAGGAAGGCGTGCTGGAAGGCCGCAAGGTGTTCGTGAACATCCTGAAATACATCCGCATGGGTGCGAGTTCCAACTTCGGCAACATGTTCAGCGTGCTCGGCGCCAGCGCGTGGTTGCCCTATCTGCCCATGCAGCCGATTCAGGTGCTGACGAACAACCTGCTCTACGATTTCTCCCAGGTGCCGATCCCGACGGACAACGTCGGCTCGGCCGTGATTTCCAAGCCGCGCCCGTGGCTCATGGGCGAGATCACCAAGTTCATCCTCTTCATTGGACCGATCAGCTCCATCTTCGATTACACGACCTACGCGCTGATGTGGTTTTACTTCAAGTGCAACGACGTTCTGCTGGCCGCACCGCCGGAGCTGGCCGCGCGCTTCGCCAATGCTCCGGACGTGGATCATTCCTACGCCGCCTCGTTGTTCAGCACCGGCTGGTTCGTGGAGTCCCTGATGACCCAGACCCTCATCGTCCACATCATCCGCACCAACCAGATTCCGTTCATCCAATCACGCGCGAGCTGGCAGTTGACCCTGACGACCTTTGCCATCATGGGTGTCGGCGCGTGGCTGCCCTACTCACCCTTCTCGCAGTATCTCGGGTTCGTGCCGCTGCCGTGGCAGTTCTGGCCGTTGTTGGGGGTGACGCTGGTGTGTTACGTGGGACTCACGCAGATCGTTAAAATGTGGCTGCTGCGGAAGCGGTGGATTTGAACCGCGAAACCCGTTTTTGCCACAAAAAAGGCACAGAAGGCGCAAAGGGAGCTGCTGCGGGTGGGGGCTGCCACTCTTGGCCGCCGCCTGAACGATGCCAGCGTGTGGCGTTGGTTCAAATTGGAACCTTTGTGCGTCAGGGTGAGAATGCTCCCTACGAGCAGTTCGTGCTTTGAGCCCCAGAACTGGCGGGGGTAGGGCGCGGTGTCCTCACCGCGCCGCCGAGAGCTATTGGCGTCCGGGTGGTGCTGCGGCGCGCTGAGGACAGACGCGCCCTACTCACGCCGGTTCATGGGGGGAAACGGGTTACTTGACGCGGCGGACGAGTTCGGGGAAGCGGCAGTGTTCACAGAGCGCGTTCGAGTGTTCGCAGAAGTCGCGGACGATCTGGAGCACGCCCTGTTGCGCCGCGGCATGCAGGAAGAGGCCGCGCGGTGGGCGACCGGCGAAGAGACGTTCGCGGGCGAGCCGTAACGTGGCGTTGTCTTCGCCGGCCGGCCAGGCGAGGTAACGTGCCTCCGCAGTCTTGAGCAATGCTTCGTTGCGCCCGGCGGCCGCGCGCGCCCAAAGCCATGGCAGCACGACATTCACGGCGAGGTCCGTGAGGCGGGCTTCACCAAGCGGGGGCTGGGCCTTCTTCAAGCGGGGGGATTTCAGGGTCCAATGCCATCCCCAGAATTCATCAGTGGCGGGTTGCAGCAGTTCAAGCAGGGAACCGGCTAGCGCGGACTCCGGCACTTCGCGGGTGAACCAGCGTTCCAAACGCGTCGGGAGATCGCGGCTCGCGAGCCAGTGCGCGGCGAGCGCGAGGCGTCGCAGTGGCTGGTTCGCCGGCCGCAGACCGCTCATGCGCCAGGCTGTGCGGGGCAAAATCACGTCGCCGAAGCGCTCGCGTTCGCGCCACCAGGCGTCCCAGAGCCGCCGTAAATAATCGGCATCGGCGCCGCGCCCACGGGGTAATTCAGCCGGCAGCAGGCCGCTCCAGCCCGAGAGACGCGCCTGCCACAGTTCGACGGAAAGTGGCTCGGTGCATGCGCCGGCCAATTCGGCGAGGCGGCGCATGGGCCAGACGTTGTGCTTGTAGCCCAGCGCCGTGAACAGGCCTTCCCAGAGCGCGCGTTCCCAGCCGCCCTGCCGTGCGCGGGCGGCGAGCTGGCCGGCCTTCAACTGGAGCCGGACCAGCGCGGCCTGTTGCAGCAGGGCGTCGAGCTGTTCGCGGGGAAGTTCGCTCAACGGGCCGCAGCACAGGCCGGTGAGGCCGCCGGGGCGCAGGGCATCGTCACCGCCGAACCAGTCGGCCAGTTCGCCCAGCGGGGCGTCGAGCCGGGATTTGAGCGAAAGGGTAGGCAGACCGTCTGTTCCGGCCCCGTCCCAGATGACGTGGAGCACGACGGCGCGGAAGCCGGGGTTCACATCGTGCTTGTGGGCGCGCCAGCCGCTGGTCACCAGATCGATTTCAATGTCGCCGCGCAGTGGGGTTTCGTTGCCGAACTGCACCAGTGCGTCGCGGAAATCCGGCCCCGGCTCGCGGTTGTGAAAGCCCGGATGCAGCACGCGCACGGCCCGGCCATCGGCGAGCTGGAGGGCGTCCCGGAGCACCCGCTGGTGCTGCCAGACGGCCTGCAACAGGCGCTCGGGCGGAGGGCCGTCCTCGTGCAACTGAGTCGCGCCGGGACGCGTGGCGCGCCAGGTGGCGTAGAGGTTGGCAGGCACGGACATGGGTTCTTCTGCCCCTAGAATACAAAGCGTGTCAACGGGGCGCCGGTATTTTCCGGTCTGCTAATCTTACTCTTCCTCCTGCTCGTAATCTTAATCCCGCACTTCCGCTCCGTCCGAAGGGAGAAAGATTAAGAGAAAGATTAAGATTACAAGCTAGGGCAGACGGCGCGCTTGCACCGCAGCGGCGGTTTCTTCACAATCACCCCCCTATATGTCGTGGAAAGTGCTTATCACCGCCCGGGCCGCTGAAGAAGTCGGCCAGCCTGCTTATCAACTCCTGCGCGACTCCGGTTGCGAAGTCGTGCTCGCGCCCAAGTTCGGCCCGCTCAGCGCCGACGATGTCCAGGCCTACATGGCCGGCTGCGACGCGACGCTGTGCAGCGCGGACAAGTACACGCCCGCCGTGCTTCAGCACGCCAACGCCGCCGGCATCAAGTGCCTCTCACGCTGGGGCGTGGGCTATGACTCGATTGACATTCCCACGGCCACCCGCCTGGGCATCGTCGTGGCCTTCACGCCCGGCATGTTGGACGGCGCCGTGGCGGATTACACATGGGCCTTGCTCTTTGCGCTCGCCCGTCGCGTGCATGAGGGTCACCTCGTCATGCGCAACAGCCAGTGGTCGGTCGCGTGGGGTCATGACGTGTCGAACAAGACGCTGGGCATCATCGGCTGCGGCCGCATCGGCCAGGCCGTGGCGAAGCGCGCCGCCGGCTTCAACATGCAGATCCTCGGTCACGACATCGCGCCGAACCCTTACGCCGAGGCCTTGGGCGTCAAGTTCGTTTCCCTCGAAGAGCTGCTTGCCAAGAGTGATTTCGTCTCGCTTAACTGCGCCCTCACGCCGCAGAACCGCGGCCTCATCGGTGAGGCGCAGTTCAAGCTGATGAAGCCCAGCAGCTACCTCATCAACACCGCACGCGGTGCGCTGGTGGACGAGGCCGCGCTGGTCCGCGCGCTGGAGCAGAAGACCATCGCCGGGGCCGCCGTGGACGCGTTTACCGCCGAGCCGCTGCCCAACGATCATCCGCTGCGCCGCGCTCCGAACGTGCTGCTTACACCGCACCAGGCCTTCAACGGCCGCGAGACCGGCGAGCGCGTCAGCCTCGCTGCCGCCCAGGCCATCGTGGACCTGATGCACGGGAAGAAGCCCACGCACGTGGTAAACGGAGATGTCTTCCAGTCCCCGGCGTTGCGGGCGCAGGTGCAGTGAACTGCCACCGAGTCCCGTTCCGCAAGCGACGAACGGGGCCGATGCGTGGAGATGCTCCCCGGGCGGAGTGCTGCACTCAACATGCGACTACGCCTCGTTGATCATGACGGCGAATTGGTGGCGGCCTGGACAAAGGCGTTCAGGCAGTTTCCAGAGGTCACGATTCGTCAAAGTGACCTCTTGGCCGTTGCTGCGAACAGTGTTGTGTCACCTGCCAACAGTTACGGTTTCATGGACGGTGGCATTGACGCCTGTTACCGCGAGTTCTTCGGTGGGGAGATTGAACGGAAAGTTCAGGAGGCGATTGCCCGCAGGGCAGAAGGATGCTTGCCGGTCGGAGCAAGTCTGGTTGTTTGTACCGGACACCAGCGAGTGCCATTCTTGATCGTAGCTCCAACAATGGTAATGCCAGAAATGGTGGAACCGCGAAGTTGTTACAGGGCCATGCGAGCCGTGCTTAGGGTTGCAGGTGCGAATGCCGAGGTTGGCAGTGAAGTTTTTTGTCCGGGCCTTGCCACCGGGGTTGGCATGGTGTCCGCTGGCGACGCAGCAACCATGATGGCTGAAGCATATGGTGATTGGAAAGGTGCCGTTCCTTGAAAGCGTGCGTGTTAGCGGTCTTTGCCGGCCTCTTGGTTCAGACGCTCACTTCAGGTGTTCCGGCCGCCGACTGGCTCTACCTTGACAACGGCCAGGTGCGCCTGGGCGTGGACCGGGCGGCGGGCGGAAGCATCGGCTACTTCGGTGAGAGCGCGACGGGGCGGAACCTGCTGAACCATTACGACAAGGGCCGGTTCATCCAGCAGTCGTACTACGGCGTGAAGGATGGCTCGGATTGGAACGGCAATCCGTGGCGGTGGAATCCCGTTCAAGGCGGCGGCTGGCGCGGCGAACCGGCGCGCATACTGGCTTTTACGAACACCTTAAAGACACTGTACGCGCAGACCCTGCCCAAGCACTGGGCGACCGGCGTGGACCTGCCGGACGTGGTGATGGAGGAGTGGCTGACCCTGACCAACCGCGTGGCGCACCTGCGGTTCCGCATGACTTACGCCGGGGCGACGAATCATCCGCCCGCCCATCAGGAACTGCCGGCGGTTTTTGCGGACTACGCGCTGACGAATCTAGTTTACTACAAGGGAACTGCCCCATGGACCGGGGCGGCGCTCACGCGGCGCGTGCCCGGCCAGCAGCCGCCGAACGAATATGACCGGGGACTCGCGGAAAACTGGGCCGCCTACGTGGATGCCAGCGACTGGGGCCTGGGTGTCTGCGTGCCCGGAACGACGGAAATGACGTTCTACCGCAACCGGGGCAAACCCGGCCCCGCCGGCAGCGGCTGCTCCTACTTCGCGCCGATTCGCACGCTGGCCATCACCAACGGCTTCAAGCTGGAATACGACGTGTTCCTCACGGTTGGGACGGTCAGTGAAATGCGGACCCGGTTCCGGGCGTTGCAGGGGAAGTGAGGAGGCCAGTGAAAGCCGCGAAGGCCGTGCTGTTGGCGGTTCTATTCCGGTGGATTCCTTCCCCCTTCGCTCTCTTCGCAGCCTTCGCGCGACCTGCTTTCCACCAAAAAATCCGCTCGCAAAATTTCGCCTGGTCGCTTCCATTTACGAACACATGAAACAAAATCACGTCCGTGCCAAACTCAAACGCGGTGAAGTCAGCTTCGGGACTTGGCTGGCGCTGCCCGATCCTGCGGCGGCGCGCCTCATGTCCGGCCTGGGCTTCGACTGGCTCACGTGCGACATGGAGCACTCCGGCTACAATTTCGAGACCGTGTCCTACAGCTTCATGGGCATAGCCGCTGGCGGCTGCGCGCCGCTTGTGCGTGTGCCGTGGAATACCGGCGAAAACATCAAGCGCGTGCTGGACATCGGCGCGTGGGGCGTGGTGGTGCCGATGGTGAACTCGCGCGCCGAGTGCGAGGAAGCCGTGCAGCACACGCGCTATCATCCCGTTGGCAACCGCTCCGTGGGCGGCCAGTTGCACGCGCCGAACTTCGGCACTGACCCGGCCACGTACTACGAGAAGGCCAATGACGAGATTCTGTTGATGGTGATGATCGAGCACGTCAAGGGCGTGGAAAATCTCGACGCCATTCTCAGCGTGCCCGGCATTGACGGCGTGTTTATCGGTCCCAATGACCTGCACAAAAGCATGGGCCGCAAACCAGCTTTCGACAGTAATTACGAGCCGTTTGTGGATGCGCTGAAGGCCGTGCGCGAGACGGCGAAAAAGTATGGCATCGCATCTGGCATTCACGTGCCGGATGTGGAATCGGCGAAGCGCCGTGCTGCGGAAGGCTTCCAATTTATCGCCGTGGCCAGCGAATTGGGCATGATGCTGACCAAGGCGCGGGAGAACACGGCGGCGCTCGGGTTAAAGCCCGGCGGAGCGGTGGCGCGATATTGATCAAGAAAATGAAAAAAGTGTTGTCACAAATCCGCCATTTCGCCTAGTGTCGCAAAGAGTTTGGAAAAACTTTCAAAAACGAACATGAAAACTGCCGCCAACATCATCAAGTCCCTCGCCCTCGGAACCCTCCTGCTCACGGGTGTGTGCTTCACCTACGACGCTTCAGCCGAGGCTAACCTGACCACCACTCACAAGAATGAGCTGGATGGCGTCAAGGGCAAGAAAATCGGCCAGAAGGTGGCGGACATTCTGAAAAACACACCTGCCGCTGACAAGGAAGACATGGCCAAGAAGATCGTGGCCTACCTCGGCTCCAAGCCGGGCGTTGGCCGCGAAGAGCTGCAGGAAGCCGTGCGTCAGGCTTGCGCCCTGCTGCCCAACTCGTCCGTTGCCATCTGCTTGGCGGCTGCTAATGGTGTTGCGTCGGGCAACCCGGGCATGAAGGTTGAACTCGTAAAGGCGATTGCGGCGGGCGGTAGTGAGGGTGCCTCTGCTCAGAAGAGTAACATTATCACTGTGTTGCTGCCGTTTGTGCCTACACTCACCGCAGGTGATTTCGGTAATCCGGTGGCGGGCAATCTGAATAATCTCAACGTCTCGAACCCGTCGAAGAACGTCTCGAACCCGTCGAAGAACGTCTCGAACCCGTCGAAGAACGTCTCGAACCCGTCGAAGAAGTAGTGAGTAAGTATTTGAACTTCTGAATCCGCAAAAAATTATAAGGCAAGAATTTAGCTAAAAAGAAGACAAACTGACACGATTATGAGTAACCTGAAAATCGCAGTACTGGGTGGAGCGACCATGATGGTTGGAGCTGTGGGGGCAACCGCTGAGGATGCTGGTCCGCTCTTTAACGTGGGCGGAGTGGACATTCGTCCCCACGTCTACAATCAGTTCTTATACGATGACAACATATTCTTGGAGCACAAGACGGTCAAAGGAATTGCGACGCCCGACAACAATGCGGGCCGTGATCATGACTGGATTGATGTTATCACGCCGGGTCTGCGCCTGAATGCTGGTGATGCGGCCCAGCGCCAGTCAGCCTATTTCGACGCAAATTACGAGGCGGCGATCACCCGCTTCCTTAATCACACGGGTTCGGACTCCGTTGACCACAACGCGAAAATCGAACTGGGTGGTAAGCTGAACCGTTTGGCGCTCTACGCGTCGCAGAGTTTGAATTCCTACTCGGATGCGGATACGCACAATCTGGCTGCCAATGGCCGTGTGGAGCGCAAACTGTGGGTCACCAAGGCGGGCGGCACCTACGAGGTCAGTGATAAGACGACGACCAGCTTGGATTTGAACCAGTCGATCAACGATTACCCGGCGGCTGGGTTCGTCAGTTCTGTGGACCGCTCTGCGAATGCATGGCTTGATTACCAGGTGTTGCCCAAAGTCAAGATGGGTGCAGGCGTGGGTGGCGGCTACCTCCAGGTTGATGGTGATGCCCTGAGCCACAATCCGAACACCTTGTACTACAACGGTCAGGTGCGGTTGGATTGGCAGGCTACTGAGAAGCTTAATGTCAAGGTCAACGGCGGTATCGAGGAGCGCCATTTGCAGGATGCCTCGGCCAAGGATCGCCTTAACTTGATCTTCGGCCTTGAAGGTGACTGGAAGCTTGCTGAGCGGACGATGGTGGTTTTGGCCGCCAGCCGTGGCACCAAGCCTTCAAACGCCGCTGGTGATTTGAATAACGAAGAAACCTCCGTCAGCTTGACCCTTAAGCACGGGTTGATGGATAACTTGACGGCCCAGTTTGAGGGTGGCTACATGATTTCGCATTACTCGGCGAACCTTCCCACCACCACCGCGCCGGGAGCGGTGCGTGAGGATAATTACTACTACCTTAAGCCGTCTCTGTCCTATCGCTTTCTGGAACGGGCGCAGGCTACTGCCTTCTACCAGTTCCGCCGGAACGAGTCCAACCTGACTCTGAACCAGAATGATTTCGTCAACAACCAGATTGGGCTTGAGCTCTCGTATCGCTTCTAGTCGGGATGGCAAGCAAATCTATCAAATCGATTAAAGCAGCCGCCTGCAGGATTCTGTGGGCGGCTGCTTGCGTATTTCTTTTCACTTTCGCGTGGCGAGGATTGAACGACACTCTCCACGCGCAAACCGCTCCGGCTGCAGTCCAGGTGGCAGGACAGGCGACCAACGCCAGTTATGTGCTGGGGCCGAATGATTTAATCCGGGTTGCCGTTTATCGTGAACCTGATTTGACGACTGAAACCCGAGTGGATCAGGACGGGACGGTCACCTTGCATCTGATCGGGACCGTTAAACTGGGGGGAAAGCCCATCGCGGAAGCCAATCTTCACATCAAGGAACTCTACGAACAGTACTATCTGAAATCGGCCGGCGTTACGGTGACATTGGTGCAAACAGCGCGGACCAATGTCGTGGTGGCAAAAAAACTCGACCGCATCACGGTCAGTGGCCAGGTAAAAAAGCCGGGACTGGTGGAACTTCCTGAAGGGCTGAAGGTCAATTTGGTGGAGGCCATCGCGTTGGCAGGCGATTTCACCAACTTGGCCAATCAGGAAAAGGTAACCGTTAAACGGATGGTGGGTGGGCAGGAGAAGGTTTTTACCGAAGATGTCAAAGCGATGATGCGGGACCTAAATGCCAAACCGTTCCTTGTTTCTCCGGGGGATGTGATCGTGGTCAAGCAGACTATATTTTAAGGGATGGACCAGTTAGAAAAGCTGCAGACGGGTGGAGTGTCCCCAGATGGTGACAGCCCCATTAATCGTGATCTCTGGCAGACATTCCTCGAAAAATCGTGGCTGGTCGCGGCCATCTTGATTGTTTCCGGCGCGTTAGGTTACTGGGTGGGCGCGCACAGTCCGGTAGTGTATCAGAGCAAGTCCGTCCTCTGGCTGGATACAGCGGAAACCAGTGTCATTAACATTCAGGAGGTCATGTCCTCCAAGGGTGAGTATAAGGGCAGCCAGGATTTGCTCAATACCATCGCCAACAATGTCAAGAGCAGTGCAATTCTCCGGCGGGTCGTGGCCGCCAACAGTCTGACCAATAACCCCTATTTCACGGGCGGTACCAACATCCTGTCCGAAGATCAACTGGTCCGGATTTTGTCAGCTTCGGTGGATTCCCGGTTGCGCCGCATGACGCGCTTGATTGATGTAACCGCTGAAGCCGAGAATCCGGAAATGGCCCGGTTGATGGCCCAGTCCGTGGTGGAGGAGTACATCAAGCAGAACAGCGATGACCGGACGGGCGGAGTGCAGAACGCCGGACAGCAGCTGATAGTGGAAGAAAGACGGATCAAGGAGAACCTCGAGAAGGCCATGCGGGCGGTTCAGGAGTACGTGCGGACCAACAATATTTCGCTGCTCAATAACGCCGACACGGTGTCAGAAGATTACAAGAGCCTGAGTTCCCAGGTGCTGGAGGCGACGAATGAACGCAGCTTGCGGGAGCGGGAAATGAGCCAGGTAGAGGCCATGAATGGAAAGGTCGAAACACTGTTGACCTTGGAAGCCGTGGCCAAGTCGGCGGAAGTTGTGACGCTCAAGGACAAGCTGCTGACTCAGGAGGCCAATGTAAGCAATCTTGAGCTGCGCTATAAGGACAAGCACCCCGCGATGATTCAGGCGCGGAATGAACTCGCCAGTTTTCGAAAGGCGTTTGAAGAGGAAGTCCGCCGTGCGCCCGCGCGGATCAAATTGCAGTTGATGGCCGCCATTGACAAAGAAAAGACCTTGATGCGCCAGCTCAAGGAAGCGGAATCCAAGCTCGGGGAAGTAGCGCGGCAACGGATCGAGTATGACCGGTTGCAGGGGGCTGTTGCCTTGGAAAAAAACCTCCATGACAGCGTGGTCAAGCGCATTCGCGAGATTGATGTGACGGGTGGAATTGAGAAGAATAAAAACAACGTCAAGATCATTGAGCCGGCCAATCTGCCCAAACTGCCGATCCGCCCGAACAAGCGGATGATTTTTGCGTATGCCATGATTCTGGGTACGGCTTTGAGCTTTGGGCTGGTGTGGATCATTCACTTGCTCGATACGACCATCAAATCGGTGGACCAGGCGGAGCGAGTGTTCGGTTTGCCAGTGCTGGGGGCGGTGCCAAAGAACAAGCTCGTCAAGGACGGCCGGAGCCGCTTGTTCATGAGCGATGACCCCACCTCCTTGTGCGCTGAAGCATTTCGTAGTTTGCGTGCCTCGTTGGCGCTGCTGGGACGGGAATCAGATCGCAAAGTGGTCCTGTTCACCAGTGCCGTGCCTTCGGAAGGCAAATCGTTCTGCTGTGTAAACTATGCCGTCTCGCACGCCCAGCAGGGCAAGCGGACGCTGGTCATTGATCTGGATCTGCGCAAGCCCAGCTTGTCGGAAACCTTCGGCGTCAAGGGAGACTTGGCGGGGGCGACCGATGTGATGTTGGGCAAGGAACCATTGGATGCGTGCGTGCAAAAGACCCTGTTTGACAACTTGTTCCTGCTGACGGCCGGCCGGCCGGTGCCGAACCCTGCCGAGTTGCTGTCCGGACCATGGGCAAAGCAACTGATTCACGAGGCGGTCAGCAAATATGACCAGGTGGTGCTGGATAACGCGCCCATCAATGCCGTGAGCGACACGCTGCTCATCGTGAAAGAAGCCCAGACAGTTTGTCTGGTGATGCACGCAAAGAAGACCTCGACGCGGGTGGTGATGCGCGCGTTGGAAATGCTCCGGCGTGCCGGCGCGCGGCCTTCTGGTCTGGTGTTAAATTTCCTCCCGCAAGGTGCCGGTACGGGGTATTATTACTACTACTCCGGCAACAAGTACTACGGGAGCAAGGGAGTTTACGGTTCCAAGGCGTAATTGACGCTGGTTGACACCGGCTGGGGCAAGGGAGATGCTGCGCACACTGCGGCAGCACAGGTGCACCCTGAAAAACTTACCGGATGGAAAAGCTGTTACTCATTGATGACGAGGCGGACGTGCAATATTCGTTCCGGCGTCTGTTCAACTCGTCGGAAATCGAAATTCACTCGGCCTCCAGTGGCGAGGAGGGGTTGCGGTTGCTCCCCAAGGTGAAGCCGTCGCTCGTGCTCATGGACATTCGCATGGGGACGGGCATGAACGGTCTCGAGACCCTCCGGCGGCTCCGTCAAACGGATGCCCGGCTGCCGGTAATCATGATGACCGCCTATGGGACCACGCAGACCGCCATCGAGGCGATGAAGCTGGGGGCCTATGATTACCTGCTCAAGCCGTTCGACGTACCCAAGTTGAAGCAGCTCGTCACGGACGCGTTGAAGGCGACCCGGGCCATGCGGCAAACCGTTGCCTGTCAGCCCCTGCTGGAGTCGGAGGATTATGATCTCGGCATCGTGGGCCGTAGCCCGGCAATGCAGGAGGTTTTCAAATTGATCGGCCAGACCGCTGCGACGGATGCCACGGTGTTGATCACCGGGGAAAGCGGTACGGGCAAAGAACTGGTGGCCCGGGCCATTTACACCCATGGGCGGCGGGCCGAGCAGCCTTTTCTGGCCATCAATTGTGCGGCGATCCCGGAAAATCTGCTGGAGAGCGAATTGTTCGGGCATGAAAAAGGTGCCTTTACCGGTGCGACTTCCCAGCGGATTGGCAAGTTCGAGCAGTGCAACGGAGGCACGCTGTTTCTCGACGAAATCGGCGACATGAGTCCGCCAACGCAGACAAAATTTTTACGGGTGCTGCAAAACGGTGCTTTTGAACGGGTGGGCGGCAACCAGCCGGTGAAGGTAGATGTGCGGGTCATCGCCGCCACCAACAAACCGCTTGAGGAGGCCATGGCGGCCAAGTCCTTCCGCGAAGATTTGTTCTACCGGCTGAATGTCATCCGCATCGAACTGCCGGCCTTGCGGCAACGCCGCGAGGACATCCGTCTGTTGGTGGATTATTTTCTCCGCAAATTCGCCCGGTCACAGGCGCGGCCGCTCAGCAGCATCGATCCCGAGACACTTGCCTTGCTGGAGAGCCATCACTGGCCGGGTAACGTGCGCGAATTGGAGAATGTAATCCAACGGTCGCTCGTGGTCGGAAAATCAGCGACCATCATGCCGGCGGATCTGCCGGCCGGGTTCGTGACCGAGCGTATTTCTCCGGTCCTTCCTTCCACTTTTGCTCAGAGGCCCCCCCCCGTCCTCGCCACCAGCGAGGCGGTGAAAGAGCCGGCCGGTGACGTGGCCTCCATGGCTCGCACCCTCTTCACTTGGGCGCGCGCCAGCTCGAAGCTGAAGGTGCTGCCGGCGGTGGAACGTGAACTGGTCATTTGTGCACTCGCTGAAACGCAGGGAAATCAGGTGCAGGCGGCCAAGTTACTCGGCATTACCCGGGCCACGCTCCGCAAACGCATTGAAAAATTTGGGATCCAACGCGAACTGTCCATCCATTGAGCCGGGTGTCGAAGCCAAACGCGGGGGCGGCCCGACGATGCCAGCCTAGTTGACTGCATGACTCTGGATCGTGCCATCACCGACGTGCCCCGCTGGGTGTTTCTTTGCATCTTGGCCTATGCGCCGCTGGGCTACGGCTGCGCCGCGACTGAGTCCATTGTCACGTTTAACCAGTTTGCCGCCGTCCTGGCGATCGCCTGGGCGGTTGCCTGCCTCTGGCGGCGGCGCTGGCCTACGGTTTCCTGGTTGGTGGTGGGGCCCGTCACCTTGCTGCTGTTGCAAGGGTGGTGGATGGCAGGGAACGCCCATTTCACCTATTACTACGTGACGTGGACGCGCCTTGGGCGGGTCTGGGCAAATCCATCGTATCCGACGTGGCCGGGGGCGCTCGACCGGGATTTGTCGCATGACTCAATGCTGCACGTCACCGGAGTTTTGGTGCTGTTCCTGTTTGCCTGTGACTTGATGGTGCGGCCGGTCTGGCGCAAGCGAGTGTGGTTCACCATGGCGATGACCGCACTGGCCGTGGCCGTGGTGGGAACCGCATTGAAGCTGGCTGGCCCGCCGGCCTGGGAGTGGTTTTGGATCATGCCGGCCATCAAGGTTGAGGCCGCGTTTTGCACGTACCTTTACCATGGCAATGCAGCGACATTGATGGGTATCGGCTGGGCCTTGGCGCTTGGGTACATGGCGGTGGCCGCTTCCCAAAAGCGCCATTCGATGCGACAGGCGGGCTGGATGGTGGTTGTGCTGGGGCTTTTGGTGGGCATCTTTATCAACACCTCACGGGCCGGGTGGCTGCTGGCGGTGATCCTGGCGCTGTTCGTGGGCGGGCGATACGGCTGGGCCTGGTGGCGCACGGCCCGGGAGCAATTCGACTGGCGGCTGGGCTTGATTCAGGGAGGGCTTTTGCTGGGGGTGGTTGCCGTGCTGGTGGTCCTGGGACTGAATGCCAATTGGAAGCTGAATCTGGTCCGCCTTAAGACGGTCACCAAAAATATTGAGCAACGCTATCCTGCCCAAGCGTATGAACAACTGGCGAAGGATACGGATATGCTCGGTAACGGGGCTGATTGCTTTCAGACCGCCCTGCCGCCTTATATGGAGATGTTTGGTATGTCCGATGAGAAGTACGGCTTCTGGGGGAACGCGCACAATGACTACTACCAATACCTGATCGAATGGGGCTGGAGCGGGTCCATGTGGTGGATCATCCTGATTCTGGGTGGATTGATGCTGGGGCTGCGCGATCACTTCCGTTTGCCGATGCTCCGCGACAGCACCCAGTGGATGCTGGGGTTCTGCGGTTGTGCAGCGATGGTGGCAGTTCTGTTACATGCCCGCTGGGATTTCCCGCTCGAGATTGTTTCCATCAGGCTCTATTTTTTCACCCTGCTGGCCGACGCCTGGGCGCGGGCCTCCGACACCGGCGAAACCTTGTCGCTGGGTGCGGACGCGCCGGTTCCAGCGGGTCATTCCTTTTCTTCCTGAGCCAGCTCGGCCAGGTGATGCTGGTGTTTGAGACTGGCGTACACCACGCCGCCGACCACGCTCCAGAACAGGCTGCCAGCCGTACACAGCAGCGAGAGTGACAGGGCCGAGGTGTGTTCCACTCCGATCAATGGCACGGCCAGCATCAGCACAAACAGGTTCTCCCGTACGCCCAGTCCACTCGGCGTCAGCGGCAGGACCACGATGCAGGTGATCATCGGCACCACGGCGCAGAGGTGGCGCAACGAAATCTCCAGCCCCAGCCCCCAGACGAGTGATTGCACGTGCAGCACGCAGACGCCACAGAGCAGCAGCGACACGGCAAAGCTCTTCAGCAGGAACGCCGGGTCACGTCCAAAGGGTTTCAGGGACTCGCGCAGCCGTTCGAGAAAATCTCCTTTCGGCAATTTGCGCAACCACTCGCGCGCTTGTGGCAGCCCCCTGGAAACGCCGCCCCGGAAGGCGAGCACCAGCACCACGGCGCAGCCACCGAACATCGCCGTGATCACGACTGCGAGCTTTTGAAACAGGCGGTCCGCCGCCAGCAACGGGAGGTTCACCACCATGGCCACCATGGTGAAGCAGAGCAGGGCGAACAATCCCACGATGCGATCAACAAACACCGTGCCCACCGCTTCGGCTTTCTTATGGTGAGTTTCCCGGGCCGCGTAATAAGCCTTCATCAGGTCACCGCCGGCCGCACCGAGGAGGAAGGAGTTGAAGAAGTGCGCCACCAGCGAAATCTCCGTCGCCCGCGCGAGGGACAAGTCCAATCCATGTACCCGCAAGACCTGCCGCCAGCGCACAATGCCCAGGAAGATGGTCGCGCCCATCAGTCCCAGCGAAAGGGCGAACGCCTCGGGTCGTACGCGGGACATGTCCTGCCAGACTTCCCTTGGTCCGTGGGTCCAGGAAACCTGCAGCCGTTCAAGCCGGGTCAAGTTATCCCACGCTGGGGTGCGCTTCCCGCGTTCCCAGGCTTCCTTCCCTTCCTTCCAGAAAATGGTTTGGAAAATCCACGCCAGCAACAGGCCGCACACGGCGAGTTGTACGAGCTGCTTGAGCCATGATTTCGAGGACTTCATTGTCCCCAGACCCGCTTCACATGGGCCACCCCGCGTTTCAATGCCTCCACGGTCATGCCGGGGCTGAACTCGAAGACCTTGATGTGCTCGGGCTTCACAAACGGTTTCAACGCCGCGAAATCAACCGTGCCCGTGCCCGGCTCACGGTGATCCTTGCCGGGAAACTCCACGTCGTGAATGTGCAGGCCGCCCAACCGGTCCGCGAGCGCGCCGAGGTGCGTCGTGTGTTGCAGGAAGCCCAGGTGTTCCTTGATCTGCGCGTGCCCGGTGTCGTGCCAGTAACGCACCGTGGCCGAGGGGAAACCAGCCAGGAACTCGGCCATGTCGTTGTCCAGCGGGACCTCTTCCAGTGCCTCGCGGTTCTCGACCCCGAGCTGCAAACCGAGTTCCGCCGCGCGGGTCGCGATCTCCTTCAAGGCTGCGGCAGTGCGCTCCATCGGGGCCGGCTTGTGCAAATCGTGCTGTTCGAACACGCCGGCCAGGAGCTGGTAGAATTTTGGCGTCTCGTTCTGCTTGGCCGCGATCAAGTCCAGCATCGTGTCCGTGAAATCCTCCGGCCCGAACAGGCCGAGGAAGGCCTTGGGCTTCATCGCCGTGAGGCTGCCCATGTGCAGCACCACCAGCCGGGCCTTCACGCGCACGGCGAAATCCAGCGTCTTAAAAGTCTGCTTCAGCGCGTTCTCCCGTTCGCGGGCATCCTCACTGGTGAACTGGTAGATGTTCGGCGCGGCGTGCGTCACGCCCATGGGCAGCGGGCAGAAGTTGTGCAGCGTGGAGATGCGGATTTCGCCGGCGTCCACCGCCGCGAGGATGCCCGGCACCAGGCTCACGCGGATGCCGTGGCTCAGTTCCGCGTACTCGAAGCCGAGCGCCGCGATCTCCTGCAGCATGGCGCGACCGTCCGTGTGTCGATGGGAGTTCCAGCAGGTGGAGAGTGAATACATGCCAGTTTGGTGCGCCGCGCGTCGTGGACATTAGGCACCGGGGCCAACCATTTGTTCAAACCTGAAATCCTTGCCAGGCCGGGGAAATGAAAAAGCCGGACGCAGGCTGGGCCTGCGTCCGGCGGGGAGGAAGAGACATGGATTACATGTCGGCGTAACGGGCGCGGAGCATCGCGGTGAACTTGGCCACCTTGAGCTTACGGCGCTTCTTTTCGCTCGGCTTCTCGAAGCGGCGATGGTTGCGCACTTCTTTAAGCGTGCCTTCGCGGTCGATTTTCTTTTTCAACCGCCGCAGCGCTTTTTCTACCGGCTCGCCCTTTTTGAGCTTAATCTCGGTCAAAACTATTTCACTTCCTTCCCGGAACTGCTGCCCGGGGTTTGCTGGCGAACCGCCAGACTGATCCGGGTCAGGGAGGGCGAGTCTAGTGACTGCCCATCATCCGTCAAGCGACGTTACGCCACCGCTCCTCATTCCGACGTTGCTGCGGCTGATCCCGCTCCGAGCGGGACACAGCCGCGCTCCGGGGGCAGTGTCAAGCTGCGCCCGACGATTCGACGATTCGACGGCCCGCCTGGGCGTGTCCACCAATGATGGACACTCCAGATACCAAAGGTTTTGGGCCGGCGGAGCAGGAGGATGCCTGCGGAATTTGTGCGGTGAATCTCTGCGGCTGTCCCGCCTCTGCGGTGCTCTCGGCGGGGATCACCGCGCCCGGACTTCTTCCAGCACGGACAGGTAACGCTCCGTGGTGCGCGCCCACGAGAAATTGGCCGCGTGGCGGAGGATGGCGTCGCGGTCGGGAGTGGCCCGCAAGGTCTGTCCGAGGGCTTGGCTGAGGGCGTCCACATCAGCGCTGGGCACCAATTGGCCGAGGCAGTCCTTGTCGAGTACTTCGGGAATGCCGCCAACCCGGGTGGCGACGGTGCGCAGGCCGCAGGCGAAGCCTTCGAGGATGACGTTGGGCACGCCTTCCTGCTTGCTGGGGACGCACAGTACGTCGGCCGCCTGCATGTAGCGGGCGACTTCCGCCGGTGACTTGCGGCCCACGAGCCGCACATTTGCGCCGAAGCCGCCGGCGTCGGCGAGCTTCCGGGCCTTGGCCGCCAGCGGGCCGGTGCCGATCATGACCAGTTCGTACGGCTTGCCGATGGCGGGGCACAGGCGGGCATGGGCGCTGATGAGCAGGAGCGGATTCTTCACCGGCAGGAAGTTGCCGACGTAGAGGATGACCTGGCGGTCGGTGGGCAGGTCCAATTCGCGGCGCAGGGCAGCGGCATCGCCGGGCCGGAACATGGCGGTGTCCACGCCGTTGTAAATCGGCCGCAGCTTCATGAAGGGCACGCCCGCCTGGTGGAGGCGGTTGGCCAGATCCCGGCTGCGGGTGATCGTGGCGGCGGCGCGGCTGAGGGCCTGCACGATGATGTGCCGGCGCAACGGCATGTGCAGGTAGCTGTGGACGTCGGTGCCCTGGGCGATGGCAACGACGGGGGCCTGCAAGTCGGCATCCAACAGATCTAACGCGCAGGCATCCGGATAGACCCAGGCCCCGAGGACGACGTCGAACGGGAACTCGGCCCGCATTCGTCGGATAGGCTCGTGGAGCGCCCGCGCCATGAGGCGATGGTTCCAGGGGCCGCCCAGCTTCGGCACATAGAAGGTGCGCACGTACTGCGGCTTGAAAAGCTGGTCCTCCTCGCGCGGCGCGCGGGCACGCCAGCTTTTGAAGGGCAGTTGCGGACGCGGAGCGATGACGCGGATTTCGCAGTGACGGGCGAGCTGATGCAGCACCGTGGCGTTGATCTGTCCATGTCCCGGCGCGGTGGCATCGGGAAACAGATTCGACACGAAGAGCACTTTCATCGGGAGGGAAGGATTAGGATTAAGTGACAGATTACGAGCACGAAGAGGCCTCGGCCGCGTGGTCTCGTTCTCTCAATCTTGCTCTTACTCCCTTTCGATCATTCGCGCTCACTTCGCCGTCGGTGGCGCAGCGTTCGTGGCCGGCTTGTTCCAGTCAAACCATCGCCACTTCGTGTGGTTGGCATCACTGTCGCACTTGGCCACACCTAAGAAGAAGGAGGCGTGCGAGTTGGTCGGACTGGAGTCGAGCCGCAGGAGATTCCAGAGCAGCGAATGGCTTTCCGCGCCGGTGCGGGGATTCTTCTCGTAGCGAAAGAGGGACCAGATCGGCGACCAGTTGCGTTCGATGGATTTGCTGCGGGGGACGATGGTCTCGAACGGGGCGAGAAGCTGGAACCGCTCGCGGCCATCCAATTCCTTCCGGGCGGTGAACCAGGGCCAGAAATCAGTCCGGGTCGCCGTTTCACCGGTGACCGTGTTTTTGTCCACGAGATCGCTGTACAGGAACAACAGGAAGCGGGTCCGCTCGCGTTCGAGGGCCTCGGTCTTGGCAAGGTTGTACTTGTAGAGCGGCCAGAGGACAAAGTCGCTCGTGAGCGTCGCGTTGGTGGCGTGGCTGTAGAAGGGCCAGACGCGGTTCATGTACTTGCCCTCGCCGCGGGCGAAACCGATGAAGGGCCAGGGCGCGCCCCATTCGTGGTACTTCTTTTCCCGGTCGTCGGTGTACGTAAAAAAGGGCCAGAGGTAACTGGTGGAGTCCCGCAGCGGGGAGCGGTAGAGGTTGTAGAACGGGATGAACGTCTGTTCGTGGACGGCATTGGTGGTGCCGATTCCGGTGTTTTCATTGAAGAAGAAGGGCCACGCGATGAACAGCTTGTCGTGACCCGCGTTCAGTTTTTCGAGTCCGAGGTAGTTCGTGCTGGTGAACGAGTTGCGGTGCTCGTGTCCGACGACGGGCCAGAACTGCCAGCCTTCCAGCTGGGTGCCCTCGCGCAGGTGAAAAAACGGGGCGAGGTAGTTCCGCGTGACGACGTCTTTTTTTACGGTGCGGGCGTAGAGGGGGAACAGGCGTACCTCGATTTCATCCCGCATCAGATGGCCCTTGACCGTGCCCCAGAACGGCAGCAACGCGGTGTAGTTTTGGGTCGGATCAGCACTGCGTCGCTGAAAATAGAAAGGGAACAAACTGAATTTGTCCGATTTCTTTTCCGACTGCGTTTGGCCGCCGGAAAAACTCAGGAGCTGCATCAACTGCCAGCGGTACTCGGCCCCGTAACGGTCGTACGTGAGCAGCGGGTACAGAAAATCGTATTCTTCCGCCCCGACGCCGGGATTCTGCAGGTGCGAGAAGAAAGGTGGGAACGCCGTGGTGGTCTTCTCGGCGGTGACTTCGTGATAATAAAGTGGCCCCAGCCACTCTTCCCGCGTACCGGCCTCCAGTGTCAGGGAGAACTCGTGTGCAAATGGTCCCGCAGACCATTCAGCGGCGAGGCTGAGGCCAGCAGCTCCGACGAGGAGGCCTGCGAGCACGCCCAGCCGGATAAGCTTCAATAGATTGGCAACGCCATGAATCACGCGTTCGTAATGGTAAGTGGACCGGGCGCGAGGTCAAGTTTACCCGCCGGAACCACGTGGTGGGCGGATGAAGTGGGGTTATAGATTAACGTTACAGATTGATGCGTTTCAATTAAAACTGCGTATTTGACATTGGTTACTGCCTTGGTTAATGTAAATCGTTAGTTGATTGAGGTTCGATTTGAACTCAGTTCCTCACAGCCCAGTGGCGATGGTGCATTATCGTCACTGGGCCTTTTCTTTTCGCCAGCCCAGTTTCAGGAGCAGGTCCAACACCGCCGGGAGGAAAGTCAGCGAGGCGATCATGCAGGTGGCCGTGCCTACGGACATGACGTAGCCCAGGCTCTGGATGCCCTGATGCTTGCCCAGCATGAGGCTGCCAAAGCCCGCCATGGTGTTCAGGCCCGAGACGAGGACGGCCAGTCCGGTGCTGCGGGCCAGGATGGACGGATTTTTCTCCTCGGCGAAACGGTTGAGAATGTGAATGCCGTTGGTCACTCCGATGCCCACCACGAGGGGCAGCGTCATGATGTTCGCCGGGTTGAACGGAATGCCGGCCCAACCCATCAGGCCCACCATCCACACGGTCCCGATGACCACTGGCAGCAGGGCCAGCACCACGCAAACGAGCGACCGGAAATGCAGCAGCACCATGATCGCGATGGCCGCCGTCGCGTACCAGGCGGCCTCAACGTAGCTGTCCTTGAGCAGGGTCGTGTATTCGAGAAGTTGCACTGGCGTGCCGGTCACGTTCGGGTCCACCTTGCGCAGTTCCCTCACGAACGCTTCCTGTGTCTCGCGTTGCCACACATCGCCTTTCGGGAAAACCATCAGCAGGTACTTGCCAGAAACGCCGATGAACCGGTTGCGCAACGGCCCCGGCAAATCCTCCGCGCGAAGCGGGCTGGCCTGTTGATCGGCCAGGGCGCCGAATGTGTCCTGCAAATCCCGCAGTAGTGCCCGTTGGTAATAGGCCGTCTGTTCCGCCGCCCGCTCCGGGGCCGCCACCAATGCGTTACGCAAGGCCTGGGTGGCCTCTTTCAGGGAACGAAACACCGGCACCAGTTTGGTCTCGCCCTCTCTGCGGGTAACTTCTTCCGCCGCCCCGACGAAGCCTTGAAACGAGTACAGCACCTGTAACAGCTCCGGCACGTTCACTGCATTCGTGTCGATCCGGGCGAACTGCACGGCGGCCGCATCTTCCTTGATCTTGCGGATGACCGGCAGCTTGGCCGTCGCGTCCTCGGCGAGAAAGCGGCTCATGGATTCCACCTTTGCCACGGTGGTGAGGTTCGTCAGCTTTTGCTCCAGCAACACTGCCTGGTCGAGGCTCGTAGCCAGCACGGCGGCGGACAGGATCGAGTTGGAACCGGAGTCGATGAGCCGTTTCTCGAAAACCACCGCCGGCAGGCCCTCCGACTGCATGTCCAGCAGGTTGTAATCGAAGTGCACCTTGCGAAACTGCGTCACGCCCAAGGCGCACAGGGCCAGCGTCACCGTCAGCACCAAACCGGGCCGGGACAGCCACAATCGTTCGACCCGCTCCCGATGATTGGGGCGGGGAGCGGAAGTCTTGGGCACCGGCTGCTTCCCGCGCAGCAGCAGCACCGGCAGGAGCGTCATCATTGGCACCAGGCAGATCAGCAGGCCGCCGCCGGCGATGATGCCCATTTCCTGAATGCCCTTGAAATTGGTGATGCCCATCGCGAAGAACGCTGCTGCCGTGGTTGCGGCCCCGGTGAAAACGCCCTGCCCGGTGTTCACCAACGCCAGCGTCATGGCTTCGCGGTCCGTTTTGCCCCGGCGCAATTCCTCTTCGAACCGCGCCACCAGATGCACGCCGAAATCAATCGCCAGGCCGATCAGCATCGGGGCGAACGTGATCGTCAGGATGTTCAAGTGCCCCACCACGAGCGTTGTGTAGCCCATCGTGTAGGTGAGGCCCACGATCAGGCTCGCGGCGGCCTTTACCGGTCGCCGGACTGAGTGGTAGGCGTAGATAAAGATCAGCACCGACAACACCAGCGAGACCACCGTCGCCAAGGTGGAGTCCGCCTGCGACTGGGCCATCTCGTCGAACTCCAGCACCGGTTCGCCCGTGAGGCCCACGCTGACGCCCGGCACCTCGCGCTTCGTCTCCGCCACCAGCGCGCGCATCCGTTCCACGGCGTCGCCTTCCTGGTCTTCGCGTTTGGCGTGGGCGGTCACGAGGTAGATCCGCCCGTTACCAAACGTGACATACATCTCTCGCTCCGCCTCCGGTCCGTCGCCAAACAGGGCGCTCAAACCGGGGGAGGGCGGCTTGCCGGGCCGCTCCAAGCTTTCTCTCGCCTCGTTGATGATGCGTTCCAAGGCCGGCAACGCCCCGACCATGGATTCGTTTTCAGCGTTGTCCTCCTGCTTTGCCGTGCGGAACTGCCGGTTCAGGATGCTGAACAACGAGACCAGGTTCGTGGCCTGCCCGAAGTTTTTGATGAACGGCTGGTAGTCCTTGAGCTTCTTCTGCAACTCCACCAGATCGTCCGGTTTCGCCATCAACAACGCCTTGTGGCCCATCAGCCGCAGGTCGCCTTTGTAGAACACATCGGTGAAGAGATTGGTCTCCGCCTCCAGTTTCGCTCCCAGCCGTTCGACAAACTGCCGGTTCTTGTCCATCCGGTCGCTCTCGACCACGACGACCAGGTCGCTCTGGCCGGGGAACTCCTTGAGCAGGGCGAGGAAGTTTTGGTGGTACTTCTTATCGGAACCGACGAGGTCATTGCGGCTGGTGTTGAACTCCAGGTGCCGCACCGTGAACACGAGGCAGACGAGGAACAGCACCATCTGCGGGTAGAAGAACACGCGTGGATGCAAATACACCGCGTCCGCCATCCGGGTCAGGAGGCGTTGAACCCACGAAAGCTTGGGCGATTCAGCGGACACGTTCGGGATCGAAGTTCAGCACGGAAAGGATGCACCGAAGGGAGCGCAAGTGTCCATCGCCGGTGCAAACGATTCAGGGGGCGTGTTCGGCGGGTTGAATCATTGGAGACGAACTTAACCCGAAGTCCGAAGTCGAGAGGGCCATCAATCGTAGCGCAGACTTGCAGTCTGCCGTTTCGCCGGCTTGCAGCCTGCCGTTTCGCCGGCTTGCAGCCGGCCGGTCGTCCTTCACACCGAGCGGCCAGGAAAAGTGCGTGGCGTCAGCGGGTTGCAAACCTGCGCTACGCGCTTCAGGGTGCCGCGCTGCTCCGGGGTTCGGGCTTAACCGGTTATGGCCGGGACGATTTGATCCCGGCCAGCGCGGGATAATATTTGGCGAGGATTATCTGCCACGAATCCCGGTTGCCGGCACAGGGATGCGCGGCCAGCGCCCGTGCCTCGCACTCGAATTCGGCCGGGGACACGCCGAGCGTGATCAGATGCTCAATGCAGGCCACCGCGTCGAACGCCAGCCAGTTATTGAATGGGTCATTCTCCCACAGCCGGGGCTGGCTCCAGATCTGCCGGAGAAACTCGCGTAGCGTTGCCACCGCCTCGGGATGCCGGGTGAAGGCGATGGCCTGGCTGAAATTCGCCGCCGGACCCGGGGTTGCCACTTTTAAGCACCGGACCAGCTCCGTGAACGCCTCTTCGGAGGGCAGCTTGGCGGCGGCGGACAACGCGATGCTGGTACAGTTCTCAATGCTGCCGCGTTTCAGGATGAATCGCAGCATGGCCGGATAGTCCGGGTGCGTCACCAGCGCGGCGGAGGCGTGGCAAAAATCCGAACGCTCCTGCTCCTCCCATTGCGACCAGCCTGCCTCCAGTTCGGCCAACGTGATCTCGGCCGAGCCATCCAGAAAGCGCGATACCGACAGGCTGCCCGGTTCGCCTTCAAATTCCCGGAGCCAGCGCGTCTCCCTGACCAAAGGCATGGGAAACCCGCCTGCCAGCGCGACAGCCGGATAACCGGTGCCATACTCATCTTTCACCCATGCATGCATCGGGCACTATCGTAACCGGCCAGGCCGTCCGCGACTGCTTAAAATTTCACTTCGCACTCCAGCTCCACCAGGCCGCGGAAGTGCGCGGCGTACGGGGCCAGTTCGCCTTCCTTCGTTGCCGCGCTCACGGTCAGTGACGCGAGGTCGTGGTAGTCGCTGTAATACTCCGAGCAGTTCATGAAGAGGCCGATGCGATAGTCGCCCTCGACCAGCGGGAAGTTCTTGATCCGGCCGGTGCATCGGAACGGCTGGTCCGGTGCGATGGGGAACTGGCCCGTGGGCTTGCGCAGATCAAGGATGGCCACGCGCTGGCCATAAACGCTGTAGATCAGGATCGCACAGTCGATGAGCTGCGTGCGCTGCTTCGCGCCGAGTTCGAGCGTGAACTCCATGGGTTGCCCGCTGACGATGGGGTTCGGGTTGAACTCCAGTTGCCGGCATTCGACGATCTTGCCCAACGGCACGGCGGTGTCGGTACGGGGTTTTTTGATCTCGCCGAGGTAGGCGGCGATTTGCGTGTCCGGGTCGCCATCGCCCAGCACGCGCCCGCCGCCCATGTGGATGATGCGCCCGCAGAGCGCCTGCACGGCGGCCATGTTGTGGCTGACGAAAAGGACGGTGCGGCCGCGGTTCTTCGCCACGTCCTGCATCTTGCCCAGGCACTTGTTCTGGAACGCCGCGTCGCCGACCGCCAGCACCTCGTCCACCACGAGAATCTCGGGCTCCAGATGCGCGGCGACGGCGAAGGCCAGGCGCACATACATGCCGGAGGAATAACGTTTCACCGGCGTGTCGAGGAACTTGCCCACCTCGGCGAACTCCACGATTTCGTCAAACTTTGCACGGACCTCGGCCTGGGTCATGCCGAGAATGACGCCATTAAGGAAGATGTTTTCGCGGCCCGTGAGTTCCTGATGGAAGCCCGTGCCCACCTCGAGCAACGACGCCAGCCGGCCGCGCAGGTAGATCTCGCCCTCGGTCGGCTCGGTGATCTGGCTGAGAACCTTGAGCAGCGTGGACTTGCCGGCTCCGTTGCGTCCGATCACGCCGATGACCTCGCCGGGCTTCACGTCGAAGCACACGTCACGCAGCGCCCAAAACGACTCGGTGGCACCTTCACTCTCTCCCCGCGCGAGGTTCTTCACCCAGTGCGTGAGCTGGTCGCGCAGCGTGTCCTGCGACTTGGCCGAGCCGAGCCGGTACTGCTTGGAAATGCCACGAACGCTGATGATGGGCTTGGACATGTTGGCTCAGAAAGGGGAAGCCACAGATGGGTACAGATGGACACAGATTGACATCACCAGTCCCGCCAATGTCCGCAGCGACTGGCCGCCACTTTTCCATCTGTGGATATCTGTGTTCATCTGTGGCTCAAATAACATCCGCAAACGTCTTCTCCGCGCGGCGGAAGTAGAGCGCGCCGCTGACCAACAGCGCGGCGATCACGCCGATGCTGATCCAGAAACCCGGCCAGTACGGCTCGAAGGCCGCACCGAGCACGCCCCAGCGGAACCCGTCAATCACCCCGACCATCGGGTTCAGGCTGAAGAGGAAGAACACCGTGTCCCCGAACTTGTCACGCACGAGCGAGGAGGGAAACGCCACGGGGCTGGCGTAGAGGCCCATCTGCACGATGAACGGCACGATGTATTTCACATCGCGATACCGCACGTTCAGCGCGGAGAGCCACAGGCCGATGGCGAACGCGGCGGCGAACGCCACGAAGAAAAACACCGGCAGCAGGAGCAGGTTCAAGTGCCAGCTCACGCCCGCCCAGAGCATCACGCCGAACAGGATCACCAGGCCGATGGCGAAGTCCACCGCGCCGCTGATGACCGCGCTGGCCGGGATGATGAGGCGTGGGAAGTAGATCTTGGAAATCATGTTCGACGAGCCGACCAGCGAGTTGCTGCTTTCGGCCATCGCATTGGCGAAGAATTGCCACGGGAGCAGCCCGGCCAGCGTGAGCACCGCGTAAGTCTCGAAAGTCATGCCCTTCTTCTCCGAGAAGCCCGCGAGCTTTCCGAACACCACGGTGAACACGACCATCGTGAGGAACGGTTTGAGCACCGCCCATGCGACGCCGAGCACGGCCTGCTTGTAGCGCACGAGGATATCGCGCCAGGCCAGGAACCAGAACAGTTCGCGGTAGCGCCACAGCTCGTCGAAGTCCACGGCCACCAGGCCCTGCTTGGGCCGGATGACGCGCTCGTAATCGGCGAGTTCGTTGACGTGTGGTTCAGGAGCGGTCATGCGAGGGAGAGGCTGAACGAAGCGAGGCGAGATTCAAGTCTGGGGCACATTTCATGAGCAGGATTTTCAGCGCTCCTTCGACTTCAAGTCGGCATCCTCCTCGTTGAGCAGGATGTCGAGCATTCGCTCGTGTCGGTTCAGAAAGTCCTTCGTGATTCGGTAGTGCTCTGTGTCCGCATAAGCGACGGGCCGAATCCCGTGTTCGCCGAACTCGTAGATACGCGCATGGGGATACGCCAGGAAGATGGGAGAATGTGTGGCAATGACCATCTGGCTGCGGTGGTAAACGAGCCGATGCAGGAGGGTAAGCGCGCTCAATTGCCGCTGCGGTGAAAGGGCCGCTTCCGGCTCGTCGAAGAGGTAGATGCCACCGCCCTGAAGTCGGTTGGATAGCAGCGCTAGAAACGACTCACCGTGCGACTGTGCGTGCAACGAGCGCCCACCGTATGCGCGGAACGGCGGGCCAGGTGGGGCATCCTTCTCTGCCCGCTCAACCACACTCGCGAGGTTGTAAAAGCTCTCTGCCCGCAAGAACCATCCGTCGGTCGCCCGCCGGCCAAAAACTCGCTCCACGGATAGAAACTCGTGGAGTTCGGAGTGTGTCGTTTGCGTTGCGAATTTGTGGTCTTTGCTGCCTCCTTCGGCATTGAAGTCCAGCCGGACGGCGAGTGCCTCCAGGATGGTGGACTTTCCCGAGCCATTTTCACCGACGAAGAATGTTACAGCTGGATGCAGCTCTAGGCGGTCCAGTGCACGGACGGCTGGGATGTTGAAAGGATAGTGGTCAAAGGAAGGAACGCGCTCACGCTTCAGGCAGAAGGATGAAACGAATGCTCCGCCGGCGAATCGTGGTTCGGCCTCCGCGCCGAGTGGGAGTCGGGGTTGCTTCGGTCGGGGAGGTAATTTCACGACAGCGGCGGTGGCGGAAGCGTCGCAAGCGCTGGTTGGCTCACGGCATCTGCAACGCCTTGCGGACGACGGCCGGAAAGTCCTTGGCGATGCTCACGGCGATGTTGGGGTTGGCCTGGATTTACGGTCACGCGGCGCTGGCCGGGCGAGACAACCAGGTCCATGTCCTCTATCGGCACCGCGCCCAGCAGGACTTCGTCGCCCATCACCAGCGCACCGGTGAAGCACGGACGGTTTTCAAAGCCGATCTCCAGCGGCCCGACGTAGGGTGCCAGATGAGTTTTGCCATTCGCCGTCACCACCTCGCGCTTGGAACTGGGCTCCAGTTCAAGCTGGGCTGCAACGTGTTCGGGAATGCAAAGCAGCAGCGCACCCGTGTCCGCCAGCGCGGAGAATTCCAACCTGGCCAGGGCGGGCCTGCGCGGGTTGCTCAACTTGATTTGGGCGGTGGAAAGACCCATGCGAGTAAGATGGTGATTTGAGGGATCTAAATCATTTCCTTCATCTCACCCCACATTCGCCACATACCAATCCAACGCCAGTTCCAAGCCCTGCGGCATGGTGTGGGTGGGTTCATAACCGAGGAGACGGCGGGCTTTGTCCACGTTGGCCAGCGAGTGGCGCACGTCGCCGACGCGGAACTCGCGGTAGGTGGGCTTTTGCTCGGGTAGCGCCGGGTTGCGCTTGCGCAGGCCGTCATGGATGGCGCGGTAGAGGTCGTTCAGCGTGGTGCGGTCGCCCACGGCGATGTTGTAGGCCTGGTTGGTGGCCTCTTCGTTTTGCGTGGTGGCGGCAAGGAGGTTGGCCTGCACGACGTTTTCCACGAAGCAGAAGTCGCGGCTGGTCTCGCCGTCGCCGTTGATGAAGACGGGTTCCTTCTTCAGCAGCGAGGCGACCCACTTGGGGATAACGGCGGCATAGGCGCCATCCGGGTCCTGGCGCGGGCCGAAGACGTTGAAGTAGCGCAGGCCGATCGCCTTGAAGCCATAGGTCCGGGCGAAGACATCCGCGTAAATCTCGTTGAACTTCTTGGTCGCGGCGTAGGGCGAGAGCACGTTGCCGACCTTGTCCTCGACCTTCGGCAGGTCCGGGTGATCGCCATAGACGCTGCTGCTGGACGCATAGACGAGGCGCTTCACCTGCGCGTCGCGCGCGGCAAGCATAATGTTCAGAAAGCCCAGAACGTTGGCCTCGTTGCTGGTCACGGGGTCGGCCACCGAGCGCGGCACCGAACCAAGGGCACCCTGATGCAGCACGTAATCCACCCCGGAACACGCCTCCTGACAAAGGTGGCCGATGCGCAGGTCCGCGTCCATGAAGCGGAACCGCTCCCACTGGGTGGCGGTGACGAGGTCCTTGAGCTGGTTGAGATTCTTGCGATGACCCGTGGCGAAGTTGTCAATGCCCACGACCCGCTGGTCCAGTTTGAGCAGGGCCTCGACCAAGTTGGAGCCGATGAACCCGGCGGCCCCGGTGACGAGCCAGGTGCGGGGCGAGGCTTTGAGGTCGGATTTGAGCTGGGTGAAGGCAGACATGATGGATGGTCAGGGTTGGTCGCGCGGTTCCCAATAGCCGGGGGCTCGTTTGTTGTGGGCGGCGGCGATCAGGTAAATATCTTCCACTCGGACACGAAAGATCAACTTGTAGGGGAAGCGCTTCATGAGGGCTCGCCGCCTCCCTTGCTTGTCAGGAGCCCAGCGCAGGGGATTGGCGAGGACGGCGGCACAGAGTTGATTGACTTCGCCAATAAACTCCTCACCCAGTCCGGGCCGCTGGCGGTTGTAGTAGCGAATGGCATCAAGCAGTTCAAGCCGCGCTCCAACCGATTGTTTGAACGGTGTCATTCACGGCGCCATTCACGAGCGACGGCTTGCAGTTCGGCCATAACCTTTTCTCCGTCAAGGAGCGGCGCGCGGCCGGACTCGATGTCGGCTTCCCGCCGGTCCAGTTCCACTTGCCACGCGCGCTCAACCTCTGCCACCTCCAGACTCTCCATGATCTGGTCGAGCAGGTAGGTCCGCGCCTCCTCGGGCAGGCTGCGGATTTCTTTGGCCAGTTCTTCAACGTGCGCGTTCATGGAAGCAAACTGCCTCAGCGGGAGCGGAATGCAACTTACGCCTTCCACACCTTGCCCGCCTTGACCTTCACGTCGGCCATGGCGTTGCGGGTGTCCACCACGAGCTGCGCCCAGTCGGCGAGTTCCTGGTTGTTCGTCTTCTTGTGGTTCGTGGAGATGACCACCACATCGTAGCTGCCGATGCTCTTCTGGGTCCACGGCACCGACTTCGTGCCGGCCCAGTGACCGTGTTCGCGGCTGGGGCGGATGACGGGTACATGCGGGTCGTAATAGGCCATTTTCGCGCCGCGTTCCTTGAAGAGGTCCAGCAGCACGTAGCTCGGGGACTCGCGGTCGTCGTCCACGTTCGCCTTGTAGGCGAGGCCGACCAGGAGAATCTTGCTGCCGTTGATGGATTTCTTCTTCGCGTTGAGCGCCTCCTGAACGCGATGCACCACATACATCGGCATGGCGGTGTTCACTTCGCCGGCCAGCTCGATGAACTTGGTGTTCTGGCCATACTCACGGGCCTTCCACGTCAGGTAGAACGGATCGATCGGGATGCAATGGCCGCCGAGGCCGGGTCCGGGATAGAACGCCATGTAGCCGAAGGGCTTGGTCTTCGCGGCGTTGATGACCTCCCACACGTCGATGCCCATCGCGGCGTAAACCTGCTTCAGCTCGTTCACCAGCGCGATGTTCACGCCCCGGAAGATGTTTTCGAGCAGCTTGGTCGCTTCGGCCGCGCGGCAGGAGCTGACGGGCACGATGGTCTTGATGGCCTGGCTGTAGAGGTCGATGGCCCGCTTCAAACAGGCGGGGGTGAGACCACCGACGACCTTGGGAATCTGCGCCACGACGCTGTTCGGGTTGCCGGGGTCTTCGCGTTCGGGGGAAAAGGCGAGATTGAAATCGACACCGGCCTTCATGCCGGTGCGCTCCAGCACGGCACGCAGGTCTTCATCCGTCGTGCCGGGGTAGGTGGTGGATTCGAGCACGACCAGCAGGCCCTTGTGGACGTGCGGCAGGATCGCCTCGCCGGACTTGATGATGTAGCTGATGTCGGGCTCGCGGTTCTTGTTGAGCGGGGTCGGGACGCAGATGATCACCGCGTCAAGCTGCTTGATGGCGGAGAAGTCCGACGTGGCGCGGAAGTGTCCCGCTCCGACCTGCTCCTGAATGGCGGCGGCCGGGATGTGCTCGATGTAGCTCTTGCCGGCGTTGAGGGCGACGATCTTACGGTCGTCCACGTCGAGGCCGGTGACGTCCACGCCGGAGCGTGCGAATTGAAGTGAGAGGGGGAGCCCGACGTAGCCGAGTCCGATGATGCCGATTTTCATGCGCTTGTTCGACAGATGGGCCGCGGAACCGGGCGTTTTTGCCCCGCCATGAGCGGTTTGAGTCTCGCGTGCCTTCGTGCAGAGTCTTATCCAGCAGGCTGCGGGATGGAAAGCAAAACCTGCCTGAACGGCAGGTTGAAACGATGGATTTGTCCCTTGGCACGACAGCTATCAAATCGCGGAGGGAGAGCCGCAATCGAGCGCAGAGAGCTCAAGGGGCGCAGCTCAGTTTCTGGCAACGCGTCGCGGGGGGCATTGAATCCCAACGGGATTCCGGCCCTCAGCCCAGGGTTGCGAGGCACGAGCTACCCTGGGTCAGCGTCGGAGATCAGGGACAACCCCAACGGTGTTCCGGCCGGTCTGCGGGTCGTGCGCGGGTCGCTCCATGCCACAACCCCGTTGGTTTTTTTCCCCTCTCTACCATGCCACCCAAGGTAGGCGCTTTGGCGCCAACCTTGGGCTTTGGGCCACAGCCCCCTTGGGGCTGCCAGAACCTGAGCTGCGCCCGTACTCAAGGAGTTCCAACCGATCGATTCAGGTCGTGCGGGCTTGGCCGCATCCACCTGAAGTGGCGCGACGAACGGGAATGTCCCTCCTCACCAGTTCCCTTTGTGCCTCTTGTGCCTTTTTGTGGCAAAAAATCCGTCTTTTCAGTTCAGTCAGTCACGGCTCCGGTGACAGTCAGCGACCGGCCATTGTCGCGCGGGCTGAGTTTGAGGAGAAACGGCACCGCCGACTTCGCCCAGTCTTCCGCTTCGGGGTAAGCGGCCGCCGAACCGCCAAAGCAACTGCGCAGCATGTCGGTGTTGATGATGCCAGGGTTCAGCGGCACCGCAGCCATGCCGGCGGGCAGCTCCTGCGCGAGCGCCTGGGTGAGGCCCTCCATCGCCCATTTCGTCGCGCAGTAGGGCGCGACTTCGGCCGAGGTTGAGCGGCCCCAGCCGGAGCTGAAATTCACGATGACGCCGCTGCGCCGGGCGACCATCGCCGGGACGAAATGCCGGATGACATGGGCCACGCCTTTGATGTTCACGTCCACCACGTCGGAGAATTCCTGGGCGCTGACTTCCCACAATGGCGCGTTGTGGTTGATGAGCGCGGCGTTGTTCAGCAGCAGGTCCGGCGCACCGTGGGACGCCAGTACGCGTTTCGCCCACGTCTGCACGGCGGCATCGGACGCCACGTCCACGGTCGCAAAGTTGTGCGGTGCGCCGTGCTGCTTGGCCAATTCAGCGACGGCAGCCGTGCTGCGTCCGCAGCCCAGGACGGAGTGCCCGCGCCGGATGAATTCCTCGACCATCGCCCGGCCCAGTCCGCGCGAGACGCCGGTGATGACGATCAGTTTGCCTTTGGTAGCAGCCATGCGGTTCAACGTGCCCGTTCCGGGCCAGGGAGACAAGCCGGACAATGCTCCGAGTTCGGTCACGTTACAGCTCGTTTGATTTCACGCGGCCATGCTGCTAGCCTGCAAACCTAACCGCATGAAATCTCCCGCCCTCATCCCGCTGGTGGTCATCGCCTTCATCGCCTTCATCATGCTCGCCGGCTTCGTCTTCGCCTGCGTGGTCATCTGGAAGCTCATCCAGCGTGGCGCCAACCAGCCCCCACCAGCTCCCGGGCAGCCTCCGCCTCCGCCCACGGGCACGCCTTCACCTGCGCCAGCTCAGCCGCCTACTCTGCCCGCTGCGCCACCTCCTCCGCCACCCATGCCGGCCCGCACCTTGTTCATGGTTTACGCCAAGATTCTGGACAATGTCATGCCCGACGAGCGCGGCTCGAAGTATGAGGACCCGCTGTGGGACCTGCTCGAACGGGATCAAATCGGTCAGATCGTGGGCGGGGGCACGATGCTCAACGAGGACAAGTCCATCGCCTTCGTCAACATAGACCTCCAATTGATTAACCTCGACACCGCGCTCCAGACGGTGCGACTCAAGCTCCGGGAACTGGGTGCGCCGCCGGGCTCAGTCCTTGAATACGAGACCAATGGCGAGTTTCGGAGCCTGCGCATTCACGAGGGGTGAAACTCAAAGAGGAAGTTGAAACCGCAGATGGCCACGGATGAGCACGGATGGGCAAGGCGACTTCGCCACCCCTTCGTTCACCCGGGAGTGGAACGAACCGGCAGGGGTTTTCATCTGTGTTCATCGGTGTTTATCCGTGGTTCCTTTCTTTCAATTTCGGACGTCGGGTAAAATTATCCCTCCCCAGCCGCGCAAATTAGTCCATTGCAAAACGACCGATAGCGAACGAGTTTGACCCATGAACGACTCAGCAACGGTGGAGTGCCCGTTCTGCGGGCAGAGCATGGAACTGGTGTTGGACACCAACGTCAGTTCGCAATCCTTCGTGACCGACTGCGAGGTTTGCTGCCGCCCGTTTGAAGTCACCGCCGAGTGCGAAGATGGCGAAGTAATGTCCGCCAGCGTGGCGGGTAACTGACCCAGCCTGAGCCTGAATCCAAATCAGGCGGCCAATTCCACTTCGCGGGTAGGCTTGGTGCGGGAGGGCGGCAAGGGCAGGCCTTGCGCCTCGGCAGTTTTGACGGTGTCGGCGACGATCTTACAGAGCTTCGCGAAGGCTTCCGGAGCCGTCCGTCCGTGACAGACGCCGCCCGCCGGAAACAGGTCTGGGCAGTATCCGATGTAAGTCTTGTCCTCATCGCTCCAGCGGACGAACTGCAAGTAGGTGTCCTGAGTTTTCATGATTGAATCAGGCGCAACGCCTGGCGGACGTGTTTTTCGTGGGTGGCTGATTGTGCTCAACCAGCGCTCCCGGTTGCCGAACTTGTAATACCAAGTCCAAATTAGAATCGGTTGGAAGCGGTGACAGCTCGGCCCCTTCCCCCTCACCCCAACC
>RFSE01000300.1 GCA_009924135.1 Pseudomonadota bacterium | reverse complement strand
TGTTGACCGCCTTGTTGACCGCCTTGTTGACCGCCTTGTTGACCGCTTTGTTGCCCGCCTTGTTGTCCACCTTGTTGTCCACCTTGTTGTCCACCTTGTTGCCCGCTTTGTTGCCCGCCCTGTTGCCTGGCCTGCTCGCCACTCTGGGCGTTCATCCGCCCAGAGTTGCCCGCCTGATTAGCGGAGGATTGTTCCAAACCAGCGCGTTGCTGCTCCAATTGGCTGCCCAACTGCCCCGCCGTCTGGCCGGCTTGTACGGGGTTCTGTCCGTCCTGAGCCGCGCGGCGCGCGCGATCCGCCTGGTCGGCGCTGCTCTGTGCCTGTTGCGCAGCCTGCTGGAGCGCCGCCGCCCCGGATTCGTTGCCCATCGCCCGCTCGTCCCGGCTGGCCCGTTGCAAACTGTTCGCCGCCTCGCGCAACTGCCCGGCCACCTCCCCCTGCTGTTGGGCCGCGCGGGCCATGGTCTGGTCGGACGGCGTCTTGCCAGCGTTCGCAAACCCTTCCGCCAACGCCCGCGCACGGTCCAAATACCGCCGGCTGGACGCCGCCATGGCTCCGCTGCGCGTACTCAGCCCATTCCATTCCGCCGCCCGGGCGGCATCCCGCTGCGGCTCGGCCAGTTTCTTCTGCGCCTCGGCAAATTTCTTGTCCGCCTCCGTGGCCTTGCGCTCTGCGCCACCCAGATCGTTCGTCGCCCGCTGCAACCCCGGCAGCAACTCATTCAGGCGGTGTGCCACCGTCGCGGGCGGGAGGTTGGTCTGGGCAGGAGCCTTGTCGGCGGCCTCGGCGAGCGCCTGACCGCCGCGGTCCAGTTCCTCACGAACCGGCAGGCGCAGCTTCTCCGCAGCGGCCTGCGTCGGGGGCAATTCCTCCTTCACCGTCCGGCGCATGGCCTCAACGAGCAGCCGCAACTGCTCCCACAAATCACCCAGTTCCAAGGCCGGATTGGCCGCCCGTTCCAATTGCCGCTGCACCCCGCGCTCTGACTCCGCTGCGTCCTGCAACTTCTGCCGCGCCTCGCTCACGGCGTCCCGGGACATCCGCGCCAGTTCCGCCCGCATGGCCGGGTTTTTGGCCAGTTCCGCCGCCAAGGCCGTCTGCTGTTGGTCGGGCGGGAGGTTGGCCATTTGCTGGAGCCGCTCCATTTGTGAGTAACGCCGGTCCTGCGCAGCCCGCGTGCCCAGGGCATCCTCCTGCTTCCGCATCGCCGTGCGGGATTGCTCGGGCGTGCCCGCCTCCAGATTGCGATAATGCTCGCCGAGCAGTTTTAAATTGTCCGCCAGGGTTTTGTCCGCTTGGGCGGCCTCGTTGATGGCCTTGGTCCGAGCTGCCGCCCGCGCAGTGGTTGCACTCAGCAGCGCGGCCTCCGCCTTCACCGGTGGTTCGCGCAGCATTTCGATGGCCGCATCCGCGTCCCGGGCCCGTTCGCGCCCAGCGGACTGGCTTAAATCCTGCGTGTTCGCATCGCGCCGGATGGCGCTGGCGGCATCGCCGACCCGCACGTTCAAGATGGTCTGGCGCGCGTGGAAATTCGTCACCTGCTCGCTCGTGGCGGTGGCCGCCACGTGTTTCAATTCAGCCTCCAGTTCCGCTGCCGCACGCGCCAGACCGAGCAATCGTTCGCTCAGGCTCGGCGCGGTCTGTGCCAGCGACTGACGCGACTCCGCCGCCGCCTTGGCCGCCTCGTTCTGCGCCTGCCGCATCTGGCCGGCCACCTGGTCGAGCTGTTCCGCCACGGAAGTGGGCGGCCGGGCTCCCCCGTTGCGGCGCTCGGCCATCTCGCGGGCAACCTGCTGGCCGGCAGTGCCGCGCATGGCCTCCGAAAGCGCATTGGCTGCTCCGTCGCCCAGTCCGGCATTGCGCGTTTCGCGCTGGGCGACCGGCATTTGCTTCTCGATCCAATTCCAGTCGCGCGGCCGACTGGTGCTGCTGTCCGGGGCGTTCGGGTCAAACCGTTCCTGCCGGGCCAGGGCGGCGGCGGCCCCCTCCAACTCGCTGACCTGTCGGCCCGCTTCCAAGCTGCGCAGGGCCTTTTCCATCCGGGCCAGCCGCTCGGGATTGGCCGCATTCTGCCAGTCCGAATCCGCCGCCGCGCGCATGGCCTCCAGTGCATCACGCGTCTGCCCGAGCTGCGCGGCAAACTGCGGGTCACTGTCACGCCGCTTCTCTTCGGCTTTGGCCCGGTCCTCCAACTGTTCCATCGCGGATCGCCAGGTCGCCTCGGCGCGCTCCCGATCACTCTCCACCTTGGCCTTCAGCTTAACGTCGTCATCGCCGTTCTTCTTCGCTTCCGCCAGCTTCTTCTCCGATTCGGCCAGCCGCTCCAGATCCCGTTTGAGCCGTGCGACCTTCTCCGCGCTGGATTCAGTGAGCTTCGCCAATTCAGCCCGCGCCTTGTCCGCCCGGGTGGCCAGTTCCCGCCCTGCCTGCCGCACATCACCGGCCACCTGCTCGGTAGCAGTTTTCAGCTGGCGGGTGGGCAGGGCCAGTGCCGGTCCGGCTTGGTTGTTCAAGCTGTCGGCAACGCTGCTCTGCGCGGCCTTTAAGTTGTCCTGCGTGCGCCCAAGCCGGTCGGCCATCTGCTTGGGCACGCGCTGACGCAACTCTCCCATTTGCTGCTCGGCTTGGGCGGTCTCGCGGACGGCACCAACTTCACGCCGCGCGACCCGTTGCCAGGCGTTCGTATCCGCCCCGGCCCCGGCGGCCAGTTGCTGGGCGCGCTGCTGTTCCTTCGACAGTTGATCGAGTCGCTCAGTCAGGGCGTCGGCCTGATCGGCGACGACAAGTTCTCCAAACCCGGCAGCCATCTGGGCGGTGAATTCGGCCAGCCGTTGCGAGGATTTCGCGGCTTCGGCGACATTGCTCCGCTCCGGCAGTTCGCGCATTTCCTTGGCCAGGGCCTCCTGATCCGCCCGCGCCCGGGGTAACAGATCCCGCCGCGCCGCGCTCAGGGCGTTGCCCAGCACCGCCATTTCGGCAGCCTCACGACCCGCGTCCGCCTCACGCAACGCGCGGTCGAGCTGTTTAGCTGCGCGATCCAGTTGCCGTTCGGCATCCGCCAGCGCCACGCCGGCCCCGGCGAGGGTCTGTTGGCGCTGCACGTCGTCACCCGCGCGCATCTTCGCCACCACCTCGGGAGTGTAGGCCTTGCGCAACTCCGCCGCGGCCTTGGCGGCGGCTTCGAGCGCCTCCTGCAATTGCTGCCGCGCGGCAAGCGATTTCGCCCGCTTGGAGCCGGATTGTTCCGCCCCGATGACCAGCAAGGCCGGGGCAGACTCGGCCCGGGTGCCTTTGAGGTCCACCGCCACCAGCCGGGTCGTAACCCGATCCCCCGTCGAAAGGCCCAACAAGAGCAGGTCCCAGCGGTGTGTGACCGGTGAATTCGTCCGGTTTTCCAGCGCCAGCGGCACTTCCAGCCAGGGACCAGTGTTGATTTGGAACTGCTGCGCCACAGAGGCCAGGCCGACATCGTCGCCCGCCGTGCCAGTTACCGAAACGACTTCATCCGGGGCCACCACGAGGTCCGCCCGCGGCGTCTCGAGGATGACGCGCGGGGCCAAGTCTGGTTCGGCGCGGATTTCGAACGTGGGGCTGAACTGATTGCCAAAGCCGGTCTCGGCGGCGACCAGCCGGACTTGATAAGTCGCCGTGCCGCGCACCGGTACGCGTGCGTGAACCACATTGGCCTCGGGCGCAGACAGGGCGATGAGATTGGTCCGTCCCGCTGTCACCACGGCCAGTTCGCCGGCGCGAACCGCCTGGTTTACCCGCATCCTGAGGTCGGCCACGGAACCCTCCAAGGCCGTCAGATTGCCGTGTTCTTCTTCAATTTGCCGGGTGGACAACTGGGCGTAGGCCGGTGGTTCGTAGGTCTTGCCAAAAGCCAGGACGGCCGGCCGCATCCGCGTCGGAATGCTCACGGTCTTGGTCAACGCATCCCCCGCGCGCACGCGGAAGGAAAAAGCGCCCAGCCCCACCGAAACGGTGGCGGTAAACTGCCGGCCCCGCCTGGCGGACATCAACACGCGCTCGGTCGAACCATCCGCCGCGACCACTTCCAGTTCGGCACGTTCCGCGTCAGCTCCAGCCAGTTCCACGACCACGGGCTGGCGATCGCCTTGGGCGAGCCAGCGCGTGCTGGCGGCGGGTTCAACAACCTTGATTTTGGTGCGGGTAATCCGTTCAAAGTCAGCCACGGGCACCAGCGCCCGCGCCAACTGGCGGGGAAATCCCAGCGACGGCACGGCCAGTAACCCTGCAATTAGCAGGATCCCCACGCAGGCCCCATTCACCCAGCCTGCGATCAGCGAACGAGGCAGCAAGGCCTCGATTTGCACGTCCTTGATCCGCGCCGCCGCCTCGTCCTGAACCAGGTCGCGGAATACAAACGAGTCATTACGACCATCGGCGCTCTTCTCGGCAAGCTCGACGGCGGCCACCAGATGATTGCGCGCGCCGGGCCAGGATTTCTCCAAAAGGCTGGCAAATTCGCGGACGGAAGGCGGCCGAAGGAGCCTGCGCCCCGCCACCAGCCAAAAAACGCCCGCCGTCAGGGCATAACCGCCCAGACTCAACAGCCAGCGCATTCCTTCCGTGAGTGCGAAGCGCCAGTCGAGCCAGGCCGCGACGGTAAAAACCCCCAGAAACGCGAGCCCAGATGCGCAAATCCCGCGCGCCCAGACCAGGCGCGTCCACCGCCGTGCAAACGCGCACAGCCGCTCCGCAACCAGCGGATGAAGGGATGGAGGCATGGTGCAAGAGAGTTAGCCACAGCCAGCGTAGGAAGTGAATACAGGAATCGCAGTAGGCCAAAATACCTCGCCGGGGAATTCTTTTGAATAGCTCCCGCTTCCCCGCGTCGGCCATTAAGAGCTTCAGCTATGACTAAACACGTTTTTCTCTGCTCGTTCGCCCTCGCGGCGACCCTCACGGCCACCTCCGCCGCG
>RFSE01000299.1 GCA_009924135.1 Pseudomonadota bacterium | reverse complement strand
CCAAACCCAGATACCGCGCCAGCGCCCGCCATTGACCGCGCACCAGAAAATCGCTGGCCAGGCCCCGTGCGTTGTAGCTCACCCCTTCATCCCCGCCCCAGCCCGACAACATCAGGCCGATTCCCTCTGCGGCGGCCTGGCGCTGTACGGAAAACTCCATGCCCATGGTCAGGGCCGGGCGCAGGCTGATGTCCAGCTCCGCCATCCGGCGCAAGTCCGCTTCCGTGGCCTCGGTATAAAGCGGGGTCAATCCCTCCTGTTGGCAAATGGCCAGGATGCGCCGGTGCTCCGTCTCCTCCGGGTTGGCTCCCGGCGGCGGGGACCACGAAAACATGGTCGGGGCCGCCGCGCCGCGTTGCCGCAGCAGACGGGTGGCCAGCACGGCCACGGAGGACGAATCCAGTCCGCCGCTCAGGTGCGCGCCCACGGGCAGCCGCGTCCGCAGGCGATCCGCCACCGCGCGTTCCACCAGCGCGTAGAGCTGGTCCACGTAATCGTCATGCCGGGGCAGGCGGATGTCCGGCAGCCGCTCGGGGAACCAATGCCTCGCCACGCGCAACCCCCGTTCATCCAGGGTCAGCGTGTGGCCGAACGGCAGCTTGCGCACGCCCCGGTAGTAGGTGTGGACATTGTCATGTGCCCCCGGAAACATATTCAACAGCAGCCACCCGACTTCCACCTCATCCAGTTCCCGGCGTACGCCGTCAATGGCCAGCAAGGCCGGCAGGTCGGTGGCGAAAGCGAACTCCCGGTCCGTGTGCCAGTAATAGAGCGGCCGGGCTCCGATGTGATCGCGCGCGAGGAACAACCGCCGAGTGGTCGCATTCCAGATGGCGAAAGCGAAGTCCCCGAGCAAATGTTCCGCGCAGCTCTCGCCCCAACGTTCATACGCCCGTAGCAACAGCTCGCCATCGGTTACCGTGGCGCGTTCGGCAGACGGCACGTCCAGCGTGGCGCACAACTCGGGGCGACCATCGAGGCGCGCATCCGCCACGACGGTGAGCGGGCCACGGGTGCAGGGATAGCTCTCCGGCTCCGGCGTGAGGTGTTGCACCTGGCAGCCGAAGGCGAGTGAGCCACCGCTCCACCGGCCGCGCGCAGCGCGCCCATACTGCACCATGAGGTCCAGGGCAGGGGACAGGGACTCCGGAGAGACTGGCGCGCCGTCGAGCCGGAGCAGCCCGGCGATGGCGCTCATGCCGTTGCGGTTTGAATCTGCAACAGCTTGTCCTGATGGAGCTGGCTGAGGAAGGCCAGCACCTCGCGTTCGCAGACGGCCGGGTCCACCTCGAACTCCGTCTGGAGCCGGGTAATCAGGTCATTCACGCGGCAGGGCTGCTCCACGGCGGCCCAGACGCGCGTGGCCATGCGGTTCATCTGGTAATACTCGCCGTTCTCGATGCTCAGGAGCACGGCGCGTTCATCGAGCGTACCGGAGATCAGCTCGGGGGCGCGGACGACGGTGTTGGTGGGCAAAATCATAGCAGTGCTAAAGGTAAGGGGCGACGGTCGAAGGTCAAGGAGAACGAAACAAAAGAGGAACGAAACGACCGAATCGCCGACAAGCTGCCTGCCCGCAGAGCCTTACGATGTTAAACGGTGCTGCAGTCCCTTACGAGGCCACGCCATCGGCATTGCTCGGAGTTTCGGCACCCGGAGAAGATTTCGCCGTGCCAGTGACATCAAGTGGCTGGCAGAGGGGTGTCTCACAAGGGAGCTTTCTGGGGCTGGCTTCCGGGGTGGTGACCACAGGTTCTGATTGTATGGTGCTACAAAGTACGTCTGGGAAAAAAGTTGTCAATTGATCGACGAGTGTATCGGCAGGGTGTGTCCGGGTGGACGACGGCGGGTTGAGGTGACCACGGCCGTGCCTGCCCATCATTCCAACAAAAGCCGTGTTGCCTTCAGCACGCGAGGCCAGGTCAAGAAGCGGGGGCTTGACTGGTTGCTGAGGGAGTTTCGGCGGCCTGGGTTTCTACTCCGGATTCCGTACGTGCGGCAGCATCCATGGGCAGGATTTGTGGCGTCTCCCATGGGGGTTTGGTGACAGGCACTTGTGAGGCCTTGGAGTCAGGTTTGGGTTGCATGGTGGCGGGAGCATAGCCAAAGGACGGCGTGGCATGTCAACGCCCGGAATGAGAGATTGTGTTTGCCACGGCAGCGGTGGGAAGGCGTATCTCGCCACTGCCCCTGAGGGACGAAGTCTTCCGGAGCGCGGCTGTGTCGCGGAGACCAGCCGCAGCGGCTGCGCCTGGCAGAAGGCGCAGCGGGGTTCTGCCCCTGCTCGGCACTCGAACGTTGCTGCGGCTGATCCCGCGCCGAGCGGGACACAGCCGCGCTCCGGGGGCAGTGCCAAGATGCCCCTGCGGTGGGATGGGGATGCGAGATCCGCTTGGGTGCCGGGAGCAAGTCCGGACATTCCTGCGGAGCGTCTGGGAGACCGGCAGCCCTGTCGGCCGTGCGGTCAGCGGCATGCTGCGATTTGCCAGCGCCGTGCGTTGGCTAGGACACCGGCCCGGATGAGAAGGCCGTTTGCTCTGCTGAATTGTCTGCTTTTTGAGTTCCCTCGGCAGCCCCAAGAGGCATGTAGATCGGGGTCTCCCACGGGAGTTTGCCAGGGCTCTTTATCAGGGCATTGGATGCAGGTTCTGGTTGCATGTCGGCGGGAAGGTAAGCAGAGGATAACAGTTGTCAATGGCTCGACGAGCGGATCGGCAGGGTGCATCCGGTTGGACGACGGCGGGCGAAGGTCAAGTGCGAGGGCATGGCACGCACGGCACTAGTAGCTAGGAGGTGGGGGCGTAGAAGGGAGAATTTTCAGCCGGGGAAGGATTAACACCGCTATGCGTGCCAGAGGCGGCGTCAAGGGGCAGGCAGAGCGGTGTTTCCCAAGGTTGCTTGGTGACAGGGACTTGCGGGGCGGCGGATGCAGGTGTGGTTGGCATGGCGGCAGAAGCATAGCCAAAGAGCGATGCGGTTTGTCAACGCCCGGAGCGCGGGACTGCGTCCACTGCGGCGACGGCGGGGTGGAGTGCTTGGGCTGGGTTGGGCGTGACGGGGGAAGTCTGGGCGTTGCTGCGGGACGCAGTCCCGCGCTCGCGGGCGGGTCAAGCTGCGGATTGACCGGGACGGGCTTCTGGCCGGTCCCCCTTGAGGTGCGCGTAGGGGCCATCGGCCCGGACGTAGTGCAGGAAGGTCTGGATCATCTCGGTGCCGGTGAAGGCTTCGCGCCAATGGGGGCGCTCGATGCCCTTGTAGATCAAACCATCTCCCGCCGCGAGGTGGGCGGGCACGGCTTCACCGGTGAGTGTCTCCACGTACAAGGGCCAGGGTACCTGTGGGTCGGGTTGGAGGGCGAGGGAGAGGCTGATTTCGCAGGCGGGGCGATCCGTGTGGCGGGGCAGCACGGCGCCCGGCTCGTAGATCCGCAAGCACGAATACGTCGGCAGGAGCCGGTGGCCGGTCAGGAGTTCGATTTGCGGGAGCAACCGCAGGAGCAGGTCTTCGGTGACGAGGTTCTTGTAGTCAACAGCGGCCGCCTTAACTGCCCCGTAACCGTGGCGCAACATGTTGCGGGCCTTCATCTTCTTCAAGTCGGCGGCGGCCTTGGCACACACGGCGGCAGGCAGCAAACCGCGCCAGCAACGTCTCATGGTGGTGTGCAAGTATGACACCAGCCCCCTGCGTTCCAGCACCTATACCAGTGTCATCAGCCCGTAGGGCTACCCTTGGGCGGACTGATACCCACCCGAATATAGTCTGACACTCACCCTGAGTGCGGACGAGTGTAACCCTCCGACGGGCGGACTAATACCCTTGTAAATGCTGAGGATAACCCCCGGCTGTTCAAGCACTCACCGTCGTTGCTCGCGAGTGGAAGGGGAAGTCCGCGTCAGGGTAGGGCGCGGTGTCCTCACCGCGCCGCCGAGGTCTGGTAGCGTCCGGGTGGTCGGCGGCGCGCTGGGCACAGACGCGCCCTACCGGTTTGGGTAGCCAAAGGCGGGGCTAAGAGGCAGGTCCGAGGTCATTGGTGACTTCCATGGGTTGGGTGAACGGCTTCTCGGTCCCCTGAGCGGTGTCGAGGGGCAGGCAGAGCGGCGTCTCCCACGGGAGCTTGGCGATGGTGGATTGCGGGGCGTCGGATGCAGGTTCTGATTGCATAGCGGGTAGAAAGTAGTTCAGGGGGGGGAGCGCCTGTCAATGCTCCGGATCGCGGGCGCAGGTAGGGCGCGGTGTCCTCAGCGCGCCGCCGAGGTAAGGGGGCGTGTGGGTGGTCCTACGGCGTGCTGGGACAGACGCGCCCAGCCGAAGGTGTGGCTAAGAGAACAGTGCACCCAGATATCGCCAGCACACCCACGGGTGCACCTTACGAAGCGGGTGCGTAATTATGGTCCCCAGGCGAGGCTTCATTCATCGTGAGGTGAACGCCCGACTCCGTCCCCGCAGCGGCATCCAAGGGCAGGCAGAGCGGGATCTCCCAAGGGAGCTTGGCAGAGGTGACGACGGGGATGGCGGGGGAGTTGGGGCTTTCCATGCGGTGCCCAACTTGACGTGCATCTCACCGATAGCGAGGTATATCGGAAAGAATCGGCGGCGGCTGGGATGGGGGCGTTGAGTTTGGTCTCCACGCCGCCGCCGCGCTCCGGGTAATGGCCTCAACATACACCGGCTGTCCGACGGAGCTGAGGCAGACAGAAATGCGTTACCTTGCGGGGTAGGTGCTGCGCGACCTATGAGACAGGCGCGTATCCCTGAACGCTGTTTTCAGCCGCCATTGGCAATTTACCATGTTCTGTTCCTTCGGCGGCATCCAAGGGCTCGCAGAGCGGGGTTTCCCACGGGAGCTTGGCGGAGGTCGCAGGCGAGGCGTCGGATGCAGGTTCGTTTTGCATGCCGATAAGCATAGACATGGAGAGGGGGCGAGTGTCAACCGCCCGGGCGAGGGGCTGT
>RFSE01000298.1 GCA_009924135.1 Pseudomonadota bacterium | reverse complement strand
CAAAGAGACGATCAGGATGCACTCGACGGCGGCGTGGGGCGGCGCAAGGATGCGGACATGAGATTCACAGTGGAGCGGATGGCGTTGGTGAAGATGATCGAGCACTTGAAGCCGATACGTGGAGCGGGAAAAAAGCGCGAAAATGACGTGCTGTTGACCGTTTGCGGGCCGATGGTTTTTGTCGAGGCGAACAGCGTGACCGGCGGTTGTGAGGCCCTGGTAATGGAAGAGGGTACTTGTCGCCTGATGCGAGAAGGGTTTCTGGCCGTGCTCAAGAGTTTTGCGCCCAAGAAGAACCTTCGCTTCGTGTCGGAGGGTGATTGGCTCCGGGTGGAGCGTTTTGAAGTACGGATGCGCGACTATTCGCCGCACGCCGTCGCGCCGGAGGGATACAAGCCGTTTCCGGTGGCCGCGAACTGGCTCGAAATTCCGGGGGCGTCAGAAGACGGCGCTGGAGCTGCCCCGCGAGCCTGATGAAACAACGGTCGTTCGGCCCTCGACCTAGGCACTTGCAGTCAGCAATTCGCGCAGGCGCCCTAGCGCCGCATCGGCGTCCTTCCCCTGATCTCCGATGTAAGCGAGCAGCTCTGCCGGCGTGCGCTTGTCTTCGTCGGACTTTCGGTTCGGGTTCACCGCTTTGAGGTCGTAGGCGGCGTTCTCGATGGCTTCGGCCTTGGCGTCAGACTCACGGGCCTCGCGGCAGACGGCCTTCCACTGCTCCTCCAAGGCGGACAGCGCGGCTTCGTCCCGCTGCTTGGCCTTGCGGCGCTCTTTGAGCTGGTCGTCGAGGGCTTTGGCCTGCGCGTTCAACTCCACTGCGCCTTCACGGAGCGGCCGGGCTTCGTCCATCGCCTTCGTCTGCCGTTCGGTGAAGTGCATCGTCCAGCTCTGCGCGCTGTCGGCGCGTTTGGGCAGGAGTTGGAAGAATTCGTCAAAGTGCCGGAGCGTGAGCGGGGTCTTCTTGCCGACCTTCACGTCGGACAGGTCATAAAACCAGATGCGTTCGGTCTGCTGGCCCTTGGTGAAGAAAACGAGGTTCGTCTTCACGCCGGCCCCGGCGGAGGAAAAAACGCCGCCGGGCAGGCTCACGATGCAATACACGTCGCACTCTTCGAGCAGCTTGCGCTTGGTCTTCACAAACGCCTCGCCATCCACGCGGAAGAGCACGCCTTCGTCGAGCACGATGCCGCACTTGCTGCCCTTCCTCATGCTCTTGAGCACGTTTTGAAGAAAGAGCACCTGCGTCGCGCCAGTTTTGTATTCGTATTGCGTCTGCGCCTCTTTGCCTTCCTTGCCGCCAAAGGGCGGATTCATCAGCACCACGTCGAAAAACTGCGGCGCGTTCTGGAACAGGCCATCGTAAGCCGCCACGCCGGAAAGCGCGTTGCCGTGCCAGATGTGCGGCTCGTCTATGCCGTGCAGGACGAGGTTCGCGAGCGCGATGGGATAAACGGCGTTGTCCTTCTCGCGGCCGTAGAAGGTGCGCCGCTTCAACGTCTCCAACTGCGGCCCGGTGATCTTGTCACCGGCCTTGTCCCGCAGGTATTCGTAAGCCTGAGCCAGAAAGCCGCCCGTACCGCAGCCGGGATCATAAACCGTCTGGCCGGGCTTGGGGTCCACCACGCGCACCATGGCGCGGATGATTTCGCGCGGGGTGAAGAACTGCCCGCCGTCGTTGCCCTTCTCGCCCATCTTGAGGAGCAGGCCCTCATAAACCTGCGAGAGCGTGAAGACGTGCGTGTCATCCACGGTCACGCTGCTGATCTCGTGGACCTTGTCGAGCACGTCGAGGAAGTTCTTCTCCGAGTCAACCCGGCTGCGGTCCACGCTGGACATGATTTCGCTGATGACCTTCTGGCGGGCGGTCGCGCCGGTCTGGTCCTTCAAGCCCTTCAACTTTGGAAGCAAGTCCTCGTGGACAAACTTCCAGACGCTCGCGGTCTTGTCCTGGCGCAACGGTGACTCCGGCGCGGCCCAATCCCGCCAGCGGTACGGCTTGGGGACAGATGCCTTGATGCGCAGGCCCATCGCCTCGGCCTCGTCCGCCTCGCGGGTCTCGCGCTCGTCGAGGATGCGGAGGAACAGAATCCAGGTCAGCTCCGGCACGTATTGGAGTGCCCCGGCGCAATTCGAGCGCCGCATGATGTCGCAGATGGACTTCACCGCCGCGTTGAGCGACTGCGGCGAGGCGTGGCGTTTGCCGTTACCGTTGGGGGCGGAGCGAGACACGGGCAGGATTAGACACCGGCTCCGACCTGCAAGACAAGTGCGGGGGGCATGAACGGGCGGGAAAACAAAAAAGGCGCTGTCGGTCAGACAGCGCCTCTATTTGGGGAAAAGCGGTCAGACTGCCCATGACATCTCACGGGCAGTGTTGCGGGAGGCATGGATGCGAGCCTTTCGGTTTGCGTCCATTTTCTTGAGGTATGCCTCTTTCTGCTTGAGGAACTTTTTGAACGACCCCGGCTCACTCTTGCAGAGTTCGTCAATGTTCTTGGCTTTCATAATGTTCGTTTGCGTTCACTGTGCTTCGGGCACAGACAGGGCGTAGTTAAACGTAGTGGCATCCAGCAAAGCAAGCCCATTTGCCCCGCTGGCTTTCTCTGCCACTATCGGAATATCACCCTCTCCGGTTAAGTTGGCAAACACCGTCACTTCGTCGAACAACGGCACATAGTCCATAAGTGTCTTTCGGAAGCCAAGATGCGACTTTGGCAATGCCTCCGCATTAGGGAATCGGCGTGTCTCCTTAGCTCGCTTCATCGCCTGCCGCGTAGCCAACTCTACGGGCGTCAGGACGGCGATCATGGCCAGTTCGTAGTCCCGGCTCCTTGCCTGCTGGATGCGCTTCATCGTCTCGTCGCGGTCGGACATGGAGGAATCCCAGATGAACGACCGGCCTTCCGCCACCAGCCGGTCGAAAAGCCCCGCCGCGAGCTGATAGCACTCTTTCTGAACCGTGCCGCTGGCCCGGCCATCCGCGACGGCTTGGATGAGGTTGAACTCCGGGACGTAGAGCTTGAAGTAATCCACCCCAACCATGTGCTCTCGGCCCAGTGGCAGCACGCCTGCTTGCGTAAGCCGTGATAGCACCGTGGTCTTGCCGCTGCCGTAGCCGCCGCCCGCAAAGACGATTTGAGGGCGTCCACTTAACACTGTGGAATTCGCCCCTACAATTCTGGTGAGCAGTTCCCGAAATTCCGTGCGGGGAAAATCGTTCTTGGCCGGCAGCTTTCCCGGCTTTGTCGCATTGAACAAGAAATCGCCGAAACACTCACGGAATGAAGCCAAGTCCGCCGTGGTCTTGTTCAGCGTCTCCTGAAGAATTGGGTCATCGTCTGAAATCGTCAGCGGGCGCGAGATGATGCCATCTTTGTAACGCTCTGCCCACCACCATTCCCAAAACTCCTCTACGTCGTCCGGGTTGTCCGCCAGCGTGGCAAAGTCGAATTTCTCGCATTCTCTCAGCTTGGGAAAGATGGGAATAATCATTTCGGCGTCCTGTGTCTGGTGGGCATTTGGCCGTGTAGCAGCGGGTTCTTCAAGTGCAAACGCTTCCCGCTTGAGCGTTGCAGGACGGCTGGGAGGCGTATTGCTCGCAGCTTCATTGTGTTCGCCTTGGGGAGCGGTTTCGCTTCCTGCGAACCACCAGCATCGTGCAACCGTAGAATGTGCGCGCGAGGTAAGCGACTCGGCCTAGCGCGTCGAGCCGGTCGCTCAGGGTCGCGAACGCCTGGCCCTTGTGCGTCCCACTTTCGTCGAGGATTTCGGGCAATGCGTCCATCATGCCTGCGCAAAGACGGTCCAACGAGGCCGGGGCCAAAGCATCACGCCCCTTCTCCCTGACCTTTGCCGACATTTCTTCCTCGAACCCCTTGCCGTCCATCGCTCCCGATTTCGACTGCGGCTGCGAGCAGAGGAGAAAGTTGCCGGGTCCAGTGAAGGCAACGTGATGATGGCCGGGGGTGGGCAACGGACCAATGGCAGAGGGACGAAAGAAGCAACTGCGCTGCCGAACCTGATGGTGAAGGTAGGCGTCGTTCAACTGACTCGGCAGGGCGAAGGTCGGCGCAACGTAGAACACTTCCTGCCCGGCTGCTTCCAAGGCGAGCAAGAGCTGGTGCTGTCGTGAGTGGCTCGATGGCCGCAAGTGCATCCGATAGAAGGGCGGTGTGAAGTGCCCGGCCCGGACTTCTTTAGCCGAGCGCCGCTCCATGCGGTCAGCAAGCTTGAACTGGAGAAACACCGGGATGCCGTTGCTCCGCAACAGGTGAACATCATAACCAACGCGTGCTTCCCGGCGCAGGGAAGGATAAACCGGAACTCCTCTGAGCGGCCAGCCGTGCCAGTGAATCAGCTCGTCCACCAGGGCGAAGCCATAGGAGAATTCTGAGATGTCTGGACTCATGCGGGGTTGAACGCCGTGCGGAGGAGGGCGGCGGGGAGGCGCTCGATGGCGGCGAGGCGCGCGGCCAGGGACTCCCGGAGCGCCGTCGCGGCGGACAGCTCGGCAGTGAGGCGGTTGGCGAGGGCGCGTTGTTCGGGGAGCGGGGGAAACGGCACTTCCAGGGCATCCAGTTGGGCGCGGGTGATCTTCTTCATCGTGCCGCTGGCTCCTGATGCCCGCTCCTGCCAGTAGCCGTCAGTATAGAGGAAGGACAGGTAGCGCGTGAGGAATTGCCCGCTGCGGTCCTCCGTCGGGCGGAGTCGAATTGTGAGGTCAGAGGTAACCACTCCGTTGGCTGGCCCTTCAAACATTGCCACGCGGCCAACCAATTCCGGCGTGTTGCTTCGGGCGATGAGGATTTCTCCCGGCGCGAGGCGACTTTCCTCCGCGTCGTCGGCATCCATGCGCGCGACTTTGATGCCGGCGGGGCTGAAACCAGTTTCAGTCAGGCACGCGCTCGTCGTCGTTCGGACTTCCGTATCGCCATCGGAGGCAACCGACCGGGCGGGAAGCAATGCGCAGACTTCACCGAGTTGGCGTCTGGGCCAGCGGAGGGCGGCGG
>RFSE01000297.1 GCA_009924135.1 Pseudomonadota bacterium | reverse complement strand
GCGGCGTGAACGCCGCGCCCCAAGCCAGCGACATTCGCCGTGGCTAATTTGAAGTCACCCTAGCGTCGCATCAGCATCTGCCACACCCGCAGGGCCTCCGTCACGCCCCAGGCTTGGGCGTCACAGCCGCGTTGGGTGTGCGGGGCATCGCCATCCACGATCTCGGGGAGCTGGCCGAGGCACCCGGTGTGGAGCAGCGCGCTCGCACTGCCGAGATAGGCACGCGCGGCGGCCACGGCTTCGGGCGTGAGCTCGTGAGCCCGGGCGAGGGCTTCACAGAAGACCGGGAAGGTCCACGTCCAGGCGGTGCCGTTGTGATACGCGGGTTTGCGGCGCGTGTCCTCGTCGCCTTCGTAGCGTCCCCAGTAGGGATTCGACGGGTCATTCAACAGGCGGCCGTCCGGGCTGTGGATCGGCAGCGGCGGGTTCACCGGCAGCGGCGCGAGCGAGCGCAGCGCGCCGGGCACGACGAGGTGACGGAGCGCGGCATCCACCGTGCGGCGGGCGCGTTCGCCGGTCACCAGACCGAGGCTGATGGGGAACAGGGTGTTGCTCCGCAGGGCTTCGTCGCACACCGAGTCGCGGGCAGACACACCCGGCCGGGCCAGCAACACATCAGCAAACCAGCCCTGGTCATCCAGCCAGAACAGTTCGTTCAACGAAGCTTCCGCGCGCGCCGCCAAACCGGCCCAGGCCTCGCCCTCCGGGGCGGCTCCCAGCCGGTCGAGCTGGCGCAGCAGGCGAATCCACAGCGCCTGGATCTCCACCGGATAACCTTCGCGTGGGGTGCTCGCGGGATAGTTCGTGTCCATCCAGGTGAAGTGGCTGGGGCTCCACACCAGCCCGCTCGCCGCATCCACGCGGATGCCGTTGGGCGTGCCGCGCAGATAACCGACGGCGATGGAGCGCAGCACTTCCGCCAGGGTGCGCCCGGCGGCGTCCACGGCGGTCGCGTAAAACTCGGCCACCCTGAATTTGGCCAGCCCTTCCGCGAAGTCCTCACACACGACGCCATACCAAAGCGGCGCGTCGCTCGTGTCGCGGTTGCTCGCGTTGTCGCCGTAAATGGCGTTGGGCAAGGTGCCGTTCTCAGCGAAGCGCCCGAAGGTCACCAGAATCTGTTTCACCTCGTCATGCCACCCGGCCGCGAGCAGGCCGCGCGCACAGATGAGCGTGTCGCGGCCCCAGTCGAGAAACCACGGGTAACCGGCGATGACCGATTTGCCGGCATCACGCCGCACCACGAACGCCCGGATGGCGCGCTGCAAGACAGAGGCGAAATCGGCATCAACCACCGGCCGGTCGGTCCCGGCCGGAGCGCGGACGCCCACGTCCGCAGTCGCCGGGAAGTTCGCTGATACGGACGCAGCCGTCCGTGCTCCTTCGCGGCCAGCCGCCGGGATTTCAAGCTGCATCTGCTCCGGCGCACTCTCGGTGATGAAATCGAACAACGCACGGGTCTTGCCAGCAGCAGCTTTGGCCGACTCGGTAGAACCCGGTTTGACAACGGGGAAAGCACGCGTGGTGCTGGTCTCCGGGCCAGTCAAGTCGCTGCCTGCGCTGCCCGCAACACTCACCTCACTGCGCTCGACTGGAAGCTCGACCGCTTCACGCGCTGCCGCAGTGACAGTCGCCCGCCCATCGCCGACCGACGCGGCCACAAACTCATACGCCGCGAGGTCAAACTGCTCTTCCGTCTCCGCCGTCGCCGCGAGCGTGGCCCGCGCACCCCGCGACAACGGCAGCTCGAACCAGCCCGGACTGAACGCATCGCCGCAGCCTTCCTGGCCACGCGTGGCTTCGACCGGATGCGGCACGTTCACGACCCATTCGCCCGCCGGATGATAACGGCCCGTATCCGTCCAGACCTTGAGCTGGCGGTCCGATGCCGGCGTGAAGGCGAAACCGGCTCGCCCATGGAGCGAGTGGGAGTTGGTCGCGAAATGGTGCTCGCTGCCGGAATTGCGCTTGGTCTCGCAATGGAAACTGCGGTCCTCGATGTCAAAACGAACCGTGAGCCCCACGCTGCATTCCACGGGTAGCTCACGGCCCAGCGCGGGCGCGTGTGGCGGCCGAACGAACCGCAGCAGCGTCGTGTTCCGGCCCGGCACCAGGTCGGCGATCAGGTGAATTTCCACGCTGCGACCATCCCCCGCGTTGGCCACGAACTTCCACACCGCTGGCGGCCCCGGGATGAAGGCGACGAGGTTGTCGGCATTCAACGCGGTGATAAAGCCATCGGCGTTCACCCACGCGCGCATACGCTTCACGAAGACATGGCGGTCCACCGGCACGTTCGGGTGGAGGTTCGCTCCGAGGAGGCAGTCGTATTTCGAACGCACCGCGCCGAGGTCCACGCACAGGCGGGCCATCGCTCCGATGCCGTTGGTGAGCAGGACGATGTCCGAGGTCGGATGCTGGATGCTGACGGGAGCTGGGCACGGTTCGTCCGGCAGGAATCGAACGGTGCTGGTCACATTCCGCGGCTCGGCATTGAGGCGGTCGAGTGAAAGCACCGCGTCACCGCAAAAATCCTGCGGCGCGAAACACGCGATGTGACCATCTGCCACCGGGATGGAATCCAAGTGCGTCGTCGTCGCAGCAACGTCTCGGAGTGCAGTCGTCCCCGGCCGCTTTTCCCGGTGGCGCGGCTGCACGAGCGTGGCCTGAAACGGGGTGGTTTCCCGCACGAGCAGCCAGTGTCCGGGGGGCACCAGCAGCACGCGCCGGGTGTCCGCCATCGTCCACTCCACCACTCGGGCATAACCGCCGCCGGTCTCGCCGGTGAGCCGGCTCAAAAACTTTTTCGCGTCCGCGTCCACCTGGGCCGCCAGTTCACGCCAGTTCGAGAGACCGGGCTGCTCGATGGGACGGGCGTGCGCCAGCGCGGTGAGCGCAAACGCCGCCTGCGCCCGGGCGCGCCGGTAGTCATCCCCGTGCAGGCCCGCCGGCTGGTCCGTGGCGCTCAGGCAATGCGCGGCGCCGGGACTGAGGGTGAACGTGACCTTGCCGTCGTGAATTTCCCGACGGGGAAGAAAGTTCTCCGTCTGCGTGAGCAGGTCATGCCGCACGGTGTCGGCGGCGAGGTCCAGCGTGAGCCGGTGTTCGCGTTCGGGATCGGTGTTCACGAGCACCAGCACGGAGTCGAGGCCTTCCTCGGAATCGCGGCGCAACGCGTAAATCGCCGAGTCGGCCGGGCTCACCCGCATGAGCTTCGCCCCGTCGAAGAACGCCGGATGCACCGCGAGCAGGGCGTTGAGCCGGGCCAGTTCGGGAACGAGGTTGTGTTCGTTGCCCCAGGCCAGCGCACGGCAGGAGTGGACGTTGATCTTCTCCGGGCAGAGCCATTCAACCCCGCAGGTGAAACCGAAACCGCCATTTACGCTGGCCAGCGCGGACAGGTGATTGCGCAGGCTCGACCACGTGCGCCCGCGCTTGGCGAGCCGGTCGTTGTCATGCGTTTCGCTGTAGTGGACGAGCGTGCCAACCCGATGGCTTTGTTTGAACGAGTGGTCGAGATAACCGGCGACCTGTGCCGGGCTGAACTCCTGGAACAATTCGGAATAAGCCCATTGCATCCCGCCCTCGGTGAGCAATGTCTCCGTGTCACCCCAACCGCCGCCGAGCCCTTCGAGCAGGAACAGCGCGTCCGGAAACTCCTCGCGCACGCGGGCGATGATGTGCTGCCACGCGGGCGCGGGCACCTTGTATCCGGCGTCGCACCGGAAGCCGTCCACACCGCGCCGACACCACGTGAGCAACGCCTCGGCGATGTGTTCCCAGAGCGCGGGATCACGCTGGGCCAGTTCGACCAGATCCTCCCACACCGTGCCCCACGCGCCAGGACTCTCGAAATGGCCGTCCGGCAGGCGCAGAAACCACTCGGGATGATTGTCCTGCAACCACGAGCCCCAGCCCGTGTGATTGATGACAATGTCGAGGAAGACGCGACCGCCACGCGCATGCACGCCGGCCGTGAGTTCCTCAAATTGCTCGACCGCGTTGGTGCGCTTGTCGAACTCCACCAGCGCAGGATCAATACCGGTCAGGTCCTCTGCGGCATAGGGACTACCGAAGCGTCCGAAGCGCGCGTAAGTCGTCGGCGTGGGGTTCACCGGCAGCAGGTGCAGGATGCGGCAACCGAGCGTTTCGAAGATGTGCGGCAGTTGTCGCGTGAGGTCGCGGAGCTTGCCGGACGGCGGAATCACCGTGTAGCCCAGCCGGTCCAGCTCGTTCATCTGCGCTTCGCGCGCGGGGTCGGCCGTGGTGACGAGCTTCCTTGAATCGCCAAACATGCGGGTGAAGGCGCAGTAAATCGTGTTCGCGGTGCGTGCCCAGTTCGGATGCACACACACACCGAAATCATCGCCATCCGGCCAGTGCTGGAAGCCATCGGGGTCGATGGCATAAGGCTTGGACTTGAACCAGCCAACCTCGGTGAGCGGGAGGGCGAGCTGCCATTCGCCTTCGCTCCAGCGCATCGGAATGTCGCGCCAGGACGCCCCGGCGAGCGGGACTTTCTGGAACTTGGACTGGATGATCTCGCTGCGGATGGCTGCGGCGCGACCGAGGTTGGTCCGCAGGCGCGCGGTCCAGCCCGCGTCGGCCCACTCGCGGGCGCGCGGGTGCGTCAGCTTGAACGTGAGGCGGTCGCCGACAAATTGGACACGGCGTTCGCCCGCGCCGGGAGTCATGCTCGGTCGTTCCATTCGCGGCAATGGTGTAAGGCGGACCGCGCGAACTCAAGAACGCGGTTGCGGCCGGGCACAGATTTTGCCGCAAAGCGGATTTGGCCCGCAAATCACGCGAATAGGGATTGCCTCAGCACTGGAATTAAAACCGTCTGCGGAAATAGTTTGGTAAGAGGCAGCGAGTTGGGACGTGCGCAGCCGTGCTCCCTCCCCTGAACCGGCCGGTTGGCTTTGTACCGCAGGCGTCCTCGCCTGCGAGTGCGGGCGGCGTCTCGCCGCCCGCAGGTACTCGGGGCGGGACGCCCCGGTAACTCGCAGGCGAGGACGCCTGTTCGAGTTGAACTGCCAGCATCGCGCTCGCAAGCTCACCCCATATCGAAAGCCAGCCGTGAACCACTCGAAGGAACAGCAACGCCTCCACGAAACGCAC
>RFSE01000296.1 GCA_009924135.1 Pseudomonadota bacterium | reverse complement strand
GGCGGCAAGCTCGCGCAGCTTCAGTGGTTTGGAGAAATACTCGTTCATCCCGGCCGCCTCGCACCGCGCGCGGTCTTCGGGCATGGCCAGCGCGGTCACCGCCAGCACCGGCACCGTGGCCGTGGCGGCGTTGGCCCGCAGGCGGGCGGTTGCTTCCAGGCCGTCCATCCCGGGCATCTGGATGTCCATCAGCACCACATCCGGCCGCTCGCGGGCGGCGGCGGCGAGGGCGTCCGCGCCATTCTCCACATGGGTCACGCGGTAACCGATGGCCAGCAGGAAGGTCTTAAGCATTTCCGCGTTGGGCGGGTGATCTTCCACCAGAAGCACCAGCGTTTTGCGTTCCCGCCGGATGGCCACCGGCAGCACGGGCGCCAGGGCGGCCGCCCCGGCGCTGGGCGCGTCGGCGGCCGGGCGGGGCGCTTCATCCGGCAGGGACAGGGTGAACCGCGAGCCCCGGGCCTCATGGCTGACCAGGTGCACCGTCCCGCCAAGCATCTCACTGAGCCGCTGCACCAGGGCCAGTCCCAGCCCGGTGCCGGCGTATTGCCGCGCGAAGCCCGTATCCAGCTGCACGAACGGCTGGAACAGCCGCTGCTGGTCGGCCGCGGGGATGCCGATGCCCTCGTCCCACACCGTGAGCAATACCCGGTGCGCCCCTTCATCCCGCCGCACCTCCAGGCCCACCGCCCGCCCGTCCGGCGTGAACTTGATCGCGTTGTCCAGCAGGTTCACCAGGATCTGCTTGAGCCGTCGCTCATCCGTGTAGAGCGGCGGCAACCCCTCCGGCACCTGCACCACCAGGGACTGCCGTTTGGTCGCCACCCGTTCGCGGAACATCGCCGCCACCAACTCTGTCACCCGCTGCACGTCCAGCAGATGTTTCTGGGGCGTCAGCTTGCCGGCCTCGATCTTCGCCAGGTCCAGGATGTCCCCGATCAATTCCGCCAAGTGCCGGGCACTGCTCAGAATCGTCTGCACAGAGCGCCCCTGGCGCTCGTTCACCTCCCCATAGGTCCCCAGCTGTAGGCACTCGCCCATGCCGATGATGGCATTGAGCGGGGTGCGCAGCTCATGGCTCATGTTGGCGAGCACCTCGTCCTTGAACCGCGCTGACCGCTGCAACGCCGCGTTGGCCGTGCGCAGGGACTCCATGGCGTTGAGCCGCTCGGAGTTGTCCACGCACAGGCACAGCAGGCCGCCATCCGGCAGCACGGTCAGGTCCACTTCCTTGGGGATGTCCGTGCCGTCCTTCTTGACGCCGGTTAAGGAGCCACGCCAATGGCCGGTCTTCTCCAGTTGAGGCCTCACCTCCTGCTCAAGTCGTGCGATAACGGCAGGGCAATAGAGCAGGTGATAGGTTCGACCCACCAGCTCTGCCGAGCTGTCATACCCGTGCAGCCGGGCGTAGGCCGGGTTAAGGTATACAAACTTTTCCTGCGCATCCAGCAGCGCGATGCCTTCAAAGGCACTGTCGATCGCCAGCTGCAGGCGCCGCAGCTCCCGGTGATCTTGCTTGCGCTTGATGCCCAAGGCCAGCGCTTGGACCAAGGTCTCCAGCTGGATGGGCGCGAGCGGGGTCGGCCCAGTGGAGACGCAGACCAGCAGGTAGCCCAGCAGCTGGTTCTCATTTTGCACCGGCAACCAGTGCCACACGGCCTGCTGCGCCGCGGCGGGCCACTGCCGCTGCAGCTCGGCCAGCAACTGCGCCGGCACCCCGGCCTCCAGCCGGGTGGGCAACTCCGCCTGCCCGTGGGGCTGGCTGCGGCCCTCGCTGGCCACGCAGGCACCGCAAGCCCCGCACCGCTGGCCCGGCGGGATGCCATAATAGGCCAGGGTGAGCGTGGGATACTGCTGGCGCAACAGCTCCAGCGCACCGGAGAGGACCTGCTCCAGCGGCCCGGCGTGGTTCATGCGCAGCGCCAGGGCAGTCATCGCCGCGCTGAACTGCAGCTCCCGCTTTAGGTGCAGCTCGGCCGCACGCTGCCGCGAGATGTCCAGCACCAGGCAGGAGTAATAAGCGAATCCAACCATCTGCCCCTTGCCCAGCGAGATTTCACCCGGGAAGAGGGTGCCATCCCGTCGCCGTATCATCACCTCCACCCGCCGCTGCTCGCGCATGGCAGTTTCGGTGAGGTTTTTGAACGAGGCCTGGTCGGACGCACACTCTGGGGAAACCCCCGTCAAGCTGATAAAATCCATCAGGGACTTCCCCACAGCCTGCCTTCGGAGCCAGCCTAACATTTGCTCCGCTGGGACATTTATATCCAACACAAGCCCATTGAAATCCACCGCTATTATGGCCTCCATGCAGAAGGGGAATGCCCCATCGAGGACCAGGGCCCTGGCCGTCATGTCATTGTCCGTGTCCGCAACTGCGCTTTGCGGAGGCACCCCAAGGTGACTGCCTTGACTGTCGAGCAAGGCTGGAAGCCCAGCAAAGGAACGCGACGCTCCGTCTGGTGCCCCGGCTGAATTTGACGACATGTCAAACAGTTTAGCTGATCTGTGGGGGGCAATGTCTATACCCCGGGCCGGGTATTTTCTTCCGCCTGCGCCTCCCGCCAGCGCAGCGCCACTGCGGCGGAACGGCTGTGCACGCCCAGCTTGCGGAAGATGCGCCGCGAGTGCGTGCGCACCGTCTCCGCACTGATGCCTTCGTGCTGCGCAATCTCCGTGTAGGAAAGGCCCCGGCTCATATAGTCCAGCATGTTCTGCTCGCGCGGCGTGAGCTGCTCGTCCTGCGTGAGGCCCGGCGGCGGCGTGTCATACGCCCGCCGGATCAGCCGGCGCGTCAGGTGCGGCGAGAGCGCGGCCCCGCCTTCGCGGATGTTAGCGATGGCGCGGGTGAGAGCCTCGATGCCGGTGCCCTTGACCAGGAAGCCATCAGCCCCCCAGCCCAGCGCCTCGGCCACCGCCCGGTCCGAGTCATCACAAGTTAGCACCAGCACAGGCGGCACGGCCGCGCCGGCCTGCTTCTTCAGCCGCCGGAGGAATTCCACCCCCGGCATGGCCGGCATGAGCAAGTCCAGCAGCACCAAATCTACCCGGCGGCGCTTAAGATGGTCCAGCGCCCGCTGTCCGTCCGCAAAGACGCCCGCACAGACCATCCGCGCATAGTGCGCGAGACTTGCCGCCAGCGCGGCGGCCACCTCGGTCTGATCATCCACAAGGACGAAGCGGACTCCAAGGAGGCTGGGCCCGCGTCTTCGATTTGCACCTGACCATCAACGACGCCCAAACCGTTGGTGAGGCGCACCCAACTGTTCGTGTTGAACACGTTGGTGGTCGCGTAGACCTCGAAAGCCCCCAAATCATCCGCACCAGCCAACCCGCCATCCTGGTCACCGAAGCGCAGGCGGAGTCGCCCGTCGCCCAATCGCTCCGGGCCTAGCAACCGCTGCGGCACCAGCACCCGCAACCGCGCCGGACTGCTGGTGACGCTGCCATAGATGTTGGTGACAATTGCGGCGAAGATTCCCGAAATAGCGCGGTTAGTGGCATTGAAGCTCAAGCTTACATTGTTGGCTCCCGGCAAGGCCGTGCCATTCCGGAGCCATTGATAACCAAACGGGCCGGCACCACTGGCCACCACGCTGAAAGTGACTAGGGAGCCCGAATTGACCGAGAGACTGACAGGGCTGGTGGTGATGGCGGGCGGGGCGGAGCTTTCTGCCTTTCCAAAGCCTATGACCTGCCGGGACCACGTGGAGTTCGCGATCTTGTAGCGCCAGATGGCATCAGGGCTACCGTCTCCGTCGCTGTCAAAGTTGGCATCTGTGAACGCACTGCTGGGCGGATCGTTCAGCTTGAAGAAGCCATTGCTGCTGCCGGTGAGCTGCACGTAGGTGCGGTAACCCAGGCAATTCTCGCCGGTGACATCCACCCCATTGGACCGACCCGCGGCAAACAGCCGCTCCGGGATGAAGGCATGGAACGTCGCCGTGCTAGCCGAGATGCCCTTGGCAGCCAGTGAGACCATCTGGCCGATGTAATTGGTCGAGGTCTGGGCGGCGTCGCCCGGCCCGGGCGGCTCCACGTCATGGTAGAGCATGTCTGTGACAAAAACGGTGCCCCGGAAGTTTTCGGGGCCGGTGGGTGTGGGGGCGAGCCGGACCAGCAATCCAAACGCCGCGCCAACGGTGTCTGGGTTATTGCTTTCGGACGCCACCGGGTCCACCACCCGGGCGCGAACCGTTAGTTCATTGCCAGAGGGGTTTACGGCATAGCCAACGTCGGACAAAACTGCGGCGTCAGCTGTCATGGCCAAAAAGCTGACGTGGTCATTGGTGCGTTTGGAAAACTTCAGGACCAATTGCGTGCCGGCTGCCAGCGGTGAGCCGGTCAAGTCAGCCTCGGCAACGGTCGGAGCGGCCGGGTTGGCAGGCAGGCGGTTGAAGAAGCCGAACCGGTAGGTTCCGCTGACGGACTGTCCCAAGCCTACGGGATTGGTGGCCCCGGGTGGCGAGGCGAACACGGTGCCCAGTGCGCTGAAAGGAAAACAAAACCCCCGAGGCGGCCAACCAGCGGGCTCGCAGCAAACCTACGGTGTTGGTGGCCGGGGCGAAGGCGTCCTGTCCCAACTGATCCACGTCATCCAGAGTATGGGTGACATAAAAGTCTCGGTAAGCAAAACCGTTGTCCTTGCCGATCTCGATTTCCAAATTGAGCCGGTCGCCGGGATTGGCGGCGTTAAGCACATACAAGCCTGCTCCGACATATCCGTTCGAGGCAAAGGCCAGATTCGGCATTTGCACCTGAACGCGCGCCTCCCAGTCCTGATTTGCCGGTGCGAGACCTTTTTTCCAGACCCGGTAAACACCCGCGTCTGCCGTGTTGTTCTGGCTAAAGACCAGCCGACTGGACTCCTGGATCAGAGCGGTGTTGAGAGAAGATTTCGTGAAGTCGATATCTCCCCAGTTGACGGTGTCGCGGATGGCCCCGTCGAAGCCGTCCGCGCCGGCGAATGAGTCGCTGACGGCAGGCAAGCTGATCACCAAGGCTGGGGGATCGCTTGTGATGCTTCCCCCAAGTCCGGTGACATTCAGGCTGTAAAGTCCCTCCTGGAATTGGCTCAGATTGCTCAAGACCAACTGGCTGCCTGCCGCGCCGGGGACCATGCTCCCGTTG
>RFSE01000295.1 GCA_009924135.1 Pseudomonadota bacterium | reverse complement strand
AGGGCGTCTGCTTGCGGAGCGCGCCGATCAGATAGCGACGGTAGGCCTCCGTGAGGCTCTTGGGCGCGCTGGTCGAGAGCACGATCGTCGGCGGCGCGGTCTCGACCTGCGTCGCATAGTAGATGCGGACGGGTCGGCCGCGGGTGTCGGCCGGGGGCTGGTTGGCGTCGATGGCCGCGCGGAGGATCGTGTTGAGCCGCGCCGTCGGCACGCGGGTCTGACTCTGGCGGAAGAGCCGCTGCGCGGTGTCGATCACCGTCTTGACGTTGCGGCCGTTTTTCGCCGTCACGAATTCGACCGGCGCCCACGGCATCGTGCGGAACGTCTGCCGCAGGTACTCGATCCATTCCTTCCGCTCCACTCCGCCGGCGTACAGGTCCCACTTGTTGACCACGAGCACCACCGGCTTCGCATCCTCGACGACCGTTTCGGCGAGTTGCTTGTCCACCTTGCCGATCGGCTCGGAGGCGTCGAAGAAGAGGAGCACGACCCCCAAGACGACATGATGGAGCGCGCCTGGCTCGCGAACCGCGAGGAGAGCATGGCGCCTGCCGACGACGAGGGGGGCGTGCCGAACGACGACTAGAGCTTGCACGCGATCGCGCAATCGCAATCGCAATCTTACTTCTCCCGGCGACATCGATCACCGCGAGGGGGTCGAGCGCGATGATCGCCGACGTCCGCTTCTGGATGCGGGCGACTATGGCGTCGTTCGGGAACTGGCGGGCAAGGTCGCGCGCCAGCACCTTGATGTTGTGGTTGAAGTTCTCTGCGTACTTGACAAAGGCCATTAGTTACACATATTCACAATATGCTTTTTTTCTAATTTCGCTAGTATTGCAATTCTTTGAATTGCCGCGGCAAAAATGGCGCAGCGCCCAGCAACTACTCGTGGCACAAGGCAAGGTTTTCTAAGAGCATAGACAGAGTGGGCACCGGTTCCCAGAATATGCGAGATACCTGTTTGTGCCATATTTTCCCCGTATTTAACGCAAATGATGCTCTACGCATTAGGTACACATACATTATTAAGCGCCACTTGTACCCCCTGATTGTGAAATCCAAACACGAAGCCCCATCTTCCACATCAATACCGCATGCGCGTAATCCAGCCGCGCTGTTGGGATCTTTGGTCCCATCTAAGTCGCTCAAATCGTAATCGGAATGTAAGTGTTGTAAAAGGGGTTGCTGACTTTCCCGGTCACCGGTCTTCTCCATATTTTCAAACATCTGCCCTCTGAATGTGGAATCCAAACACGCGCGTAATCCGGCCGCGCTGCTGGGTTCTTTGGTTCCAACTAAGTCGCTCAAATCATAATCAAGATGACGTAAATATCGCAAAAGGGGTCTACGGCTGTTTTCGATGATTATCTGATTTTCCCAATTACGGGTCTTCTCCATAATTTCAAGCATCTGCTGATCCGTCGATTTGAGTATTCTGTCAACCGCGACATTAAAGCCGGCCGCCTCGGCAGCAGCAACCGCCGCACCTCGGTCGCGAGCCCTTTCGGCAATAGACAATACCTCACCCAACAAGTGAGAGGCCGTTTCCAGAGCATTTCCGCAGAACCTAGTTTTGAATCCGGCCAGCTTTACCCTCAGCTTACAGAGATCCCAAATTAAGGCCGCGTGTATGAGCGCCTCGCGATCATTGTAGACAGCCGCCCGCTGGCGGTGCGCTACATCGCGAGCGGGGCTCAGCGCCGCATCAGAGTTGCAGAGCCCGCCAAGGCCCATACAAGTGGCGCAGACTGTATTAGGCTTCGGCACCCAGCACAAACGCCCAGCCGCGAGGCGCGGCGCGCCGCGAGGCGCGCACAGGCCTCGGCAGTCAGTGAAAGGGTTTTGGCAGATGCACCTTTCCCAGTCTCTCTCTAGAGAGCTGTGGCCGAGCCCGTTGCAGTCGGGGCAGCACTCCAGCACCCCGTGGTCCAGGCAGTGATCACAGTCCCAGGAGTCTGGCCCAAACGGGCCACCCTTTTGTTGTGGGTTCCAAATCTTTTTGGAACTGTTGAGGCACTTCAGACAGCGTATTGGCTTTTCGAACGACAGGCAGCTCACGCATGTTGAAAAGTCGTAACGGTTTTCACAGTCACACTCGAACTTGAGAGGCGCGAGGATCGCGAGCGTGGCGGAGAAAGAGGCGCGGGCGTCAGCGGCCGCCAGCGCGCCCGCCGCACGGCGGCCGGGCGTGGCTGGGTCACTGTCGTACAGCGCGGCCCATACCAGTCGCGTTTCAATCGGCGCGATAAATTGCGCCGGCTCCTGACGTGTCATAATCTCTAGTAATTGCGGGATCCGAGTTTCTGGAACTCGATCTTGTGCGATTGGGCCACCATTTGCGGCCTCGCGGTCGCTATTTGCATCGATGGCCATATAGATTTTTCTGGCTAATATGGCTGACCATATTAAAATCATTTTTGCCGCTCGCCACGGCGGGGCGCAAATTGCAATTCGAAGAATTGCAATTTGCGCTTCTAAGCATACGGCCGGCACCCCCTTTGCCGCCTTCGCGGATTACATGTTTTACCAATGTTAAAATTTGCCGCTCGCCGCGGCGGGGCGCTAATTCAATTCTTCAAATTTGCCGCTCGCCGCGGCGGGGCGCCAATCTTGCCGGTAAGCAAAAAATGGCATCGTTTTCCCAATTCTTCGAATTGAATTAGCGCCCCGCCGCGGCGAGCGGCAAGATTGAAAAATTGAGATCGCACTGCAACTACTCGTTCCATACGGTCAGTTCTTTTAGCTGATGTATGAGATCACACAACGACTCAAAGTCCTGATGACCTAAAGGTACACGACCGTTCAATACATATATCGAATCTAATTCGGGCCATCCTCTACGCAATAGATGCGCATATTCTGTAAGCCGCCAAGTGAAACCACTGCGCGTTCTAGCCAAACACGAAGCCCCATCTTCAACGCCAATACCGCACGCGCGAAATCCGGCCGCGCTGTCGGAATCTTGAGCCGGACAGCCAACGATTTCGCCCGGAGATAAAATGGAGATCATTCTTTTAAGAGGGGGCATAACTAATGTAAACACATGGAATAATGTTTTCACATTGATAAACGGCTTCTTACTACCAAACAAACAGAGATCCGAACGAGTCGCCTCGAGAGATTCAATTATATCAGATTTAAGATTAAATCCGGCTGCCGAGGCAGCCGCAACTTCTGCCGAGGCAGCCGCAACTTCTGCCACGCCATCATTTGTCCAAATTAATCTTGTTGCTTTTAGTGCCATAAACATCAAACTAGCCGCTGACCGCACGCTAGAAAGGCATGTAGAGGCCCCATCATCGTGAATAACTAGATTTACGATCAGCTTACAGAGGCTCCTAATAAAGCTTGCGTATATGAGCATTTTGCGTTCTTTGTAGACAGCTAGCCGCTGGCGATTCGCATCCGCAGTAGGGCTGCCAAGACACATATATGTTTCAGTGATGGGAAAACAGCCACGTCCCTTACAAACTGTGCAGACTGCGCCGGGCCTCGGCACCCAGTAAGCTACCGCGTTGGCGGCACGAGGGTCGGCAAGGCGAGACGCGCATCTGCCGTCGCATTCGATGAAAGGGGTGTGGCATCTGCACCTGTCCCAGTATTCCTGTAGGGGGCTGATGCCGAGCCCGTTGCAGCTGGGGCAGCACTCCAACACCCTGTGGTCCAGGCAGATTTTGCAGCCCCAGTAGTCTTCTTTAAACGATAGCCCTTCTCGCGGTATGTCCCGAATCGCTCTATTCCGATTCGGTGTATTCAGACACCCGGGACAGCAGACTGGTTTTTTGAACGACAGACAGCTCAGGCATGTTGAAAAGCCGAAACGTTCTTTACAGCCGCACTTGTACTCGACAGGCGCGCGCTGCGCGAGAAAGTCGGCGAAAGAGTTGCGAACAGCGGCGGCGGCGACAACGGTTGCCGCCTCCTCGTCGACTCCATGAAGCGCAGCATATAGCGCCTGGCCTTCTTTAAATCCGACAGGGGTAACCTCCGATGCGCGCTCTAATATAAGTAACATCGCAAATAACCGGGCAGCCTTGCTAGGACTGCCCGGTTCTGGCAGTTCCGTCACTGCAGCCATCAATATGCTTGTTGCATTATATTCATTTTTGCCACCCGCCGCTGCCGCTCGCCGCGGCAGCTGCTTACCGCCCCGCCGCGGCGAGCGGCAGCTGCAAATTGGACGCGGAGCCCGCCTCTGATAGCAAGATGTCCGGCCGGATCAAGTCGAAGGTCGTGAACGCGACGCTCGCCAACAAGGAGATCATGGACATGTTCCAGGGGGTCCTCGGCGGCTCCGGCAACAGCAGCCTGCCGGTCACCCACGCGAAGTACCTGCGCCTGCGGGAGCACGTCGACCGCTTCCTGCGGCTGCTCGCCGTGCTGCGCGACGCGTCGCTGATGGCCCGCTTCCCCGAGATGCGCGAGCACCTCGCCAAGTACGTCGCCGCCCTGCAGGGGCAGCAGGCGGCCAGCTTCCGCGCGCCCGACTTCACGCCCCACCTGCCGGCGCTGGCCGGCGTCGCCGCCGCCGCCGGCTGGACGGCCGCCGACTACGCGCGGGTCCCCGAGGCGGCCGTCGCCGAGTTCGAGCAGGTGTTCGCGGCGGTCAAGACCTGCAGCCTGGTGAACACGATCCTGGTCGCCTGCAAGAACCTGATCGTCCACAAGCGCTCGCTGGAGGACAAGGCCAACCTGCGCGACAAGTTCCTGCGCGAGGCCGGCCAGGTGTTCGCCCCGCTGCCGGACCTCCCGCAGCTGAACTTCAAGCGGATCTACGGCGACACGGCCGGCGGCGACCGCGAGTTCCTGCTGGTGGTCCTCCACAAGATGCTCGCCGTCAGCCACGACGTCTACGAGGCGCTGTCGGCGCCCGACGTCGACGTCGACGAGTTTGTCGAGATTATCATGTCCTCGGTCGGCGAGGTCAAGAAGCACATCCCCCGCTGCGACCAGGCGTTCGCCAAGATCGTCGAGAGCGTGGGGCTCCTCCGCGGGAACTTCTCCAGCTACTACAAGGACTACGCCGCCTCCGGCAACCCCTCGGTGATGATGGAAAACTTTGTGCTGGACGTCTCCAAGAACACCAACGCGACGCCCCAGGTCACCGCCCAGTTCCGCCGCATCATCTCCCACTACCGCAAGCTGGCGTCGCAGCAG
>RFSE01000294.1 GCA_009924135.1 Pseudomonadota bacterium | reverse complement strand
ACCATTCCTTCTGTTCGTGCGGCTTGCCCCCTCACCCCGGCCCTCTCCCCCGATGGGGGAGAGGGAAAAACTTCGGCCGCCATTGTCCAATCGCTGCCCCTTGCCACCAAGTCGGGCTTGGGGGCTCCCTCTCCCAGCGGGAGAGGGCCGGGGTGAGGGAGTACGGCTGCGCAAGTAGCAACTCGCTGCATCTTACCAAACTATTCCCGTAGTTGGTATAACGCCGGCGACCCCCAAGCAGCCGGCTCCTAGGAACGGCCCAGAGCCATCGCCGGGACATTCATAATCCTGGTGTATGGCATGGACAAGCAGTAGGAGCGCAAACCGCAGGTGCCAGCCGGTAGCGGGGAACTGAAACCTCCAAAGGTGGCGGCAGGCATCCTGCCTGCCGTAGAGCCGGGCGTCCCGCCCGGCGGAAGAAACGCCACCCCGCCATAAGGGACCTCGAACTTCCCAGCCCATTTGACTACTGCGGCCCTTTTTCCGGGCGGCGGGACGCCGCCCTCTCCGGCAGGCATGATGCCTGCCGCCACAATTACCACCACCAGCAGAGTTGACTGCCCCATGTGGCGGCATGACTCTCCCAGCACCGTCCTCATGACTTCCCCTCCCAGCATCCAGCAAGCGACCCGGCAATATGAAGCCTGGCTGGCCGGGCAGATCCGCATCGTTCAGGACGACCTGTCCGTCAAACACGAGCTGATGGCGGGGGATGCATTTTCGTTTCTGCGCGCGACGTTTTACCGCTGGGCGCAGATTTTTTCGGCGCTATGTCCGGAACTGGCGGCCGCGCCCACCGTGCTGGCCGTGGGCGACCTGCATGTGGAAAACTACGGCACCTGGCGGGATGCGGAAGGTCGGCTGGTCTGGGGCATCAACGATTTCGACGAGGCATTTCCCCTGCCCTACACGCTGGACCTGGTCCGTCTGGCGACCAGCGCGCGGCTGGCCATTGAAGTACGGCATGTGGCGCTTGACCCCGACGACGCCTGTACCGCCATCCTGAAGGGCTATTCCAAAGCTCTGGAGAGCGTGGGCGAACCGTTCGTGCTGTCGGAGAAGCATCCCTGGCTGAGGGCTGCGGTCACCAGCCAGCTCCGCGATCACACGCGCTACTGGGAAAAGTTCACCGCCCTGCCCCCGGTTAAAAAAGTTCCCGCCGAGGTTAAAGCGATGCTCCAACAAGCCCTGCCGGAAAAGGGCCTGACTTTCCGGATCGCTCATCGCCGGGCGGGTCTCGGAAGCCTGGGACGGGAACGGTTCACCGCCCTGGCCAGCTGGCGCGGCGGCATGCTGGCGCGGGAAGCGAAGGCGTTGCTGCCCTCGGCGTGCACCTGGGTGGCAGGCACCTCCGACCCGCACATCTACTATCCTCAAATACTCGGCAGCTCAGTCCGTGCGCCCGATCCTTTTCTCATGATGAACGGCACCTGGGTGGTACGACGCCTGTCGCCCTATTGCAGCCGGATCGAGTTGTCCCAACTGCCCCGGGAACACGACGCCGAAAAGTTGTTGCGCGCGATGGGCCGGGAACTGGCCAACGTCCACCTGGGCACGCAACGCGCCGTGCCCGCCGTGCTCCGCGATCTGGCCGGACGCAAAACCAAATGGCTCCGTCAGGCCGCCGAAGTCATGGTGCAGGCCACGCTGGCTGACTGGCAGGCGTGGCGGAAACAGCAGGCTTGACGGGGCTAATGCGCGGACTTCAGGAACGCCAGGATGGCCCGGTGCTCCTCGGCCGTAAGATTGCCCCGCACCCGCATGTGCAGCGTAACCACATCCCATTGCATGTCGCTGTAGGCGCTGGGCGTCCGGATATTGTGGCAGTGCGCGCAGTTCTGCGCCCACAACTTGGCCGCGCCGGCATTGGGGACGGAACTGCCACCTGCCAGGGTGGATGAGGCGGGAGTGGTCGTGCAACCTGCAAGACCAACCAGGGCCAGAGCCAGCGTGAACAACCCGAGCAGCACCGTCGTGGGGGATAAAAGGCGTTTCATAAGTAGGGGCTCCCTTCGTTAAAAACCGGTGGCGAATTGAAACAGCAAGGCATCAAACGGGGCCGCGTTTGGACCCCGCTGGCGGTCCATTTCGTAGGCGGCTTTCACCACCGTGCTGGGACCGAGCCAGTAGTTGAGCCCGATCGTGTAACGGTGCTCGTCCGTGCCAGTAGGCGTGTGGTTTTGGTTTAACACATCGAACCGGAAGACCGGCTCGAAATTCTTGAGCCATTCGTTTTCCAGCCGGGAAGGCCGGTAGGCGATCTGCGCATAGCCACCATTGCGGTAGTTCTTGAAGGCATAGGGGCCACCGATCGCCGCCGTGGGATCGTAGAGGTAGGAGCCGACCTGCGACCACACCCATTGGGCCTTGAGGTTCAGCACGCCTTTCAACTCGGCGGAATCCATTACGAAGCTGCCGTCCACGGACTGCAACAGGGTATTCGCCCGGCCCGGCCCGCCCGGCGGAGAAACATCGGAATACTGCAGCCCATAGCCGAACTCCAGCTCCGGAATGGGCAGGAAGCCAAGCCGGCCCCCGTAGGCAATGTGCCGGCCGACGTTGTCAAAGTTATCGTACTCGAAGGTGCCCAGATCCCTGGCCGCAACGGCGGCCACATCGGTCTTCAACTGAGGCGCGTTGGCGGCATACACGGCGTAGCCAAGCTTCATGTCACCCAGCGGCACAGCCCCGCGCAACTGCACGCCCACCTCGGCCTCGGGCAGCAGCCCGTCGTACACGGCGAGCGGCTTGTCGGGAAGTTTGTTCACCCAGGCCATGTGCTGCCGTTCCACGAAGAAGTTCATCGGGTTCAGGAATTTACCGGCTCCCAGCGTCATGTAGTCGTTCATCACGTAGGAAATCTGGGCCATCTCCAGGCTCAGCGTGGTCGCCGTACCGCCTAACTCCGCCTCCAACTCACCTTCAAACAAAAGCCGGTCGGATATCTTCCAAAGAAAGATCGGGTTGAACGTGGCGTAAAAGCTGCGGGTACCACCGTTGTTCTGGGAGTTGAAGCCGGCCGACCCGTAGCCGGAGATCAGCATCTTCGTGGTGCCCGGGAACGAGTCCTTCGCCATCTTCTTCACGTCCTTGAGTTCCTTCTCCAGCTCGCCCAGCGTCTGGTCAGTCTCGGTCTTCACCGTCTCCGTTTGCTTCAGGGACTGTTCCATCTTCGCTTTGAAGACCCGCATCTCCGCCATTTCCTGCTGAAGCCGTTGATTGTCTTCGATGAGCTTCTGGAGTTGATCCTTGGGGATGGTCACAACTTGGCCGGTGGTGACCTCCGGAGCTTTCACAGGGTTCGGAGCTGGAACGACCGCAGCGGGCGTAGTCGCTGGTTTCACGGGGGGCACGCCGCTCGCAACCGGAGCGACCGTCTTCGCCTCCCCCCGCGGAGCCAGCGTCCGGATGTAGTTCACGATCTGCCATCGCTGCTCCTCGGTGAAGACTTCTGAAAACGTGGGCATCGGCGTACGCCCTTCGCTGATCTTCCAAAACAGGGTGCCGTCCGTCTGCTCCCACATCTTGGGATCGGTAAGATTGCCGGGCTTGCGCTCCAGTGACGGGGCTGCTGGCCCATCGCCGCGTCCTGTCGGCCCGTGGCAGGGCAGGCAACCCAGTTCAAACAACTGCCGACCTTGGGCCAAAGCAGCCGGGGTCGAAACGAGCGGATTGGGTTTTGCCGCCGCGCGTGCTGGGGCAATCCACGGAGCCTCCCCTGGCTTGGGCGAATCCGCTGCCAGCAGCCCAGTGGAGCAAACTGCCATCAAAGTCAGTCCGGCCCCCACCTGACAGCAGCCCACGAACCCCTTCCTCACCCATTCGCTCACATTCGGTTTCATGGTTTATAATGCAAATTCGCCACCAAGCCGGATACACGAGGATTGCTCACTGAAGGACAAATCTTGGCAAGACTGAGGACTTCCGTGCGGGCTGGTTTAACTCAAAAATGAGAACGTGCGATCAATGCCGCTACCAGCCTTGGCAAGTGGATGACCAACTCATCAGGTTAATCAATGCCACTCCGAGCCGGTATCAATGGCAAGTTAAGTAGCTATTCGCCCCGCCGCAGCGTCCAATGGGGCAGTTATGAAAACGACTCAGAAGCTCCTGCAGGTGGCTGCCGCCATTCTGGCCACTACCTTCCTCATTCCCGCGCCGCTGGCTGTTGCTCAGGTTGGCGACTCTCCGGCTTTGGCGGTCACGGCCCCGCCCTATGTCGCGTCTTCGCCCGCCATTGCCGATGTCATCAAGCTCGTGCAGGCGGGGGTGGGCGACGAGGTGTTGATCACCTTCATCAATCACAGCCGCGTCCCCTACAATCCCACGGCGAATGACCTGATTTACCTGAAGGATATTGGTATCTCGGACCCGGCCTTGAAGGCCCTGCTCCCTGCCGTCACGCCGACGCCCGCTCCGGCTCCGGCTCCGGTTCCGGTCGCCTCCGTGGCCTCGCCTGCGCCGCCCGCCCCGGCCCCGGTGGTCGAAATCACGCCGCAACAGCAGGTGACCGTCAGCTACTTCTACGAGCCCCTTTCACCCTACGGCAAGTGGGTATTGGTGCCTGACCTGGGTTATTGCTGGCAGCCGACGGTTGCAACCGTGGACCCCGGCTGGCGGCCGTACGGGCCGCGCGGCCATTGGGTTGACACGGATTGCAGCTGGTATTGGGAATCGGATTACTCCTGGGGCTGGGCTCCGTTTCATTACGGGCGCTGGGCTCAACACGGCCGGTTCGGCTGGGTCTGGATGCCCGACACTGTCTGGGCTCCGGCCTGGGTCTCCTGGCGGCACAACAACGATTACTGCGGCTGGGCTCCCCTGCCCCCGGCGGCCCACTACCGCCCGGGACTGGGCCTGAGCTATTTCGATGGCCGTATCGGCGTGAGCCTGGAGTTCGGCCTGCGCCACGACCAATACACCTTCGTGCAAAACAGCCACTTCTACGATCGCCACCCGTACCAGCACGCGGCCGCCCCCGCACAGGTGGTGAACATTTATCAAAACACGACGGTGGTGAACAACTACACCACCGTGAACAACACAACGATCATCAACCACGGTGCCAGCTACGCCGCCGTTTCCAAGGCGGCGACCGCTCCGGTCCCGCGAGTCACGATCAAGGACCTCCCCGCCACGCCCGGCAACCAACCCCACCAGCCGGCCAATTCGGTCCGGG
>RFSE01000293.1 GCA_009924135.1 Pseudomonadota bacterium | reverse complement strand
AAGGTCTTTCTTCTGGCGGGCGATGGTGGGCGACCCAGATGAGCTGCCACCTGACGAACGAACTCCTCGGAGGTGATCGAGCGCCGCGCGGACAAGATCCGGCCCATCTGCTCCGTGCTGATGAGCGGGCGGACCTGCGTCGTCGCTGGTTTGTTCGAATTCACCGGGCATGACGATAGCCGGAAAGGGGTGGTGGGACAAGCCGTGGTTTGTTCATGCACTCAGGGAGCCGATGAGCTGCACGATGCGGTCGGTGACACCCTTCAACTCGGCATCAATCTCCACGAGCGGGCGCGGAGGCTGGAAGACGTAGAAGTGGCGGTTGAAGGGGATTTCGTAACCCACCTTGGTTTTCTCGTGGTCAATCCAAGCGTCGGGAGCATGGGGCAGGACTTCGCGCTTGAAGTAGGTTTCCACGCCTTCGCTCAACGGAACGTTCTCGGTGTCACGCAGGCTGGCATCGGGTACGGGCTGGCCTTTGCCTTTGCCCTTGGCGCTGAGTACTACGTTGCCCTTCGCATCCCGTTCAGGGCGCTCGACGGTGATGGTGCGGTAGCCGAACTCCTCGTTCTTGAAGATGCGGCTGATGGGCACACCGTTGCGCGTCACCTTCTTGAACTGGCCAAAAATCTGGGTGATGTCCTCGATGTGGTCCGGGCTGAGTTCCTTACGTTTGCTGCCCAGGCTCTTGCGCATCTTCTGCCAGAAGCCGCTGGCATCGATGAGCTGCACCTTGCCCTTGCGGGCGGCGGGCTTCCGGTTGCTGACGATCCAGACGTAGGTACTGATGCCGGTGTTGTAGAACATGTCCGTGGGCAGGCCGATGATGGCCTCGACCAGGTCGTTCTCCAGCACGTAACGGCGAATCTCGCTTTCGCCACTGCCTGCGCCGCCGGTGAAGAGCGGCGAGCCATTGAGCACAATACCGAAGCGGCTGCCGCCGTCCTTGGCCGGGCGCATCTTGGCGATGAGATGGAGCAGGAACAGCAAAGAGCCATCACTGACGCGCGGCAGCCCGGGACCGAACCGGCCGTTGAAGCCGTGTTCCTCGAATTCCTTGCGGATCTCCTTCTCGATCTTCTTCCACTCCACGCCAAAGGGCGGATTGGAAAGCATATAGTCGAAGAACTTTCCGAGCAGGCCATCGGCGGAGAGGGTGTTGCCGAAGATGATGTTGGCGATGTCCTGGCCCTTGATGAGCATGTCAGCCTTGCAGATGGCGTAGGATTCAGGGTTCAACTCCTGGCCATACATCACCAGCCGGGCGTCGGGATTCAGACTGGTGAGGTGCTCGCCCGCGACGCTCAACATGCCACCCGTGCCGGCGGTGGGATCGTAGATGGACCGCACCACGCCGGGCTTGGTCAGGGCCGCGTCGTCCTCGATGAAGAGAAGATTGACCATGAGCCGGATGACTTCGCGCGGGGTGAAGTGTTCGCCGGCTGTTTCGTTGGAGAGTTCCGCGAACTTGCGGATGAGTTCCTCGAACACGGCCCCCATCTGGGCATTGCTGACGGCATCGGGGTGGAGGTCGATGTTGGCAAACTTCTCGGTGACGAGGTAGAGCAGGCCGGCCTTTTGCAGGCGGTCAATCTGGGTGTGAAACTCGAAGCGCTCAAAGATGTCCCTGACGGCCGGGGAGAAGCCATGCAGGTAGGCGCGGAGATTCTCGCCGATGTGGTCCTGATCGCCCATGAGCTTCTTCAGATCCAGAGGCGAGGTGTTGTAGAAGAGCAGGCCCGACTTCTTGAGCAGGAACGGCTCAGGGTTGACCTTGGCAGCGGTGCGCTTCTCCAGTTCGGTCAGAACAGCGGCCTTGGTGGGCTCCAATACGCAATCAAGCCGGCGCAGGACGGTGAAGGGCAGGATGACCTTGGCGTAGTCGGACTGCTTGTAGTCGCCGCGCAGCAGATCGGCGACAGACCAGATGAAGGAGGAGAGGTTGGGGTCGCTCACGGGAGATTACGGATGGGAGAGTGGTCGGTGCAACGGCCCAACTACCAGTTTGTGACAGTTAAATTCCATGCTTCGCCTTCAGTGCTTGCGGCGAGGATCGTGAGGAAACCGGGGCTTGGAGGCAAGCAACCTCGGAGTGCTTGGTTTGGCTTCCATGGTCAGCCGATGAGTGCTGAGGCGGCCTTCAACACCGCCAGATCACGCTTCTGGCCAATCGGGTTGGTCGTCTGCTGGATTCGCCTCACCGCTTCGTCAACTGTCACCCATGCCGTGCTTTGGGTTTCATCGTCCAGCTCTCCGGTTTCCCGTTCCACCGTCATCAGGAAGTAGATGGTCTTGCTGGTGCTACCTTGAAACTCACCTGGTATCCGTTTCGCGATGCTGCCCACCACGCCGGTCTCTTCCCAAACCTCCCGGAGCGCAGCCTCCACTTCAGTCTCACCTGGCTCTGGCTTGCCCTTGGGAAAGGTCCACACATAGCCGTCGTAGTGGTCCTTCGGCTCCCGCAGTAGCAGCTTGCCATCGGCGTTGATGACCACGCCGCCGTAGGTCAGGCCTTTGATGGCGAACTTGCTGGTGGGCGCATGTGGGATGGGTTCGTTCTCGATTCGCTTCAGTGCCGACCAGACATGGTGGTAGGTGTGCGCCCGTTCCAACCCCATCCGATCCGCCACCTCATCCTTGAAGTTGTGATAGTCGATAGACTCACCGATCCGCGCCATGCCCTTGGCGAAGGCCTGCCGGTTGATGGTGGCACGAAAAGGGTAGTCGGTGCCCTTCTTGGTGATGGTGGCCGACAATTCAGGCATGAAGCTGGTGCGCAGTCGGTCGAGGTCAGCCGATGACCGGGCACGAACGGTCAGATGATGCTCGCCGTCCTTCTTGACGACGCTGAAGAAGCCGATGGTTGTGAAGAGCCACATTGGATTGTTGGGGTTGAAGGTAGCGGTTGTGGATAGGAGGGAAAGGATTTCTACGATCAAAGACCGAACCGCCAACGTTCCCTGGCCGGGATGACCTTGGCGAGGTGCTTGGCGTGGCGATGGAAATCGACATCCAACTCGTGCAATCGCTCCGGGGAGCAGGCTTCGGAAGGTGGCGGCGTGAAGAATGAAGAAGCCATCGCCAGTGGCTTCCTTTTATGTGTTGGATCAATTTAGAGGTTATCGGCATGTGTGGGTAATGCGCTTCACTGACGCCCACGCCCCGCGCATGACGGAGTATCCTGACGCGTTTGGGGAAAACTGGTGGATTGGAGGGGGCAAGCGCGGCGAGTTGTGCGGACCATCCCCACGCGTGCGGGCGGGCACAAAACATGGAGCGTAGTGCGTACCACAATCAGGCGCGTAAGTGAGACGCCGGAACCTGCGGTGTGTCTGGAGCCGACGAAAGCCGTATGCGACACCCCGCCGCAGGGGCATGCAGAGCCACAAAACGGAGTGCGATTTCAGGAAAACCACCCCTTTTCAGAATTCTGCTAGGCATCGGCCAGAGCGCAGGAACGGGACCGCGACCACTAAGGGGTTGGCGGTTGCCTTGCACACGACGTGCACATCGAAACAACCGCCACTGGCTGTAGGGTGACCCGAGTGTAGCAGTTGGCGGCGGACCATAGCATTGGCTGGATCAGCGTGTTCTTTCCTTCCGTTGATGCCGTGCAAACCACCGCCACAACCACAACCCCGGCGCAGCCACGTAGTAGAGGGCAAACCAGCGGTCGGGCAACGGCCATTGTTTCCAGTTGGTCGGCGACATGAGCCGGGGGCTCAGCACGGCGGATTTGGCGGACCAGCCCCGGCGCAGCCGCAGTTGGTATCGGGTTTGCCGCAGCAATTCCCGCAGTCCTGGCTGGTCCGTCTTACCCAAGGACATGCGCCGCAGCGCCGAGTGGACGAGCGAACTCACCCGTGCCGCGCACGCCGACGGCACCTGTAACGGTCCAGGCGTCGGGATGCCAAACAGGATCTCCACCAGTCGCGCGCCCTGCCAGACAGACAACTCCACCCCGTACGCACGAGCCGTCCGCAGCAGTTGCGACCAATCCACATCGCCGCGCAACAGCAGCCGCGCCACGTCCACCAGCCAGAACAGGCGGAACCATTCGTGGCCCGCGCCGTGGACGAACAGGTAGAGCGCTTCTGGCTCCGCAGGCAGCCGAGCCAGTTCAATGCCGCCGAGGCTCTGCCGTACGCCAGCCTTCAGCCACTCGTCAAAGGCCAGGCACCCGAGCCCCTCCAGCCGCCACTCGACCTCGATGCGCACACCCGTGGTGTCATTAAAATACTCGAACTCGTGCTTGATCCGCTGATATTGGCGCCACTGCCGGGGCGTCAGCTCGAAATCTGGCTGCGAACGGCGGCAACCGGCGGCCCGCAACACCGCGTCAGCGTCTGCCAGGCGTTCCGGAGCCACCAGCAAATCCAGATCGCCCGCATGGCGCGAGCCTACGTCACCGTAGAGCGCCTGCGCCAACAGCGGGCCTTTCACGCTGAGGAAGGGGATGCCTGCGGCCTCGAACAACTGCGCTATCCGCACCAGTTCTACGGACCGGTCCAACGCCCGTTCGGCTGAGTGCCGGGCGGCGGCTCGGAGCTGTTCCTGAGCCAGCGCCGGCCACTGCGCACGCATCGCCACCGGCAATTGCTGATGAAGAAACGCCACCACCCGGTGCCGTTCGGCCTCGGCCAAAAAATCCTCTGGGGCCAATCCCTCCGGCCAGGCCAACTCCGCCGGAGCTGTCCCCAGTGCCGTGCGCAACGCCTGGAGCAGCACGCGGGTCTGGACCGGCCAGTTCCGCAAGATCTCCTTCGCGGGCTCCGTGTACGCTGCGTGTGGGTTCAGTGAGCTCATCTCGTGCGTTGCGCGAGCCCCTTTTGGCTCGCCAAAGTTGTGTGCGTCAAGTTCTGCAATTGGGTTCGAATCGTAGCCGCTGGGTAAAACGAAGGAACGCAGCAAGGCCTTCAGCTCGCCGCGCCACTGGTCAAGGCCATGAGCCTAGCTTCATCCTGGTTTTCGTTGGCCGATTCTGCTCCCGCAGCAGCGTCGGGTTTAGGTAGCGGTTGTCCTCCAACCTTTCTTCGTGCTGCTCCGCCACCACCACCCGAATAAAGCGCAGGCAGATGTCCTTGTCACGCGGCGGGTGGTAGAGCGCGGCGCTGTCACCGTGCAGATCAAACCGGCAACTAAGCGTGGGACCACCACGGCGGCATTGGCACCGGACGAGATGGCGTTGTTTAACGGTGCCACGCCCACCGGTGTTGAAAACACGTGAATCTGGGGACCCCAACAACTCTTCGCAGGCGGGCGATTAGTGTATTCCAACCCGGCACCAAAT
>RFSE01000292.1 GCA_009924135.1 Pseudomonadota bacterium | reverse complement strand
CCACCCGAAGCGGGTAGCGCAGGCTTGCAGCCTGCTGTTTCGCGGGTTTGCAACCCGCTGACGCCACGCACTTTTACGGGCCGCTCGGTACCAAGGACGCCCTGCCGGCTGCAAGACGGCGAGACAGCAGACTACAAGTCTGCGCTACGATGGACGGCCTCCCGATTTCGGCATTCGGGTTGAACTGACCTCGGTTGGTTCGAAGGTTTAGGGGCAGGCCGTTTTGTCTGCAAAAGGAAGCGAGGGTGGTCGAAGTTGCCCTGCGACCGGACTTGGTTAGGGAAAATTTGCCGGACGGGAGGCCTCAACAAATTACCTTGTCAGGCAAACCAGATCATTTTGCCCGCTTTTCCCATTCCCCAAAGGCTGGCACGCGTTTTGCTAAACGTGCCAAGTGAATTATGTGCACGACTGAATCAGCTCAATCCAACTCCGCCGCATCTGTGTTGCAGGCAGTCACCCGCGTGCATCTGCCGGCGGGATTGTTCGGGTTCGAGACCCACAAACACTATGTGCTGCGCAGCGTACCGGAGGAAGCGCCGTTCTGCTGGCTGGAAGTGGAGAGCGACCCTTCGCTGGCCTTCCTCGTAGTGCCACCCGATCAGGTCTCTGCCAATTACGCCCCCAATCTGGCCGAGGCCGAGGCCACCGCGCTGGAGTTGCAAAACCCGGCCGATGCTATGCTGCTCAACATCGTCACCTTGCGGCCCCAGAACCGGGCCACGGTGAACCTCAAAGGCCCTGTGGTCATCAACCGCCGCACCCTGCGCGGACGGCAAGTCGTCCCCACCAACGCTGCCGACTACTCCCTGCAGCACCCCCTGCCCGTGGCCAGCAACTAGCCCCGCATATGCTCATTTTATCCCGCAAACTTGGTGAGAGCGTGGTCATCGACGGCCGCATCCGCGTGAAGATCGTCCGCGTGGACGGTGACGTGGTAAAGATCGGCATCGAGGCCCCGTCCGAAATTCCCGTGCACCGGTTGGAAGTGTACGAGGAAATCCAGCGCAACAACCGCGAAGCTCTCCACACCGAACGTCCGGTCCTCCCGCGTCTGAGTGCCGTGCCGCCATCCGCACTGGCTGCCAGCCCCCTCCCTTCCGTCCCCAAATAACCTAAAGACACACCAGCTAGTACAACCACACACACCATTATGGTCATCAATACGAACCTGGCCGCTCAAGTGGCCGCCAACAACCTCAGTTCCAACCAGACGCTGCTCTCCCAGTCTTTGGCCCGGCTCAGTTCCGGCTCGAGGATTGTGAACCCGGCCGATGATGCCGCCGGCTTGGCGGTGGCCTCGCGCTTGGACGCGCAAGTGCAGCGCACCGATGCGGCCCGGTCCAACGTCGGCAATGCCGTGTCCTTCACCCAGACGCAAGACGGCTACCTGCAGAAAGTTTCCAAAGCCCTGGATCGCATGAGCGAGCTTTCCATCTTGTCCCAAGATGTGACCAAGAGCAACGCCGACCGCAGCCTCTACAACGCCGAGTTCACCCAGTTGTCAGCGTACATCACCAGCACCGGGACCAAGGACTTCAACGGCGTCAGCCTGTTTGACGGCTCGACCCTCAATGTGGTTGTGGACTCCGATGGCAACACCTTCGGCATGCCGAACGCCAATCTGGGCGCAGCCGCTTATACGGCGGCAACGGGCGCCTCCATCGCCACCGTCGCCGGGGCCACGGCCGCCCTGACCGCCGTCAAAGCGGCCATCACCCAGCTCTCGACCGATCGCGCGACGATCGGAGCATCACAGTCGCGACTTAACCTCACCACCGATCAGTTGACAGTGAGCGCGGAGAACCTGCGGGCGGCCAGTTCCCGCATTCAAGATGTGGACGTGGCCCAGGAAAGCACCATGTTCGCCAAACAGAACATCCTCGTGCAGTCCGGCACCGCGATGCTCGCCCAAGCCAACCAGATGCCGCAAAGCGTGCTCAAGCTGCTGCAATAACACGGCCACCTTCTGGACACGTATTAGGATATTCCACTTCCGCCACCCAATCCGCCAATAGCTCCCCATGGCCGCCCTGCCCTCATCCGCCAATTCCTACTCCGCGTGGCCGGCTGTGGCGCAGCTCGGGTCCCTGCTGCCCGCCCGCCGGTGGGTTGAGCAGCAACGTCCCGCTGAAGCTTGGGCGGCAACCTGTGTCGCCCTCCGTGAACGACCGTTTCATCCCGAGGCCTGGGTGTTCCTGGCACAACTGGCCGCCCGGCAGGGGCATCACGCGACCGCAGTGGAGTGCGCCCGTCGGGCCTGTCAATTGGCCCCGCTGTGGAAAGCAGCGGCGGAGATCTTGTCGGAACTGGCAACCGGCCCGGCCCGGCCAGGGCCAACCGAGCCGCCACCTGTACTTCCCGGGTTGCCAGCAGTGCCACGCCTTTCGGTCTGCCTCATAACCCGGAACGAGGAACGCCACCTGCCCCGGTGCCTGCATTCCATTTTTGAACTGGCGCACGAGATCATCGTGGTAGACACCGGGTCCACCGATGCGACCATCAGCCTGGCCCGGTCCTTCGGAGCGCAAGTACGCAGTGTGGACTGGACGGACGACTTCAGCGCGGCCCGCAACGAAGCCCTGCGGGATGCGCGTGGGGACTGGGTGCTTATGCTGGATGCGGACGAAGAACTGGAGGATTCTGGTCGCGCCCGACTCGCGGAGGAACTGCTGCAAAAAGGCATACTGGGTTACCGTCTGCCCATCGTCGATGCGGGGCGGGAGCACGAGAGCTGTCATTTCGTGCCCCGACTATTTCGCAATGCTCCCGGCCTGTATTATACCGGACGCATCCACGAACAAATTTTCCCGCGCGTTGCCGCCCTGGCGCAAACCTGGGGCATGACGCAACAGCCCGGCAGGACCCTGCTCCGGCATTACGGTTACTCCCCCGAAGAAACCCGCCGGGGTGACAAGGTCGCACGCAATCTGCGACTGATCGAACAGGCGCTAATCGAAACCCCCGGCGACGCGCAATTGCTCATGCAGCGAGGGTTGGAGTTGGCCCGCTCGGGACGCCAATCCGAGGCGCTCGCGCAATACCGTCGCGCCGCCGATCGGATGGCTCAGTTGCCCGCCGAGTCCATCACCCCGGAATTTCGCGAAACCCTGCTGATGCAGCATACCACGCATCTCCTCGCCGCTGGCCGACTGGCGGAGCTGGTAGCATTGCTGCAAGAACCTTGGACGCAACCGGCTGCACTGAGTGCCTCGCTGAGCCATGTACTGGGGTTGGCTTGTTTGAAACTCGGACTGGTCGCCGAAGCCGTGAAACACTTTCGCCGGACTCTCGCCCGCCGCCATGAACCCGCCAATGGCCCGTTCCATCCGGATATTCACACGGTCGTCCCGCAGCACTGTCTCGCAATGAGTCTGGCCGCTGCCGGTGACCGGCGCGGAGCAGACGAGGCGTTTACCGCCGCCCTGCTGGCCGCCCCGGACTCCCGTGCGATCTGGCTGGACTACGGACGCTTTCTCGCCGGACACGGGCAGGCTTCAGACGCCCTGCGGTTGTGCTGCCGGCTCGCAGCGGAACAGCCCGACGACTCGGCTCCGTGGGAACTCGGCGCTACCATTACCATGCGTCAACCAGCCCTGCACGGACTTGCGCGCGGCTGGCTGGAAGAAGCCACCAGCCGGTTCCCCACGCACGCCGGATTCCGACAGTTGCACGCAACCCTGGCGGCGGGTTGAGCGCCAGCAGCCTATTCTTCGCTCAAGTTCTTTCTGACGGTGCCGATAGCCATGCCAGCCGAGCGATGCCGCTCCAATAGCCAGCCAGTATCCAACTGGCGGGCATCAGAACATTAACAACAGCATGGCCTCAACATCCTCCACTCCCAACGTGCCCGCGACCACTTCGTTCGTTGGCAAATATCTCACCTTCCTGCTGGGCCGCGAGTCCTACGGAGTCTCCGTGCTCAAGGTTCGCGAGATCATCCGTCTCTGCCCCGTCACGCCGGTGCCGCAGATGCCTGACTTCGTAAAGGGTGTCGTCAACTTGCGCGGCAAGATCGTCCCGCTGGTGGATCTCCGCCTCAAGTTCGGCTTGCCCTTGGTCGCCGAGCATGAACGCAGTTGCATCGTGGTCGTCGAGGTTCAACCGTCCGTCGGCGGCAAGCTCAACCTGGGCATCCTCGTGGACGGCGTTGAAGAGGTCGCCAACCTCACGCCTGCCGAACTGGAACCCACCCCGGATTTCGGCTCCTCGCTGAGCACCGAATACATTCTGGGAATGGCCAAAATCAAAGGCGTGGTCAAAACCCTGCTGGACATCGACCGCATCGTCACCGCCCAGGTCATCGGAACCATGCAGCCGGTGGCAGCCTGACCCTTGGTTCCCGTCAGAATACCCCATCTCGAACCTAGGGGCTCACACGAAAACGCGCTTGAGGTACTCAATGCTCTTGGTCGCGATGATTTCGGGGCCTTCGGTGAAGTCGAAGACCTCGACTGACACGTAGCCGTCGTAGCCCACTTCCTTCAGCGCACCAGCGATGGGCGTGAAATCCACCGCCCCGAAGCCAGGGCCTTTCAGGTTCACATCGTTCGCATGGAAATAGGCGAAATCTCCGCGACTCTCGCGGATGATCTGCGGGATGGACTTGGCTTCGGAGGACATTGCTTTCACGTCGAGGATGACCTTGAAATTCGGCGAGTTGAGCTGCTTCGTGAAACGGATGCCGTCGGCCGCGGTGTTGATGAAATTGGTTTCGCTCGGCGCGAGCGGCTCGAAGCAGATGGTGACACCCCGGTCCTCCGCCCGCTTCACTGCGTTGCGGAAGACGTCCGTGGCCCATCCCCAGGCCTGGTCAAAGGTCACGCCAGTCATGACATTGCGCTGCTTGGGTGAGCCGACGACGATGATCTTCCCGCCGAAGTCAGCACAGCAGTCCACGAGATCGTAGAAATAACGCGATGTCTTTGCGCGCACGGCAGCATCGGGGCTCGTGAGATACATGCCCTCGGCCTTCACCAGCACCCAGTGGATGCCGGAAATCGCGATGCCCGAACGGGCCGCCGCGTCCTTGATGCGGGTGCGCTCGGCGGCGGAAATCTCGGTGACGTAATTGGCCAGCGTGAACGGCGCGATCTCAACGGCGTCATAGCCCGCCTTCGCCGCGTAGGCGAACGTGTCCTCAATTTTCCATCCCTGAAAGATTTCGTTGCAGATGCCGAATTTCATGGGCGCGATTAAGCCCGAAAGCGGGCGGTCAAGCCAAGCGAATGTCGTTAGCAGGAGGTAAAGGAAGCTATTGGCGTTTTCGCAGACAGCTCTGCCTGCGAGCGAATCGACGTCCCCGGCTCAGGGACGGAACAAATCCGCCGG
>RFSE01000291.1 GCA_009924135.1 Pseudomonadota bacterium | reverse complement strand
CGAGAACTTCACCGGCCAGTGGCTTGGACTGCGGGACATCGATTTCACGGTGCCAAGCCACATCCTTTACCCGGAGTTCGACGACATGCTGAAGGTCTCCATGCAGCGCGAAACGGAGCTGTTCTTTGCCGAAGTCCTACGGCAGGACTTGAGCCTCACCAACTTCATCGCGTCGGATTTCAGCCTGCTCAACGGCCGGCTCGCCAAGCACTACGGCATCCCGGGCGTGAGTGGATTTGAGTTCCGCAAGGTCAAGCTGCCGCCCGAGAGTCATCGCGGCGGTTTGCTCACGATGGCCAGTGTGCTGAAGGTCACTGCCAACGGCACCACCACCTCGCCCGTGTTGCGCGGCGCGTGGGTGCTCGACCGCCTACTTGGTACCCCGCCGCCCAAACCGCCCGAGAACGTTGGCACCCTCGAACCCGACACCCGCGGTACCAAGAACATCCGCGAGCAGCTCGCCAAACACCGGCAACTGGAGTCCTGCGCCGGCTGCCACGTGAAGATGGACCCGCCGGGCTTCGCGCTGGAGAGCTTCGACGTGATCGGCGGCTGGCGGGAATTCTATCGCAGCAGCGGCAACGGCAAATCGGTCACCATCGACGGTCGCCGCATGCCTTACTTGCAAGGCCCCAAGGTGGACCCCTCCGACGTGCTGGCGGACGGCCGCGCGTTCCGGGACATCGATGAACTGAAACAGCTTCTGCTCGCAGACAAGGGTCAGGTCGCGCGTTCCCTGACCTCCAAGCTCTTAATTTACGCCACCGGCCACGGCCTCGAACCTGCCGACAAGGCGGCGGTCAATGACATCGTGCAGCGGGTGAAGGCGAAGAACTACGGTTTCCGAACGCTGGTTCAGGAAGTGGTTGCCAGCCAATTGTTCCAACACAAATGACCAGTTCAGTTACCATGCTGGCAATACCGAAAAGCCCACACCAACGCGTTCGCGGGTGGTTGCCAGCGGCCTGTTTGGCCTTGGTCCTAATCATAGCAACCACTGCCTCCGGTGCCGTCAGCACTGCGGATACCCTGCAAGCCGTGGTGCAGTCCCCGGCCCAGGGCGGACTGTGCGTGATGATCGGGCCAGTGGATGCCGCGTTGGCACGGGACATCGCCGGCCGTGGAAGCTTCCTGGTTCACACGCTCGCGGACGGCGAAGTGGAGACCGCCCGGATGGCCTGGCATGCAGAGCGGCTGGGCGGCCGCCTGACGGCTGAGACGTGGCGCGAGCGGCATCTGCCATTCATGGACAACCTGGTTTCCCTGCTCGTGGTGCTTGATGCCCAGCGGATGGAGGCAGCCGAACTGCAACGGGTCCTGCGGCCCGGCGGCGAACTGCTCATTCGTGAAGGAACTGCCTGGAAGCGCAGCGTCAAGCCCCGCCCCGGCTCGCTTGACGAATGGTCACAGTGGCGGCATGGACCGGACCGCAACGCCGTCTCGCGGGATTCCGCCGTGAACGTCCCCAAGCGCGTGCAGTGGCTATTTTCCTCGACCGTGGTGTTGGAAGCGGCCGACATGGTCACGGCCAATGGCCGGGTTTTTATCCAGGACCGTGACACCCTGCTCGCCCGCGATGCCTTCAACGGCCTGCCCCTGTGGAGCGCAAAGTTGTTCCCGGCCAAGGAGCTGGGCATCCGCAAACCGCCGGCGCTCATTGTGGCCCGGGACGAGCGCGTGTATGGCCTGATGGCGGATGGCAAGTTTCGCGGACTGGATGCGGCGTCGGGGCGGCCGGTGCTGGAATTCGTCGGAGCCGGCACGCCTGCGACGGTGATGTTGCTGGATGACGGCAAACTCATCCTCGTGGATGACGCGGGTCTGCGCTGCTACGACTCGGCCACGGCTAAGGTACTTTGGCGCGAAGCGGTGCCGAAGGCCCACACGATCACAGCCGGTGGTGGACGGGTGTATTGCATTGAAGGTGACGATCACGACGGGGCCAAGACCGGCACGCTCTCGGCGCGGGACGTGGCCACCGGCGCGCTGGCCTGGCAGAAACAGCATGAGTGGGCCTGCCGCACCGACCTGGCGAGCTACGGCGAGAACCGCATCGTGTTTGAAGTACGTCGTCCGGCAAACTGGCAGGAGACTTGGCTGAACAAGGATCGCCGGAAGCTCGATGATTTCCAGCTGGCCGTCGTGGACGCCCGCACCGGCGCGGAGCAGCAACGGCTCTTCGGCGTGGGCAGCAGCGCGCGGCACGGCGAATTTTGCACGGCGTTCTGGCACAAGGGCCAGTTGCTCACCGAGACACGCACACCGAACGGGTTCGGCATCGCCGCCTACAATCCGGAGAACCTCGCCAACCCGGCCGAAAAGTTTCAGGCCAACTACGCGGGCGACCGTGGCTGGGGCCATTGCTACCCACCCGTGCTCACGGAAAATTTTTACATCAATGGTCAATTGCACTTCACGGACCTCTACGCCCGGACGCAGTCCGCGAATTCCATCACGCGCGGCGCGTGCCATGTCCTGCGCAGCGGCTACGTGCCGGCCAATGGAATGATTTACACTTTCCCGAAGCACTGCGTCTGTTTTCCGATGCTCAACGGCAACATCGCCCTCGCCCCTGAGGCGGCTCCGGCCCCGCCGGAAAATCATCCGCTGGAGCCGGGCCCGGCCTTCGGCACCAAGGTGGACTTCGCCGTCAGCCCCGACGACTGGCCGATGTTCCGGCACGATGAATTCCGCACGGCCGGGACCATAGCTGCCGCCCCCACCAAACTAAACGTGCGCTGGAGCACGGAGTTCACCGGTCCAGATTACAAGCGTGGACTCGCGGCGGAATGGACGGACAACCCCTGGACCGCCGGTCCCTTGAGCGCGCCCGTGGTCGCAGGCGGAACTGTCTTTGTCGCGCAGTGCGATACGCATCGGCTGATCGCGGTGGACGCCGCGACCGGCAAGGAGCGCTGGCACTTCACCGCCGGCGGCCGGCTGGACGGACCCCCGGCGCTTCACGGCGGGCTGGCGTTGCTGGGATGTCGCGATGGCTGGCTCTATGCGTTGCGTGCGAGCGACGGCGCGCTGGCCTGGCGGCGGCGCATCGCCCCTGACGACCGGCGCATTTCGACTTACGGGCAGTTGGAAAGCGCCCTGCCCTGCGCCGGGGCCGTGCTCGTGAGCCGCGGCCTCGCCTACGTGAGCGCGGGGTTGCACCCCAACTCTGACGGAGGCGTGCGCGTCGCCTGCGTGCGTCCGGAAAATGGCGAACTGGTCTGGCTGAAAAAATTCGACGACCTCGGCATGGACTCGCCCTGGCCCGAACCGTTCGACCCGCGTCCGAAGGACAAAGCCGGCATGGCAAGTGACCCGTGGCGCACGATCCGCCCGCAGGAGTACCGGCACTTCGACCTGCCGGTGCGCGATGGCGATGCGATCGCCGTCTCGCGGTGCACGTTCGATGCGCAAACCGGGGCGCAGACCTTGCGCAAGACCAGCGGCTATTACGAGACCGCCGGCGGCGCGAAGCTCCCCCGCACCGCATGGCGTTACACCGACGTGCAGTCCCGTTCGCCCCTGGCTGCGAGCCTCGATGCGAGCGTGTTCAGCACCAGTCCGCGCAAGGCCGCGCTTTTTCGGGCCGACTTCACGCCTGGCGCAAAGTTTGAGGGTGACTGGGTCGAAGTGAAACAGGAGCAGTTCAAGGCTGGCCTCACCCACACCGCCTCCCGGCTCCACGCCAGCGGGGCGAAATGGAGCCTCCCTGCCGGCAGCGAAACGGCCAGTTATCCGCGTGCCTTGATGGTGCTCAACGACCGGCTGTTCTTTGCCGAGCCGGGCGGGAACGTGACCCTGCGCGATACCGCTGATGGCCGCGAACTGGCCCGCGCGAAGTTCGAACCGCTTGCCTGGGACGGGGCGGCGGCAACCTCCGGCAAAATTTTCGTGACCACCAGCACCGGTCGGCTGTTGTGCCTCGCCAATGAGTAAACCCACCCCTGCCATGAACTCCCTCACCCGCCGCACTTTCCTCCGCGCCGCCGGCGTCTCGCTCGCGTTGCCGGTGCTGGAATCGCTCCAACCACGCGCGTTCGCCGCCGGCAAGACACCCGCGATCCGGCGGGCGTTGTTCATCTGCACGCCCTTGGGTGTACATCCCGCGAACTTCTTCCCCACCGAGGCGGGCCGCGATTACGCAGCCACCCCGTATCTGGACGTGCTCAAGGACTTCCGCACCGACTACACGGTGATGTCCGGGCTCGCGCATCCCGAGGTCGGGTCCACCCACGATTCCATCTACAGTTTTCTCACCGGCGCACCGCACCCGGAGATTCGCGCGGGCTTCCGCAACAGCATCTCGGTGGACCAGTTTGCCGCCGAACGAATCGGCGGCCAGACACGCTTCCCCAGCTTGGCGCTGTCAGCCGAAGGTTTCGGCCTCTCGTGGACGCGCAGTGGTGCGCTGGTGCCACCGGACCTTTATCCTTCAAACATTTTCGCGCGGCTCTTCCTCGAAGGCCGACCCGACGAAGTGCAGGCGCAGGCACGGCGGTTGCGCGACGGCCAGAGCATCCTCGACACCGTGGGCGAGCAGGCGCGGCGCTTGCAGCCCACGCTCGGAACACGCGACCGCGAGAAAATGGACGAGTACTTCACCAGCGTCCGTGAACTGGAACAGCGGCTGGTGATCAACGAGGAATGGTCGAAGAAGCCCAAGCCCAAGGTCACCGCCACGCCGCCGCAGAACAACATGAACCCCGCCGATCTTATCGGGAAAAACCGGCTCATGTTCGACCTCATCCACCTTGCCCTCCAGACCGACTCGACCCGCCTCGTCACGATGCTCCTGCTCGGCACCAGCCTCGTGCCGCCGATTCAGGGCGTGTCGCAGGGCCACCACGACCTTTCCCACCACGGCCAGGACCCGGCCAAGCTCGCGCAGCTCAAGACGGTGGAAATCGAGAAGATGAAGACCCTGGCTGAATTGCTCACCAAGCTGAAGCAAACCGAGGAACAAGGTGAAAGCCTGCTCGACCGCACGATGGTCTTCTTCAGCAGCAACCTCGGCAATGCGAGCAACCATTCGACGCGCAACCTCCCCGTGCTCCTGGCCGGTGGCGGCTTCAAGCACGGCCAGCACCTCGCCTTCGACGCGAAGAACCCGCCGCCCCTCTGCAACCTCTACGTCTCCATGCTCCAGCGCCTGGGCCTCGAGTCCGAACGGTTCAGCTCCGGCACCGGGCCACTCCAGGGGCTGGAGATGGTGGGATAGGTCATACCAGCTACTGGAATACTCTGGTTGAATCATTGCCGTAGGCACCGGACGTGTTCTCCCTCCCCATGAACCGGCGGTTGGCTCTGTACCGCAGGCGTCCTCGCCTGCGAGTGCGGGCGGCGTCTCGCCGCCCGCAGGTACTCGGGGCGGG
>RFSE01000030.1 GCA_009924135.1 Pseudomonadota bacterium | reverse complement strand
GGGCGAGGGAGAAGACGGCGCGTCGTACTCCTTTGCGGCGGAGTGAGTAGGGACCGTTAAACATTTTCCCTCCTCGTGAATTCCCAGCCGTCGTAGGTGACGGAGGCAAAAGCCTTGCTGCGGTCGAAGGTCACGCTGCCGCTCTGCTTGATGCCGAGCGGGCGGGATTCGACCGTGGTTTCCACCCGGTGTTCGCCAGCGTAACGCGAAGTCACGCGCACACGGGCCAACGGATGCCAAAACGAACTGGCCACCCCCACCAGCGCGCCGCGCAGGCCAGTGGCCACCAGTCCGACGGGCACATGGTCATGCCAGGTTAGGCCGTCGCGGCAAGCAAGCGGGAGGCGGGGCAACGCGAGGAACAATGCCCGCAGCCGGGCATCCTGGCCATCGCAACGGTAGGCGTAATATGTGCCTTCGAAACGCCCAAAGAAAAGAGCGCCCGTGCCGGAGTCGAAGTAAAACGATCCGTCTAGAGCCATGCGAACCTTGAGCACGAGGTCGTCCGCCGTGCGTCCGCCGCGCTTCACGGCAAAACGGTATTCCTCGTCGAGGACGAAGTTGGTGACGGAATCGAGCCGCTTGTTCGCGTACAGGGCCTCGACCTTGCCGCCCACCTTGGGCAGGTCGTTCGCGTGGAAAACGCCGTCCTCCGAGTAGCTAACGAAGCTGAACGGGACGGTCGCCGCGCCGGGTGTTTCCGTGAGCTGGGCCTGCACGTGGATGTGCGGCTGCGGCGAGTAGCCGGAATTGCCGCACAGTCCCAGCACGGTGCCGCGCTCCACCCAGTCGCCGACCTTCACGCGGATCGATTTGCTGGCGAAGTGGGACAACTCGACGTGCCAGCCGCGCGGCTCGGCGATGACCACCAGGTTGCCCCAGTTGTTGAGCTTGTCGGGGTCGTTGATGGGGCTGTCCGGCAGGTCATCCACGATGGCGACGATGCGGCCGCGCACGGGCGCGAGCACGGGTTTGTTAAAGCAGTAGTAGTCATCGAGCTTCGTGCCGCCGTTGGCATGCGTCTTTCCATCGCTGTCCGTAATGACGAAGTCGTAGGCGTAGCGCCACGCACCCTGGTGCGTCCACTTGCCGTCGAAGCCCTGCCAGACGGTCCAGGCACCGGCGAACGGCGGCAGCAGCGTGCGCTCCGAGCCGGGATAGCGCAGCCGGTTGGCCAGGTGGTGATCCAGCGTTTCCTCCGGCGTGTTGCCGATCCGATACGCGATGTGCGGGTTACCCACGAGACCCAACACATAAATCACCCCCAGCGTGACGACCGCAAACGGCAGGGTGAATGCCGGGATGCCGTAGTAGCTCCAGAAACCCGCGATGGCATCCATCACGATGGGTGAGAGCGCAACCGCCACCGCAGCGAGCAGGTAACTGCGCACCGAGGGGATCAGGAACACGCCGCCCACCGCCATTGCGATGAGGAGGAAGTTGAAATTCAGGTTATTGGAATAAGCATTGGGGGCCGAACCCACCATCGCGTGACGGACGGAAGCCCCGACAAAGTAACCCAGCACCGCGAGCAGGAACAGGATGCGCGACCGAAACAAAACCAACGCCGCCAGCAGTGCGCCGAAAACAACACTCGGAGTGAAGAGTAGCGAACCAAAGGCCTGGAAGAAACCCGCGATTGCCAGGGGCAGACCGAAGTCGTCCGTGAGCCAGGCCGGTTGATGTTGCGCCGCCGCCAGGAGATTACCGTAGCGCAATGACGCCATGTAAACGAGCGAGCTGACGACCACGAACGGCAGGCTTAGGAGCGGGAGCTTGAAGAACGTCGCGAAGACGTGGGCCAGTGCGACCGTGACCAAGAGCGTGAGCACGCCGGCCGTGACACAGAAAAAGAACCCGAGCAGGTTGAGCTGAAAAAGATGCCCGATCGACAGCCCAACTAGCAGCGGGTTGCAGGTGTAGAAACCGGATTCAAGGAAGACCTTACCCATGCCGATCGCGCGCGCGAAGCCATAGGCCGACAGCACGGCCACGATGCCGGCAATGCCCACCCGGACGTTCAGCAGCGTGATCGCGAAAAGCAGAAAGCCCACCACGCCGCCCTGGAGGAAAAATACCTCGGCGTAGCTGCGGAAAACGGCATGGAAGAGGGGCTTCATCGGAGGCTTTAAGAACGCGAAGAAGGGAAACGTTCAACGTCCAACTTCCAACGTTGAACGTTCAACGAGGAGAGTGCCGGTGGCAGGGCGTGGATGGAATGGTGGCTGCTGAGATGGGAAATGGGTGGCTGTTCTCCCTCACCCCATCCCTCTCCCGCTGGGAGAGGGGGCCAATTGCGGCCTGCTCGATATGCTGTGGCATCCCGAGACTGAGAACGCGCAACGAACAACACCGAAACGGCGGACGTTTCTCCCTCTCCCAGCGGGAAAGGGCCGGGGTGAGGGAGAACCCTTCCAAGCACACGTCGGTGCCCCCAACGCTCAGCGATCTCGGCCATTGAACGTTGAATGTTGAGCGTTGAACGTTGAACGTTCTCCACTTCAGCGTTACCAACTTTGTACCCTCGCGCAGCCATGCTCACTTCCCATTCTTCAGCTCCAAATGCTTCGGTAGCCGTTCGCGGCGCTGGATGTCGGTGATGTCCTCGGCTTCGCGGATGATCTCCACTTCGCCCTTTTCGGTGATGATCACGACGTTCGGACGGTACTCGATGAACTGGAGCCACTGCGTGTTGTTGTAGGCGCCGACCGGCGAGAAGATCAGCCGCGTGCCGCGCTTGAGCGGAGGCAACTGGATGCCTTCGTCGATCGCGTCGATGTTCATGCACAGCGGGCCGTAGATGACGCTGGTCTCGTTGATGCCGCCGACTTCGCGGTCCAGCTCCACGTTGAACTTGTACCAGAAGGCCGTGAACAACAGGTTCACCCCGCCGTCGGCCACGTAGGCGCGCGTGCCATCGGCGAGGCGCTTGGCCGCGACAATGCTCGTGATGAGGTAGCCGGCCTCGTCGATGACCGCGCGGCCCGATTCGATGACGAGCTTCGGGAAATCGCCGGGCTTGAGCGCCTCGGAGAACGCATGCGTGATGGCTTCGGCAAACTCATCAATGCCGGGAATCGCCACCTCGGGCGGAAGGTAAACACCTTTGAGCCGGCTCTTGCTCGGGAACCCGCCGCCGATGTCGTAGGACTCCATGTCGAAGCCGAAGGCGTCGTGCAGTTCGTAGCCGAACTTCACCATCTTCGTGATTTCGCGGGCGTAGGCCTGCGGGTCCATGATGAACGTGCCGATGTGGCAGTGCAGGCCGTTGAGCTTGAGCCGGCCGCCACGGGCGATGCGTTTCGCGGCATCGAGCGCCTGGCCGGATTCGAGGTTGAAACCGAAGCGCGACCACTGCGGGTAGATGCCGGCATCGAGGTTGAGCCGCATTCCGATGTGGATGGTACGGTTCAGCTTCTTCGCGATGGTCTCGAGGTCCACGATCTCGTCGAGATTGTCCACGTTGATGACGGCGCCTTCAGCCACGGCCTTTTCCAGCGCGGCCATCGGCTTGTGCGGCCCGTTGAAGATGATCTTTTCGCCCGGGATTCCGAGCAGGCGGGCCTTGTCGTATTCCATCGCGGAGACGACCTCGGCAATCGCACCTTCCTGGTGCATCAACGCGCAAATGGCCTGGAGGTAGTTCGTCTTGTAACTCCAGCCGAACTCGACGTTCGGGTAGCGCGTGGAGAACGCGGTGAACATCTGGCGGTAGGTGCGGCGCGCGGTGCGCTCGGAGTAAACGAAGAGCGGGGAGCCAAACTGGCCGCACAGCTCGTCGATGCTCACGCCGTCAATGGCGGTGCGGACCTTGCGTGCGTAGGCGGGGCTCCAGCCGAACTTGTTCATCAACCCGGAGCGGAGCTTGTTGATGACGGGTTTTTCGTAGGAACGTTTCATGGGAAGATGGGGTCTGGCGGATAGGGTCTGGCGGATAGGGCGGAGGGGATGGGGAATGTGTATCAGCTATCAGTTATCAGCCGTCAGCCAACAGCTATCAGCCAACAGCCGTCAGCCATCGGATAGTGGCTAACCGCTAATGGCTAAAAGCTAAACCCAAACTCCGAAGTTCAAACCGCGGATTTCGCGGATGACACGGATCGGCAGGACGTTCCAGCGCTGCGATGGGGAACTTATCCAGCCGGCAGGCAGCTTGCGCAACCAGTTCATTATCCACGCCATCCGCGGTTTTCCCTTCAGAATTCGAGCTAAAAGCTGCCAGCTGACGGCTAATGGCTGACAGCTCGCCTCACTGCACTCCCGACTTCACCAGCCACTCCTGAACTTTCTTCGGCCAGACGCTGACTTCTTTGGTGGAACGCAGGCCGTAGCCGTGGCCGCCGGTGGCGCAGAGGAAGAATTCGTTCGGGACTTTGGCGGCGTCCAGGGCGGCGTGGTAGAGCTTGCTCCCGATGACGAAGGATTTGTCGTCCTCGGTGTGGACGATGAAGGTGAGCGGGGTTTTGGCGCTGATGGGCAGGTCGGCGGCGACCTTGCCGGGGACGCGCGAGAGGTAGGCGGGGTAAACCAAAATGGCGAAGTCCGGCCGGAGGTTGCCCTCGTCGGCGGCGTCGAGCTTGGGATAGGTGGGCTGGTCCGAATTGGTGCTCAACCGGGCGCAGAGATGGCCGCCGGCGGAGAAGCCCATGACGCCGAGTCGGTTCGGGGCGATGTTCCATTGGGCGGCGTTTTGCCGGACGAGCCGCAGGGCGCGTTGGAGGTCCTGAAACGCCCCGTCCTGATTGCCCGGCACACGGTATTTGAGGACGATGCCCGTGATCCCGATGGTGTTAAGCCACGCGGTGATTTCTGTGCCTTCCTTGTTGTAGGCCAGGATGCTGTAGGCCCCGCCGGGGCAGACGATCACGGCGGGAGTAGGTTTGCTCGCGCCGGGGGCTTTGAAAACGGAGATCGCCGGCTCGTTGATGTCGGTGATGCGGGTGACGTTGTCACCTTTGGAGGGCAGTTCGCGTTCCGGTCCGGTGGGACCATGGCCGGGCATTTGTCCCTTGGGCCACAGGGACAAGGTGACGGTGGCTGTGGCGGGCGCGGGCTGCTGTGCACGGGCGGACGAGAGGACGCAGAGGGTGGCGGCGAGTAGGAGAGCGAGCTTCATGGGAGATAGGAGATAGGAGATAGGAGATGGGGAATAGGAAATGGGGAATGGCTATCAGCTATCAGCCGTCAGCTAATGGCTAATGGCTAATGGCTAATGGCTAACCGCTTACTTGCGTTCCAGCTTCTCCTGTTCCAGGGATTTCTTGATGGCGTTGTTGAAGTTCTTTTGGAACTCCTCGGGATTCAAGGGGGCGTTGGTGGCCGTCACGCGCGCGTATTCCCCGCCTTCCCAGCGGAGGTTGCGGATCTCTCTCGGGCCCCGCCACGGTTTGCCGTCGGCCTTCACCTTCTGGCCGGCTTTGACGGTCGTGCCAGTGGGGCTGAGGCTGAACTCGGTGACGGACTGCCAGTTGGCAAGCGGCGCGGTAATCTTGGGATCGGTGGCGACGAGTTCCTTCAAGGTCACGGAGACGGCCTGCCAGTCGGGCGAGCTGGCCAGCACTTTGACCACCGTGTAGTCCACGACGGGCTTGCCAGGAGCAATGGCTCCCCACGCGTTGCAATTGAAGGTGAGCACCAGCTGGTTGTCGGTCTCACACTTGATTTCGAAGTGCAAGGTCGCGCCGTCCGGGCCGCGCCATCTGGCATCCTTCAGCTTGCGGGTCGTGGCGGTCCACAAGGGAGGATGGCCCCAGTTCAATTGATACCAGTCATGCCAGCCACGGGCGCCGTCGTCGATCAACCGCTCCGCCTTGTCCGTGGCCTTCACCCTGGCCGCCTGCAACTGCGCGGGCCCGGCCGAGAGCACGCGCGAGCTGATGGCATAGGTGGCGGAATTCCCGCGCCCGGCCGGCTGCGGTCCGGTCTGGTACGCCGCCGGTGTGGCATAGACCACGTTGGCAAAGGTGAAGAGCGGCTGGTCGAGGGCCATGACCGGGCACTGCGCCTTCCATTCGCGGCCCGCCTTGACCGCCTGCGCATCGCGCCAGAATCGCGTCAGTCCGTGCGGGTCGAGTGAGTAGTAAACATCCACGCGCTGCACCGGCTGCGAATCGTCCGGCGTGACGGTGACCTGCGGGATGCCGCTGGGGGGCTGGAGTTCGAGCGCGAACTTCGGCGTCGCGGGCATCTTGAAGGCTGCTCCCTTCAAGTGCTCCTCGAACCACAGGTATTCGGTGATGGCGTGCTCGTCCGTGTGGTGGTGGTTCAGGTGCGGCGAGATGCTGAAGCGCAGGCGGGCATCGGGCACGTTGCGCCAGTTCCACGCCATGTTGTCGATGTGCGCGTGAAAATCGTTGGTGGGCGAGAGCCACAACACCGGACAGGTGAGGAGCGGGATGTAGGCGTTGTCGGACACACACGCCAGTTCCATGGGCCGCACGTTGGTTTTCCGGCCGCCCGGCACTTCGGTCTGGCTCTCGAGCAGATCGCCCGAACCGCCACACGAGGGTACGGCCGCCTTGATGCGCCGGTCGATTCCCGCGAGGTTGGTGGTGAGCTTGCCGCCCATGGAATGTCCGTGGGCTCCGATGCGGGCCGGATCCACTTCGGGTTGTTGTTGCAGGAACGTGATCGCGCGCCGGGCGGCCATCAGCACGAGGAACCAGTTGCTGTTCCGGGGCGATTCGACCGCGTCGAGCGTGAAGTCATCCGCCGTGAGCGGTCCGGCAAAATGGTTTGCGGAGTTGCGTTGCGGCGGATGCGTGGCGTCGAGCTTGCCCCAGTCCGTCTGCGGCCCGGCCCAGGTCTCCCGGCCCAGGCTCATCTTGTTGCCGCCCCAGTTGAGCGAAATGCCCGCGTACCCGCGCCGCGCATAGGTCACGACGCTGTTCAGCGAGGCCGACTGCCCGCCGCCATGCAGCTCGACCAGCGCCGGCAGCTTCGTGCCGCCCTTGGGAAAAGCGTAGAACGCGGCGACCCGCGACGGCACGCCTTTAAAGACGCCGACCTGATAGCGCACGATGCGGCAGACGATCATGTCTTCCATCCATTCCTTGAGCACTTCGACTTCCAGCGGCGTGTTCTTGTCCAGCTCTGCGAAGCCGGCCCAGAGCTGGGTCAGGTTCTGGGGGATGTCAGTCGCCGGGGCGGCAGCGGACAGCCAGGGCAGGGCCAGCGTGGCTCCGGTGGCGCAGACAAACTGGCGGCGGGTGGTCGTGGTGATCATGTGTGGCGCAGTGCTGGGGGCCATCGTGCCTGCTTCGGCGAAGGAGGCAATGACGGATGGGGATGGGGCCGCAGGCGGTTATGGGCCGCCACGTTTTCGGCGTTCAGTTCGGACGCGGTGCAGCCGCTCCGTGAAACCACCCTCGTCCACGAAGGCCAACGCTTGGGAGGTGAGCTGCCGGTCCAGCAGGGCACACGCCACGCCGATGAGGACGAGTGCGGCATTCGCGGCGATCTCGGGGTAGGTGGACGGGATGGACTTTATGGACGGCAGGGACGGGTTGGTCTGGGCTGGCGGTCCATAGGGTCCATTCCGTCCATGCTGCTCTCTCACCCACTGCGCCACCTCCTCTGCCGTGGCGCAGCGCCGGGCCACCAGGGCCTTTCTCCGTGAGTCAGCTTCTGGCCAGAGGGGCAAGCTGCGGTGCCGGAGGTAGTCCTCATAGTCCAGGCGGAGTTCTTCGAGGCTGGCCCGCGCCACGTTCGTGAGTTTCAGCTCCATCTTCTTGGAGGTGCCGCTGGCCTTGCTGCCCTCCGCGATGTTCTGCACCCCACTGCGGGCCGCTTGCACCATTTGATCATGGGTGCGGCTGCGTGGACTGATATAGCGGTCACAGAACCGCACCGTCACATCGTAGCAAAGCTGCGCAATCTGGAAGCTCTTCAGCTTCCGGTAACCACCGTGCTTGGGAATCAGCGCCTCGGGTTCCATGACTCAGTTTCTACCTGCTCGCGTCCATCCCGTCCATCCTTCCGCCATGGTAGAAGGCCCGTCCCGTCCCCCCTATGGCCGCTCGCGTCTTGTCACCCGTGGGAAAACCGCTACAACCGCTCCGAGCGTTTGCCAGACCAGCCGCCCATGACGATGACACAACTGATATTCCGCAGCCTGTTCGCCGCCGCGTGCCTTGCCACGACTGCCTTCGCCCAGCCCGTGAAGACGGAGCCGGGCCTGGTGGTGACTTACACCGTCGGGGCCGCGAGTGACACGGTCGCCGCGCCGAACGTCTGGCTCTACGTGCCCGCCGGACAGCCGCCCACGCCGTTCCTCGGCGCGGGCAAGTTCACGGCCACCTGGAACGGCTTCATCACGGCGGACTTGCGCTGCGATTTCCTCTTCCGCGTCGAGGCCAACGGGGCGGTGAAGGTCGAACTGGGCACGAACACGATCATCGAGTTCACCGGCGACGGCAAGAAGGCCAGCGATCCCACCAAGCCCGTCCGGCTCGGCAAGGGCAACAACGCGCTCAAAGTCACGTACACCAGCCCGGCCAGCGGCGATGCGATGCTCAAGCTGTTCTGGTCCGAGAAAGGTTTCCTCTGGGAGCCGGTCAACCTGGGGATGCTCAACCGCGCCGTCGGCAACGAACCGCTGGCGCAGCAGAACAAGCTGCGGCTCGGGCGCGAGACGTTCTTCGAGGGACGGTGTGCGAAGTGCCACACCACGGAGGCCGGCGGGGCACTGGAACTGACGATGGACGCGCCGAGTTTCGAGGGGATCGGTTCCCGCCGGCATTACGGATGGATGGCGAACTGGATTCTCGATCCCAAGGCCCAGCGTGCGAATGCCCAGATGCCGAAGCTGCTGCACGGTCCCACGGCCCAGGCGGACGCCGAGGCCATCGCGGCGTTTCTCGCGTCACAAACGGGCGCGGCTCCGGCGGGCGAACCGAAGCGGGACGAGGAGAGCATCGAGTCCGCAAAGAAGCTCGTCGAGGCGCTGCATTGCACCGGCTGCCACAACGTCCCGGACATCGGCGACACGGATGAGAAGAAGCTCAATCTCACCCACGTCAACCTCAAGTTCCCGCCCGCCGCCCTGGTCGCGTTCCTCAAGAATCCCGGCGCGAACTACTCGTGGACCCGCATGGCGAAGTTCAACCTCAAGGACAACGAGGCCGAGCAACTGGCCGGCTTCCTCTCCTCCATCGCCCCGATGGCCAAGCAACCCGGGGCGCCGACCGATGCCGCCATCCTCGCACGCGGCAAGCAGCTCGTGCAGACCAAGGGCTGCCTGAACTGTCACACGCTCAAGCTGGAAAACCACTTCAAGACGAAGCCCCTCGCCGAGCTGGCCGCCGCCACGTGGACGGGCGGTTGCCTGGCCGAGGCCCCGACCGGCAAGGGGCCGCACTTCCCCGTCACCAAGGCCGAGCGCGAGGCCTTGCAGGCCTTCGCCGCGACGGATCGGGCGTCGCTCAAGCGCCATGTGCCGGTCGAGTTTGCCGAGCGTCAGGCCCGCATCCTGAACTGCACGGGTTGCCACGGGCAGCTTGATGGGTTCACGAGTTTCGAGAAGCTGGGCGGCAAGTTGAAGCCGGAGTGGATGACCCAGTTCATTGCCGGTGACATCAAATACAAGCCGCGCCACTGGCTGGTGCACCGGATGCCGGCCTTTCCGAAGTACGCCGCCGATTTCGCGGTGGGCCTTGCGATGACGCACGGTTTCCCGCCGCAGACTCCGGCCGAGCCGCCGCAGGACATGGAACTGGCGAAGGTCGGCCAGAAGCTTATCGGCGTGGACGGCGGGTTCTCGTGCATCTCGTGCCACTCGGTCGGTCCGGTGAAGGCCACGCAGGTCTTCGAGAGTGAAGGCGTCAACTTCGCCTACACCGCCGAGCGTATCCAACGTGCCTATTACGAACGCTGGGTGCGCAACCCCCTGCGCATCGAGCCGCAGACGAAGATGCCGGTTTACTTCCAGGAGGATGGTTCCAGCCCCTTGCCCGATGTGCTGGGCGGCGACACCGCCAAGCAGCTCGACGCTTTCTGGCAGTTCTTCCGTCTGGGTGACAAGGCGAGATCGCCGGCAACTCCTTGAACATTTCGGGTCCAAAGTAGTCCCTATCTCCACAATGATCGTGTCTCCCCACGCGCCGGTCCGCCGTAGCGCCTTTACGTTGATCGAATTGCTGGTCGTTATTGCCATCATTGCGATTCTGGCCGGGATGCTCCTGCCCGCCTTGGCGAACGCGAAGAAAAAGGCCACCCAGGCACAATGCCAGGGCAGCATGAAGCAGGCGGGACTCGCGCTACAGCTGTACACGGATGATTACGACACGAAGCTGCCCGGCCCGATCGAGGTCGGCGTGTCCCCCGCCTATGCCCAGGGCGGCAACAACGTGTTGACCTACTTCATCGCGCCCTACCTGGGCCAGCCGCAGCCAGCGACATTGCCTGCCTTGCAGACGAACGAAGTGAAGGCGCTCTTATGCGCTGGCTATCAGCGGCAGGCGGCGGCGAGTTCGACCCTGGGCTCCCAGGTCCGCAGCTACGCGGTGAACTGGAGCGTGAACACTTCCGCCGATGCCATCCTCGCGGCCAAGCCCTTTGGGTACAACAACGCGGCTGCGCCGGCTAATCCGCAACGATTGAGCTACATCGAGGGTTTCGGGTCACCTGCGGCCATCTGGGCACTCACGGACGTGGATCAGGTCATGTGCAACGCCCCCAACTGGGGCTGGTATGGCAACCTGCCCAAGAAGCCGTCGCATGGCAGCACTTGGAACCGGTTGTACTGGGATTGGCACGTCGAAAACGTGAAAAATCCCGTCTTCGTCAACACGACGCTCGGCTACGCGCCGTAGCAGGGGGACGAAGCGCTCAATTCGTGCGCTTGCAAAAGTCCGGCGAACGAGTTGCCATCGCCGAATGTTCCAATACCTCGCGCGAGCCGATGAGAAAGCCTGGCAGCCCGGCCCGTATGCCGGGGTCGAACTGAAGGTGCTCCACAAACACGAAGTCACGGGTGGCTTGGTGGTCCTCCGTAAATTCGCCGCTGGCACGCAGATCCCGGCACACACGCATCCAGTCACGAACGAGTGGGCCTATATTCTCACCGGCGAATGGGTCGAGTCCGACGTGACCTACGGCCCTGGCACGCTCTTCCACGCGCCCAAGGGCGAGCGGCATGGCCCGCACTTCGCGAAGTCAGAGGTCGTGAGTCTTACCGTGTTCGACGGACCTCTGACCTTGACGTGATTATGCGGCGTATCACTGCCAGACCAGCCGCGAAAGCAGGCAAAGGGCACAAAGCCAATTGGCCCCGGTTTCTTCTTTGCGCCTTCTGTGCGTTTTTGTGGCAAATCCAAGTGTCCCCTGCGGCGGAGCACGGCATGGTGGCCACAGTGCATCCGCTCGCCACCGAGGCGGGCGTTGAGGCGATGCGTCGGGGAGGAAATGCCGTGGATGCTGCGGTCGCCGCCGGACTCACACTCGGCATCGTGGACAGCCACAACTCCGGTCTGGGAGGCGGCTGCTTCCTGCTCATCCGGCGGGCGAACGGTGAGATCGTGGCGATTGACGGACGCGAGACGGCCCCGGCGAAGGCCACACGGGACATGTACCTGCGGGATGGTAAAGCCGTGGCCGCACTGAGCGAAACCGGCGCGCTGGCCAGCGGTGTGCCGGGTGAGGTGGCGGCGTTTCACCAAGCCGTGACCAAGTATGGCAAGCTCCCGTGGAAGGATCATTGTCTCACTGCCGCGAAGCTGGCCGAAGGCGGCTTTCCCGTGACGCGCAACTACGCGGGCCGGTTGTCGAGCGTGGCGAAGGAGCTGGCGAAGTTTCCCGCCTCGCGCGCGATTTTCCTCAAGCCCGACGGTTCACCGTGGACGACCGGTGAAACGCTGCGCCAGCCCGATTTGGGGCAAACCTTTCGCGCCCTGGCAGAGCAGGGGAGCGACTGGTTCTATCGTGGCCCTTTCGCGAAGGCTACGGGGGACTGGATGCGCGCCAACGGCGGACTGCTTACTGAATCGGACTTCGCCAGCTATGTCGCGAAGCCGCGCGAGCCGCTGCGCATGACGTATCGCGGGTACGAGATCATTGGCTTCCCACCGCCCAGTTCCGGCGGCGTCCATGTCGCGCAGATACTCAACCTCCTCGAACACTTCGACCTCAAGGCGATGGGGGCGGACTCACCGGACTTTGTTCACGTCGTCGCCGAGTCGATGAAGCTCGCCTTCGCTGACCGCGCGCACTGGCTGGGCGATCCGGATTTTGCGCCGGTCCCGCGCGGCCTGGTGGACAAGGCGTATGCTGCGCAGCTTGCGAGGAAGATTGATCTTAAAAAGGTGACACCCGTGCCGCAGCACAACACTCCGCCAAACGCAACGAGCGATGTCTTCAGCAAGCACACGACCCACTTTTCCACCGCCGATGCCGAGGGCAACTGGGTCGCCTGCACCGCGACGATCAACACGACCTACGGTTCCAAGGTCGTCGTGCCCGGAACCGGCGTGGTGCTGAACAATGAGATGGACGACTTCTCCGCGCAGTCCGGTGTGCCGAACTACTTTGGGCTCATCGGTGCGGAGGCCAATGCCGTCGCGCCCGGCAAGCGCCCGCTCTCGAGCATGTCACCGACGATCGTGCTCCGGGACGGCCGGCCGGTCCTGAGCGTGGGGGCGGCCGGTGGCCCGACGATCATCTCGCAGACGTTGCTGGCGATCATCCAGGTCGTGGACTTCGGGCGTGATCCTGCGGAGGCACTGGCTCAGCCGCGCTTTCACCAGCAGTGGAGCCCCGACGAACTGCGCATTGAGAAGAAATTTCCGGCCGAGCTGCGTCGCGAACTGGAACGTCGCGGACACAAACTAAAGGAGCTGGATTCCATGGGGGCCTGCCAGGCGGTCGGATTGAAGAAGGATGGCACAGTCTTTCTCGGTGCGGCTGACCCGCGCGTAACCGACGGCAAGGCAGCGGGGTTCTAACGGAACGCGCCGGCGACATCGCTTGCAACTGCGGAACCGGAGGCGCTACTCCGCGTTACCCGTAACGAGTTGTCAGCGCGACTCATTTGAGCATTCGAAATAAGATTGCCACGAGCAGGGAGAGCCCAGCCGTGGCCATTGCCCAGGAGGAGATGCGGCGTAACTGCGACAGCGCCATCTCAATCTGCTGCACTGATTCGCTCAGGTTTATCAACACCTCGTTGTGCTTTTCGAGCATGTCCTTGTCGGCCTTTACCTGATTGACCAGCTTGTCAATCACCTGTCGATGAGCGCATAGCTGCTCCTGAAGTGAGCCGACATCGTCCGCGATGCGTTTGCTCAGGATGGCCTCGGCCTCCTTGAGGTTCTTGTCCGGGTAAAACCACTCCTTGGCCTTTTGAAGGATTTCCAAACCGGCCCTGGTTGCGATGATGGTTGGAATGATCGGGATCATTTAAAATTTGTCCTATGTACCAATAATTAGTTGGCGGCCTTTTGCAGTTTGGCAATGCGTGGCCGGAAGTGGACGAGCTGAAAGTAGTGACGGAATTCGTTCTGTCCAGCGGGATTTGAAGGTCGCAGTGATGCTGCCGGTAGCAGCCTTCCGACGACATGGCATTGCGACTGTAGCTAGCCCGAACCGTAAGCCGTGGGCTTTGGACGTGCAGGCGATGAGCCGCAGCGCAGAAATGCAAGTGGATGCGAAACGGGTTGCGGATGAAGTTTGGGTTTGCCCCGGCGGGGCCTTGTAGTTTGTTCTGACCTGCCCACACATCGTCAGCGCGCCAGAACGGAGTCCGGCGCTTTTGGTGCAATCGCACTACTTTTTCCTTCTCTCGTTTATTAGGCGAGAAGGACGGGCCGGAGGGCACCTGAGGAGAATATGGGCTTTTCGCTGCGCACCTGTACAAACCGCCCACCTTGCCTTGCCCCCAAACGGGAAGGGAGATGCTTCGTGAGTTCTCTCGGCTCGGTTCGCCGATGGATGGCTGTCGTGCTTCTGTGGGTGAGCAACGTTCCCGGGTCGGAGACCGAGGCCCCGCGGCTCAGGCCTTCGCGATCAGTTGCCGCAGCACATACGGCAAAATGCCGCCATGCTGGTAGTACTCGATCTCGATGGGCGTATCGATGCGGCAGCGGACGTTCACGTTTTCGACGGTGCCGTCCTTGCGCGTGATCTGGAGCGTGAGATCCTGCTGGGGCTTGATGTTCGCGTCGAGGCCGACGATGTCGTAGGTCTCGGTGCCGTCGAGCTTCAGGGTCTGCGCGGTGGTGCCTTCCTTGAACTGGAGCGGCAGCACGCCCATGCCGACAAGGTTGCTGCGGTGGATGCGCTCGAAGCTCTGTGCGACGACGACCTTTACGCCGAGCAGGTTCGTGCCTTTCGCGGCCCAGTCACGGCTGGAGCCGGTGCCGTATTCCTGGCCGGCGATCACGATGAGCGGTGTGCCGCTAGCTTGATAGGCCATGGAGGCGTCGTAAATGGAGGTCTTCTGGCCATCGGCTCCGATGGTGTTGCCACCCTCCTCGCCGCCGAGCATCAGGTTCTTGATGCGGACGTTGGCGAAGGTGCCCCGGGTCATGATGCGGTCATTGCCGCGACGGGAGCCGTAGCTGTTGAAATCGGCGAACTCGACGCCGTTCTCGGTCAGGAACTTTCCGGCCGGGGACGACTTCTTGATCGCACCAGCGGGCGAGATGTGGTCGGTGGTGACGCTGTCGCCGAAGATGCCGAGGGCGCGGGCGCCCGTGATGGGCTTGATGCTGCCGGGCGTAAGCGAGAAGTTCGTGAAGAACGGCGGCTCCTGAATGTAGGTGGACTTGGTGTCCCACTCGTACACGTTGCCGACGCTCGAGGGGATCTCGTTCCACTTCGGGTTCTGCGCCGCGAAGTCCTTGTAGAGCTTGCGGAAGACTTCGGGCTTGAGCGCGGACTGCATGGCGTCGCGGACTTCCTGAAGCGTGGGCCAGAGGTCGGCGAGATAGACAGGTTCGCCGTCCTTGCCCTTGCCGAGCGGTTCACAGCTCAGGTCGATGTCCACCCGGCCGGCGAGCGCAAAGGCCACGACGAGCGGCGGGGACATGAGGAAGTTGGACTTCACGTTCTGGTGGACGCGCGCCTCGAAGTTGCGGTTGCCGGAGAGCACGCTGGCGGTGACGTAATCGTTCTTCACGATGGCGTCCTCGATGGCCGGGTCCAGGGGGCCGGAGTTGCCGATGCACGTTGTGCAGCCGTAGCCCACCGTGTTGAAGCGGAGCTTGTTAAGGTACGGCGTGAGGCCGGTCTTCTTGAGGTAATCGGTCACGACGCGTGATCCGGGGGCGAGGGATGCCTTCACGGCGGGATTCACCCGGAGGCCTTTTTCCACCGCCTTCTTCGCGAGCAAACCCGCAGCGAGCATGACGCTCGGGTTGCTGGTGTTGGTGCAACTGGTGATGGCCGCAATGACCACCGAGCCGGTGCCGACGGAGGCCTTCTTCTTCGCGGCGGTCTCAACCTTGACGGATTTGCCGAAGACCTGGCGCGTCTTGCCGAAACCGTTTTCCGTGACGGGCCGCTGGATGGCGTTGAAGAATTCGCGCCGGAGGTTGCCGAGTTCGATCCGGTCCTGCGGGCGTTTCGGACCGGCGACGCTGGGCTTTACGCTGCTCAGGTCGAGTTCGACAACCTGCGAGTATTCGATCTGGCCGGCCTGCGGGATGCCCCAGAGACCCTGCGCCTTGTAATAGTTCTCGTACATCTTGCAGTGGGCTTCACTGCGGCCGGTGGCGCGGAGGTAGTTCACACATTCCTCGTCGATGGGGAAGAAGCCCATCGTGGCACCGTATTCGGGGGCCATGTTGGCAATGGTCGCGCGGTCCACGAGCGGGAGCGCGGCTGCACCGGCCCCGAAGAACTCGACGAACTTGCCGACGACCTTCGCCTTGCGGAGCATCTGGGTGACGGTGAGGGCTACATCCGTGGCCGTGACGCCTTCCTTGATCGTGCCAGTGAGATGCACGCCGACGACATCCGGGGTGAGGAAATAAACTGGCTGCCCGAGCATGCCGGCTTCCGCTTCAATGCCACCCACGCCCCAGCCGACGATGCCGAGACCGTTGATCATCGTGGTGTGCGAGTCCGTGCCGACGAGCGTATCCGGGTAGTAAATACCCCCTGCTTCGAGTACGCCCTTGGCGAGGTATTCCAAGTTCACCTGATGCACGATGCCAATGCCGGGCGGCACGACCTTGAAGGTGTCGAACGCCTGCATGCCCCACTTGAGGAACTGATAGCGCTCGCGGTTGCGGGTGAATTCGAGGTCCAGGTTCTTGGCCATCGAGTCGGCCGCACCGGCGAAGTCCACCTGCACGGAGTGGTCCACGACCAGGTCCACCGGCACGAGTGGCTCGATGATCTTGGGGTTCTTGCCGATTTTGTTCACGGCGGTGCGCATGGCCGCGAGGTCCACGAGCAGCGGGACGCCGGTGAAGTCCTGCAAAACAATGCGGGCGACCACGAAGGGGATTTCGGCGGTGCGGGCTTCGGTGGGCTTCCAGTTGGCCAGTTCCTTCACATTGGCTTCCTGCACCTTGAAACCATCGCAGTTGCGCAGCACGGACTCGAGCACGAGCCGGATGGAGACGGGCAGCTTGGAAACCGGGCCGACGCCAGCCAGCTCCAGCGCGGGCAAGGAATAGAAGTTGCCGTGGTGGCCGTTGCCGAGGTCGAAGGATTGCAGTGTGTTGAACAGATTATGGCTCATAAAAGGTCGTGTCACCGAAACGGGAGCAACTCCCGTTTAAGGAGGTCGAAAATGCGGATTGGGCGCGAAGGTGTCAAGCAGCCCGCGTGACATTTACGCCGAACGGATGGCCTCCTGTCCTAATTCTTCAGAAGGCGGCTTGCAAAGTAGCGTGGAAGCGATTACTAATACCCCCGCATGAAATTAACCAACGTAAATCAGTATGTCGCCCTGCGAGAGGCTCTGGTAAAGGAGAAGGCCAAGCTCGAAGCGCGTCTGAATGAAATCCATCAGGCCTTGGGCGGGTCTGATAACCAAGACGGGAGTTCAAGTTCTGGACCCCGCCGCGGAAAGCGCGCTAAAAACGAGCTTTCCATGAAGGAGGCGACCGTCAAGGCGCTGACTGGAAAGGCGCTGACCCGGCAGGAGGTTCTCGATGCGGTCGTGGCACTGGGATACAAGTTCTCGGCCAAGAACCCGTTGAACTCCCTGAGCACGTTGCTCTACTCGGACAAGTCGTTCAAGAACACGGACGGCAAGTTCAGCATCGGCAAGTAAGGTCTGGTTTCCACTTCAACGCCCGATGACTCTCACGAGTCATCGGGTCGTTTTTTCAATATGCTGGCCAAACGCGTCATTCCTTGCCTGGACGTCCACGATGGACAGGTCACCCGCGGCGTACAATTCGGGCGGGCGGAAGCGGGCGGTTTGCGCAACGTCGGCGATCCGGTGGAACTGGCGGTGCGCTATAATGAACAAGGGGCGGATGAGATGGTGTTTTTCGACATTACTGCCAGCGCCCATGGCCGGGCGAGCATGGTGGAAGTGATCGAACGGGCCGCCGATCAATGCTTCATGCCGCTTACTGTGGGCGGTGGCATCCGGGTATTGGAAGACATGCAGACGATGCTCCGGGCAGGCGCGGACAAGGTGAGCATCAATTCCAGTGCGCTGGCGACGCCTGAACTGATCCGTCAGGGTGCGGAGAAGTTTGGCAGTCAATGCATCGTGGTTTCCATCGATTGCAAGAAGGTTGCTCCTGACCGTTGGGAAGTATTCGCCAAAGGCGGCCGTCAGGCGACCGGGCTGGAAGCGGTCGAATGGGCCACGCGCGCGGTGTCGCTCGGGGCGGGGGAGATAGTGCTTAACTCCATCGATGCGGATGGCACCAAGGCGGGTTTTGATCTCGTCATCACCCGTCGGGTGAGCGAGTCCGTGGGGGTGCCGGTGGTCGCCAGCGGCGGGGCCGGCAGCCTGGAACACATGGCGGCGGTCTTGTTGGAAGGGCGGGCGGATGCGGTGCTGGCCGCGAGCATCTTTCATTTTGGCACTTATACCGTCGCGGATGTGAAGCGCCACCTGGCCGGGCAGGGGATTCCCGTGCGGACCGCATGAATTAACATGGCCTCGTTTACCGAATCCCGTTTCGCGCCGGTCCTTCTGCTGTTGGGATCGAATGTCTTCATGACCTTTGCGTGGTATGGGCATTTGAAATTCAAAAGCGCGCCGCTCTGGGTGGTCGTGCTGGCCAGCTGGGGCATTGCGTTCTTCGAGTATTGCCTGATGGTGCCGGCGAACCGCTGGGGTAATGGCACCTACTCGGCCACCCAGCTCAAGATCATGCAGGAGGTCATCACCTTGCTGGTATTCTCCGGCTTTGCAGTCTTTTATCTCGGCGAGAAACTGAAGTGGAACCACTATGTTGCTTTCGTCTGTGTGATCGCGGCCGTCTTCTTTGTCCGGCTTGAGGCGCCCAACCCAGCGCCCGACTCCGCCCCCAATCCCAACTCCCAACTTCCAACTCCCAATTCACGATGAGCTTCTTCGACAAACTTAAATACACCGCTGACGGCCTGATTCCTGCCATCGTGCAGGAGCAGTCCACGGGCCGCGTCCTGATGATGGCGTGGATGAACCGGGCCTCGTTGGAAAGCACGATTGCGACCGGCAAGACGCACTTTTGGAGCCGGTCACGCCAGAAGTTCTGGATGAAGGGGGAATCCAGCGGCCACGTGCAGGTGGTCAAGGACATCGCCTTCGACTGTGACGGTGACACCCTGCTGATCCAGGTGGAACAGACCGGAGCCGCCTGCCACGAGGGTTTCAAGAGCTGCTTCTTCCGGAGCATCGAGGGCAGCGGTGGAACGTGGAAGGAAACCGAGCCGCGATTGGAAACCCCCGAGCAAATCTACGGCAAGAAGGCATGAGGCCGATTCCATAAGGAGATCAGGAAGGCAGGAGCGTCTGGCAGACAGCCTCTTTCTCCTGCCTTCATGCTTTGCTGATAAAACTCCTCCCCTCCTCGCGTGGAAGACTTCGCCCCCTTTGGCAGCAGTGATTACCTCATCACGCTCGGGCTCCTGATCTTCGCGCGCGGGATGGACATCCTCAGTACCCGGTTTGCCACGCCGACCCTGGCCTTGGAAGCGAATCCGTTCGCCCGGTGGCTTGGTTGGAAATGGGGAATCATTTTCAACCTGGCGCTCTGCCTCGCCACGGCGTTTTGGCCGTTGGCCGGCCTGATCTTGGTGACAACCAGCTTGCTCGTAGCCGCACGCAACTTCAAATCTGGGTGGCTCATGCGGGCGCTGGGAGAAGGGGAGTACTCCATGCTGGTGGGGGAAGCATTGCACCGCTCCAGCCGGGGGGCCTATCTTGTCAGCGTGCTCGGCGAGACGATGTTGTTCGCCTTGGTGGGCGGGGCGGTGGTTGTGTCCAGTGACTGGGAGTCGTTGCCCCTGGCCATCGGCACCGGGATGGTCGCCTACTCGGTGGCGGTGGCGTTTTATTCGCTGTTGGCGGTGTGGCGGACGTGGTGGCGCTGAGATTTGGCGTGGTGGGCAAACATTGCGCAGTGAAAATCCAAGTTCAACCCTTTCCAAGGCCGCTGGCCTGCGTCTAAAATGAGTGGCACTACGCATGAAGAGTTTGCTGGTTTGGCTGTTTGTATTGGGCTCGCTCGGCGGTGGCGGTTATTACGCCTACCAAAAGTGGCCGGATAAAGTCGCGTTCTGGAAGGCCGGTAGCAAGGCCGACGACGCGAAGAAATCCGCCCGTCCCACCACGGCGCTCATCTCGGCGCGCGACATCAGTTTCGCCATCAGCGCGGCTGGTGAAATCACCCCCGCAGAGCAGGTTTCCGTGCGCCCCGAGGTCGGCGGACGCATCGACAAATTGCCGGTGGACATCGGCGACAAGGTGAAAAAGGGCAGTATTCTTTTCACGCTTGATGACCAGGATCTCCAGACCGAGAAGGCCCAGCGCCAGATCGAAATTGACGGCGCCAAGCTCCAGGTTACGGGCGCTCAACTCGCGGTCGAGCGGCTCGAAATCAACTTCAAGCGTACCAAAGATCTCTACGCCGCCAAGCTCCTTGCCCAGGAGATCTACGACAACACCAAGAACGATCTGGACACGGCCAAGAACGCGTTGGATCTCTCCAAAAACTTTCTCGAGCGCGCGGTCAAGGCCCTGCAAACCGTGGACGACAAGCTGGCCAAGACCAAGATTCTCGCTCCTTTTGACTGCACCATCCTCACCCGTCCGGTGTCGGTCGGCCAGGCCGTCTCCGGTTCCAGCGGCGTCAACAGCGGCACCGAAGTCCTCATCATCGCTGACCTGAGCGAACTTATCATCAACGCCCACGTCAACCAGGCCGATGTCACCCGCATCACCGCGAATCAGCAGGTGCAGATCGAGATCGAGGCCATCCCCGGTTTGAAACTCCCCGGGCGCGTGGACCGCATCGCGCCGCAGGCCACCATCAAGAACGGCATCAAGGGCTTTTCCACCCGCATGATCGTGAAGAATGATGAGCAATCCGGCGTGCGCCCCGGAATGACGGCCAACCTCACCATCCCGCTCCAAAGCGCCGACAACGTGATCGCCGTGCCCCTGGCGGCAGTCTTTACCGAGCAGGGCGACCGGTTTGTCTATCTCAAGCAGGAGGACAAATTTGTCCGCACCCCGATCCTGATTGGCGTGACGGACTATGATTATGCGGAAGTGACCAAGGGGCTTCAGGGCGGAGAAACTGTTTCGCTCGTCACGCCCGTCGAGGAATTGGGAAAAGTCCAGCAGGCCTTCGGCGCCGCAGCCAAGGCCGGCAAATCCGGCGGCAAGGCTGGCGACGGCAAAGCCGGGGCCAAAGGCGGGCCGGAAGCCGGCGGCAAGGCTGGGGCCAAGGCCGGCGGTGGTGAGCGTCGGGGGCCGTAATAAAATTTCCACCATCTCCCCGTCCATGTCCCTCATCGAACTCCGCGGCGTCAGCAAAATCTACCACCTTGGTGGAGAGGAGATTCGTGCGCTTGACCACGTGGATCTCGACATCAACGGCGGTGAGTTCATCTCCATCATTGGCCCGTCGGGCAGTGGCAAGTCCACGCTGATGCACATCCTCGGCTGCCTGGATTCGCCTTCGAAAGGCAGCTTCAAGCTGGATGGCACCGAGATTTCCTCCGCTTCCGCCGGCGAACTGGCGCGCATTCGCAACCAGAAGATTGGGTTCGTCTTTCAGTTCTTTAACCTGCTGCCCAAGCTCAACGTCCTGCAAAACGTCGAGCTGCCCATGGTCTATGCCGGCTGTGGGGCACGGGAGCGGCGCGAACGGGCGATGGAGGCCCTCCGGCTCGTGGAGATGGACAACCGGGCCAAGCACCGTCCAATGCAGCTTTCAGGCGGCCAGCAGCAACGGGCGGCCATTGCCCGAGCGCTCGTGAACAGCCCCAAGATCGTCTTTGCGGACGAGCCGACCGGCAACCTCGATTCACACACCGGTGAGACCATTTTGAAGCTGTTCCACGAACTCAGCCGCCAGGGCCGGACCATCATGCTGGTAACCCACGATCCTGAAATTGCCGCCGTCACGCCACGCCGGATCGAGATTCGCGATGGCAAGATTGCCAAGAACGTGGATGCGAAACTCGCCGGCCTGCACGAGGGTCCGAAATTCGCCGTGGGCACCCAGAGCGACGAATCGGGACTCCCATCGTCCACGCCCATGCAGTCGGTTTGAAGCCGAACTGATCGAACTGGTTCCGGTCCGGAACCATGCGGTCTGTTACCGCACCACTTCGAAAGCAAACCCCTTCAGGTATTCCGTTTCGGGAATGCTGGGGATGTATGGGTGATCCGGAGACTGGGAGAATGTGGCCACGCGGCGGAGAATTCGGCGGGTGTCGAACGCAGCCGAGAGCACCACGTCCTGGAAGGTGGCTGAGTCCACATGGTGCGAGCAGCAGAACGTGGCCAGCAACCCGCCTGGCTTGAGAAGTTTCAGTGCCCGGAGGTGAATCTCTTTGTAGCCCCGCAACGCATCCGGCACGGACGCCCGGTTCCGGGTGAAGGACGGCGGATCCAGGATGATCGCGTCGAACTTGGGGATGAGCTTCTCATGCGGACCAACGGTGGTCTGGGACTTCAGCCAGTCGAAGACGTTGGCGTTCTCAAAGGTGCACTGTGCGGCCAGGCCGTTCGCAGTGGCGTTGCGGGTGGCCGCGGCCACGGCATCCGCACTTTGATCGAGGCCGACCACCTGCTTGGCGCCCGCCCGAGCCGCATGCAAGGCAAAGCCCCCGAGGAAGCTGAAGCAATCCAGCACCGTTGCGCCCGGGGTGAGCGCGATTAGTTCAGCCGTGCGCTGGTAGTTGGCCTGTTGATCCAGATAGAGCCCGGTCTTGTGCCCGGCCCGAAGGTCGGTTTCGAACTTGAGGCCATTCAGGTTGACGCTCACCGGGCCATCAAGGGTGCCTTCGAGGATGCCGTTGGCGTCAGACAGACCCTCAAACTTACGGGAGGCCATTTCGTTCCGTTCGACGATCGTCCGGGGTGACACGAGGTTCTTCAAGGCGGCCACGATGGTCTGCTTCCGCAGGTCCATGCCGAGCGCGGACGTTTGGAGCACCAGCACGTCGTCGTACTTATCCACGATCAGACCGCTGAGGAAGTCGCCCTCGGCATTGACCATGCGGAAGGAAGTCGCACCCGGAAGATGACGGCGACGCACCTCCAGGGCTGCTTTGATGCGCGCTTCGAAAAAGGCCTGATCCACCGTGGTGTGTTCGTGGGTGATGACCCGGACGGTAATCTTCGACTTGGCATTGTAGAGGCCGATGCCCAGCCAGTGCTTGCGATGGTCCTTTACCTGGACGAGGTCGCCATCCGTGACCCCCTGGGTCACGTGCATGATCGCTCCGGCATAAATCCACGGATGGCCCGCGACGATGCGATCGGCCTCTCGGGGCTTGAGGATGACGGTGGGCAGGGAATCAATGGGGGCGGGAGCAGTCATGTTTGTAAACAGTTGTTGCAGTGTGGGCCAGGCCCACAACCGCGAACCAGAGATAAAGGCAGAGTGGCGTCGGCGCGGGAAGCCTTTTATTTAGCAGGGCAGGGCATGTCAGGCGGGCGGGACGGGGTTGGAGTCAACGCCACCAGACTGTTGTGCCCGCTTCCGGCGTGCTTCCCAAATCGACGCGCCAATGGAGAGACTGATCAGGGTGACGACGACGCCAAGCGAGAGGCCGGCGGGAAGAATCACCTCCCATATCACCAGCAGCATCTTCACCCCGATGAATATGAGGACCACAGAAAGGCCGATCTTAAGCAGACGGAAATAACCGATGGCCCCGGCGAGCACGACATAGAGCGACCGCAAGCCGAGGATGGCGAAGATGTTCGAGGTGAACACGATGAAAGTGTTTTGTGTGACAGCGAAGATGGCCGGCAGCGAGTCCACTGCAAAGAGCAGGTCCGTCGTCTCCACCATCACGAGGACCAGCGCCAGCGGAGTCAGTGCCAGTCGCCCATCCAGGCGGGTCACGAAGTGCTGCCCATCGAACTCCTGGGAAACCGGAAAGAACTTTCGCGCCAGACGGATGAAGGGGTTGCGCTCAGGATGCACGCCGTCCTGATCCACGAAGAGCATCCGCACGCCGGTGAAGAGCAGGAAACCACCCATCACGTAGAGCAGCCAGTGGAATTGCTTAATGAGTGCCGCCCCCAGGCCGATCATCACCCCGCGCATCACGAGCGCGCCCAAGATGCCCCAGAACAAGACGCGGTGTTGCTGCGCCAGTGGGACGCGGAAGTAGGCAAAGATGAGGGCAATGACGAAGATGTTGTCCATCGAGAGGCTCAGCTCGATGACATAACCGGTCACGAATTCGATGGCCTCACCGCGGGGACGGAAAGCCTGCACCACCCCGGCGAACCCCAGCGCCAGCACCAGCCAGAACGCCGTCCATCCGAGGGCCTCCCGATAACGGATTTCATACGCCTGCCGATGGAATACGCCCAGATCCAAGGCCAGCAAGCCGAGGACTACGATGACAAAGCCAGCGTAGTGCGTTGGGGTGATTTCGATGAACTCCGACATTGGGGCACAGTGAATCGATTCGCGTTAACTCGCGAAAGGTTGACGCCAGCAACCTCAGGCTGCTTCGTGAAACCTCCACCGGCCCCGGATCGTTCAGGCCGGGCGTGAGGCAGCGGCGTGATGCGCCCCTTCCACTGCAACGTTCGAAGTGCTGCCGTCGATCTCGGGCCGCTGGCCCTTGTTCCACCACAGAACGAGCGCACTGGCGATGTAGATGGAAGAGTAGGTGCCGGTGATGACACCGACGAGGAACATGAACGCGAAGTCGTTGATGACGCCGCCACCGAACACATAGAGCACAAAGGTGGCGATGAACACCGTACCGCTGGTGATGATCGTACGGCTCAGGGTCTGGTTGAGTGCCTGGTTCATCAGCTCCTTGAACGTGCCGCGGACACCGAGCTTCAAGTCTTCACGGATACGGTCAAAGATCACGATGGTGTCGTTGATCGAGAAGCCGATGATCGTGAGGATGGCGGCGACGCTCGTGGCGTTGAACTGGCGGCCATCGCTCCAGATTGAGGTGAGGCAATAGATGCCGATGGTCATCAACACGTCATGCAACACGGCGAGCACCGCGCCGACGGCGAAGCTGAACTCGTAACGCACGGCCACGTAGATGAGGATGCCGAACAGCGAAAGCACGATGGCCCAAACGGCGGTGGTCATGATCTCCTGGCCGATGACCGCACCGACCTGACGAGATTGCTTCAATTCGAACTTCGCGTCAGGGAATTCCTTCACGAGCGCGTTTTTTACAGCTTCGGCCGACTGCTCCGGGACGGTCACGCGGAGCGATTCGGACTTCGCGGCGATGTTGTTTTGATACTGAATCAACGGGTCGCCGACCTTGCGCTTCTGCGCCGGGGCATCCTTGACGCTCTTATCCCGGAACTCGTATTCCACGGCCGCCACGGTATGGCGCAGTTTGTCGGTCTCGACCTTTTTGGCGAAATTGAAAACCAGCGCGTCACCGCCGACAAAGTCCGGCCCGAACACCTGCTTGCCCCGGACGAGGCCGCCCCAGAGGCAACCGACGACGATGATCGACCAGGAAGCGATGAACGCCGGCTTGGCGAGCTTCATGAAGTCGATGTTCGTGGCCTTGATGAGGTGCATCATCGAAAGATCAGCCAACCCGCGCGTGAGCATCCAGTCGAAGATCAGGCGGGTGATCACGAGCGCGGTGAACAAGCTCAGCGCCACACCGATGGTCAGCGCCACCCCGAAGCCCTTGACCGTGCCGGTGCCGAGGTAAATCAAGATGACGGACGAAATCAGCGTGGTGACGTGGGAATCGAAGATGGTGCCAAAGGCCCGGTCGTAACCGGCCGCAATCGCGCCCCGGATGGACTTGCCCTTGGCAAGTTCTTCCCGGATGCGCTCATAGATCAGCACGTTGGCGTCCACCGCCATACCGATGGTGAGCACGATGCCCGCGATGCCGGGCAGGGTGAAGGTGGTGCCGATGGAGCACATCACGCCCAGCAGGATGACGCTGTTGAAGAGCAGCGCGATGTCAGCGACCATGCCGGACTTGCGATAGTAGATCAGCATGAACACCGCGACGGCGAGCGTCCCGTAGATGGCCGAGTGCAAGCCACTGTCGATGGCGTCCTTGCCGAGCGACGGGTCCACTTCCTCGGTGTCGAGCAGGCGGACGGGGGTTTGCAGCGGGTTCTCCAGCACGTTGGCAAGCTGCCAGGCTTCCTTGAGGTCGAAGTCGCCGTTGATCACGCCGCGTCCGCCCAGAATGGGTTCATTGATGACGGGGGCGGAGTAAAGTTCGCCGTCCAGCACGATGGCCATGCGCTCACGTGTGTGCTGGGTGGTCAGCTCGCCGAAGATACGGCCACCCTCGGAGTTGAACTCGAAGCTGATCTGCGGACGGTTTGAGACGTTGTCGCGGATGACGCTCGCGGTCTTGATATATTTGCCGGTGAGGCCGCCCTCGGCCTTGGTTTTGACCAGCACCTTGTCCAGATACTCGCGTCCATCCTGGCCTTTGCGCCGTTGGGCGAGCAATTCGTGACCGGGAGCCATGAGGCCTTCGCGGGTCATGCGGTCGCTTTCCGGATGGACCATGCGGAACTCCAGGAAGGCGGGCTTGGTAAGGGCTTCGCGTACCGCGTCACGCTCGGCCTGATTCAAGCCGGGCATCTGGATCACGATGCGGTCCTCGCCTTCGGCGACAATGTTTGGCTCGGCGACGCCGAACTTGTCCACGCGCTTGCGCAGCACTTCGATGGCCTGGGCGACCAGGGACTTTTTGTCCGCCGTGGCTTCGAGCTTGGAAGTGTCCAAACCCACGAGGAACGACGTGCCGCCACGGAGATCCAGGCCGAGCTTGATCTTGCCGGCGGCCACGCGTTGGAGACGGTTCAGGATCGCGCGGTTGGGGTCCTTCTCGCCGCTGACGCTGTAACCGACGAAGTTGGTGAGCGAGTTGGTGCCGATCGCGTCGCGCAGGTTGGCGAAATTGCGTTCGGGGAACTGTTTGTCCAACTCACGGGCCTTCGTGATGATGGCGTTGAAGTTGGTGCCCTTCTGCGAGGCCTGTTCCTCCAGCACATCGATGATGTTCCGGTTGGTCGGCGGATAGATTTCGAAGAAGGCCCAGACGGTGATCAGGAGAACCAGCAGGGCGCGCCAGGTGTTGTTACGTTGCATGATCGGGAAAACTGAAAGGTGGGTCGGGGGACTGGTTGGCTATTTGTTAGCGGCAGGCGTGGCGACGATCGGGTCGGCCTTGTCGAAATCCTCAACCACTTGCACGACGGCGGACTTGAGAACCTCCAGCTTGGTGTCTTCCGAGCGGATGCTGACGGTGCGTTCCTTGACGCCGACGACCGTGCCCAGAATGCCGCTGGTGGTCACAACTTTGTCGCCCTTCTTCAGCGCCTTGACCAGTGCCTCCTGCTTCTTGCGCTGCTCGTTCTGCGGGCGGATCAAGATGAAGTAAAAGGCCACCAGCATGATGACCATCATCCCGACGGTCTGCATCATCTGTGCCTTGGGATTGACCTCCGGGCCGACCAGCGGAGCAGGGTCGGCAGCGAACAAACAAACAGTATCAAGCAATGTCATAGCCACAAGAGCAGCCCAATCTAGGGAGGAGCCGCACTTTGGCAAGCTTAACCTCTATCAACCAACCATGCCGATCGTCCGGCGAGCGTGATGGTTGAAGTGTGACAATGCGGCACAGATCGTGAATTTGCCATCATGAATGCGCTGGGTGACCGGAACTGCATCATGGCTTTATGGCCACGACCCGCACCTCGGCGGCGGGGACCAGCAGATGGGCACACGAGCGGAGGAGGCGGAAGCCGCATTCGCCGAGGTGCAGTTTCACGGCCCACTTCGCAGCGGCCCGGTCATAGCCGAACTGGCCGAGCCCGGCGGACTGGAGGGTAAAGCCCGTTTCCATAACCAGGTTGCCAAGCGTCTGCACGTTCCAGGAAAACAGATGGTGATTCGGTTCGGCGGGATCGTGATGACGGTAACGCCTCTCCTTTTCGAAGGGCACGTGCAACAGAAGCTTTCCACCGGGTTTGAGTACGCGGTGGATTTCCGACAGGGAGCCGGCCGGATTCAGCACGTGCTCCAGCACGTGGTGACAGATCACCACGTCCGCACAACCAGCGGCCAGTTCGGCGGAAGTGCTGACGAATGCAATCCCTCGTTCGCGCAGCGCCGGCTCCAAAATAACCGTCACGTCAAATCCGATCCGGCGGGAACAGTTCAGGGCCGCCAGATTCCAACCCGCGCCGACCCCGAACTCAACCACCGTGTCCCCGGCCCGTACGTGCGGAGCAAATTTTTCCGCCCGCAGCCGGGCAACCCAGGGAACCGCTTCCGGAGGAACGCCCCGCTTGCCCTCGTGGTACGCGCGACCGGCCTCGCCTTGGTAGTGGCGGGCAGCGGATCGCTCGGGCGTTTCGGGCATGGGCCGAACTTAGCGGAAAGGCCAGGGCGATGTCGAACGTGGAGCGCAGGCTGGCGGCAGGACGGGCAGTCCGGTAAAACCAAGGGGTGCCCGATGCAACCGACTCCGGCCCTGGTGGCAGCTCCGAACTGGAGCTGACCATCCTCATGCCCTGCCTCAACGAGGCGGAGACGCTGCCGGCGTGCATCCAGAAGGCGTTGCAATTTCTGCGGGAGCACCGCGTTGCCGGGGAGGTGCTCGTCGCGGACAATGGCAGCACCGACGGATCGGCGAAACTTGCCGAGGAACTCGGCGCGCGGGTTCTGCACGTGCCCCAGCGTGGCTACGGTCATGCATTGCGAGGTGGCATCGCGGCGGCACGTGGGCGGTTCGTCGTGATGGGCGATGCGGACGACAGCTACGACTTCGCGCCGCTGGGTGCCTTCCTCGAAAAACTCCGGGCGGGTGCGAACCTCGTTCAAGGGTGCCGGCTGCCGTCAGGCGGGGGAACGATTGAACGCGAGGCGATGCCGTTCTCGCACCGGTGGCTGGGAAATCCTTTGTTCTCGGCGCTGGCCCGCAGAATGTTCCGCGTCCCGGTTCATGACGTTTATTGCGGCCTGCGCGGGTTCCGTCGCGACGTGGTGCAGACGCTGGAATTGCGCTGTGAAGGCATGGAGTTTGCGACCGAGATGCTGATCAAGGCGAGTCAACGAGGGGTACGGATCGAGGAGGTGCCGATCACCCTGCATCGTGATGGACGCAAGTCCCACCCACCGCATCTGCGCACCTTCCGCGATGGCTGGCGGACCCTGCGCTTTTTCCTGATTTGCAGTCCGCGCTGGCTGTTTGTTTATCCGGGCCTGCTGCTGCTGGCGCTGGGCACATTGGGGTTCGGTGTCGCGATGCCGGGGCTGACGTTCTTTGGCGCGACGTTCGACGCGCACACGTTGCTCTTCGCGAGTCTGGCATTGACGGTGGGTTATCAGTCGTTGTTGTTTGGGTGGCTGGCCCGCGCGCAAGCCGCGCGGGAAGGCTTTCTGCCGGAGACGAAGCTCCTTGGCTGGCTAAGTCTGGTGGTGACGCTGGAACGCGGACTCCTGCTGGGCAGCGCGGCGTTGCTGGTGGGGACCTCGCTGCTGGTGGCGGCCGTCGCGCAGTGGCAGGCAGCGGGATTCGGCCGGCTGGATTACGCGCACACCATGCGCTGGGTCATTCCCGGCGTGACGCTGACGGCGCTGGGTTTTCAAACCGTGCTCGCGAGTTTCTTTGTCGCGGTGCTGGGGTGGTACCGGAAATGAAACCGCCAGAAAACAACGTCAGTGCCTGGGAAGCGGCCTACCTGCGCTTCGAAACACGGGAGGAAGAATTGCGCAAGTTTCTCCGCCGGTTGCGTAAACTCGGCGCGAACGGGTGGCCGAAGGATGCGGAAGTCGTGGAAATTTTCTGTGGTCGGGGTACCGGGTTGGAGGCACTGCGTCATCTGGGGTTTTGCCGCCTGGAAGGAGTTGACCTTTCGCCGGCGTTGCTCGCGAATTACACCGGCCCGGCCCGGTGCGTGGTGGCGGATTGCCGCCAGCTACCGTTTCCGGATACCTCGCGCGACCTCGTGATCGTACAAGGCGGTTTGCATCATTTGCCGAAACTGCCGGATGACCTGGAGCAAGTTGTGGGCGAAGTGTGGCGGGTTCTGCGTCCCGGCGGGCGGTTCATGGTGGTGGAGCCGTGGCGGACACCGTTCCTGCAGTTCGTCCACTGGGTGGGCAGCTTCCGCGCCGCGAGGCAGGCGTGGGACAAACTCGACGCGCTGGAAACCATGACGGAACTGGAATGGGACACGTACGAACAGTGGCTGCGGCAGCCCGATTTGGTGCGCCGCTGCCTGGAACGTCACTTTACCGTGGAGCGTTGCCACATTGGCTGGGGCAAGCTGATGTGGCTCGGCCGGAAACCTGAATGACTGGCGGTTCCTGATGGCAACCAGGCAAAGTCAAAAACAAGTGGGCTGGGTGTTTGCCGCCCAGGCCGTGCTGTTGCTGGTCGCGGCGATGCGGAACCTGGAGCAGATGAACCCGGATGCGATCGCGTACCTGCGCATCGCGGGCTATTACGCCGAGGGCAAGTTAGACCTCGCGGTGACTGGTTACTGGGGGCCGCTGTTGAGCTGGCTGTTGGCACCCTTGCTCAAGCCTGGCATTGCTCCCTTGGTGGCCGCGCGGTTGGTGATGAGTTTTTCAGCGGTCATTTTTCTCGCGGGGGTGCTGGCGGTCTTCCGCTCTTTCCGACTACCCGCCAGGGCCCTTCTTTGGGGGCTGATCATTGCCGCCTTGAACAGTGTCTTCTGGTCGGTTCGGAATACCGTCCCTGATTTGCTCGTGGCCGGACTGATCGGTTTGGCGGTGAGTGCTACGATGAGCGCTTGCCGTCTTGCGGGGCCTGTGAAAAGTGAACGGGATCGGAGGAGCATGCGGGCCGCTGGTATCGCCGGGATATGGTGGGGCGTGGCGTATCTCGCCAAGGCCGTGGCCTTGCCGTTGGCGTTACTGGTCGTTGGGGGGCTGGTTTGGGCATGCGGGAGACGACGCGGTTGGCCGGTGGCGGCCCGCCACGCGGCGGTAATGGGAACGACGTTATTGCTCGTGGCCGGTCCGTGGCTGGCGGTGCTCTCATGGCACTACGGCAAACCAACTTTCTCGACGACCGGTCCCATTGCGCATGCGCTGGCAGGCCCGGGGGAGGAAGCGCGATACCACCCGGCGATGGTGACGTTGCACCGGCCGGACGCGGGGCGGGTGACGCAATGGGAGGAGCCATCGCGGATGGCGTATCGCATGTGGTCGCCGCTGGCGAGCGGGGAGAATTTTGTGCACCAGCTCCGGGTTGCTGGCGACAACGCGGGCACGCTCGTCCGTTGGTTGAGTCCGGTTTTAACGGGTTTGCTGCCGGGGGAAACGACAGCCTCGCCGCAGTATCGTTTCGTCGGTTTCGATCTTTGCGGACTGGCGTTGCTGGGGGGGATCGGGGCGGTGGCTGCGTGCGTGTGGCACCGGTGCGGTGCCCGCAAATGGCGATGGGCACTGTGGCCTGTGGTGTGTCTGGGCGGGCTCTACTTGCCGTTCTGGGTGCAACGGGAGGACAGCCGGTACCTTTATCCGGCCTTTCCATTTCTGTGGGTAATGGCGGTTGGAGCCTGGGGTTGGTTGACCGGCGGCGCGAAATTCAAGCGGTTGCGACAGCATCGCGGAGCCGGGTTTCGCATCCTCACGTTTTCCTTCGCAGCGCCCGCGATGATCTGGTGGCTCGTGGCGTGGTACGGGATTCCGAACCCGGCCAGCCGGGCTGCCCACGAGCTGGCTGCGCAATTGAAATCGACCGGGGTGCACGGACCACTGGCGGGCAGCGGCCTTCTGCCCGGCGGACGAACAGGACTGTACCTGGCCTTCCTGCTCGGGGAGCCGTGGTTGGGCGACACCCAGTCGGGAGGACCGGCCGAGTTTCTGGCCAGCGGTGCAAAGCTCGTGGTCTTGCGTCGTGGATCGGCGCAAGCGGAAGCGCTTGCCCGCGACCCGCGCTGGCGCGTCTTGCCGGCGGAGAACCTCACGCTGGCGGTGCAACTCTTCGTCGTGCGGGTTAAGCCGTGACGGGGTTGAGAATTAGGCTGGAATATCGGCCGCTGTTTAGGTTTTCTATCCCTGCCGCCGGTGGCAGAAATTTTTTCTCAAAACCGCGGCACAGGAAAAGTCAGCACGAGTATTGGCATGAACTATTGGCTGGAAACCGACGCCGGCGAGCAGTTCCCGTTGCAGGGGACCTGCACGATTGGCCGTCTGGCGGAAAACACGCTGGCGATCAATGATGCCGAAGTTTCCCGGCGGCACGCGATCATCCATGCCCAGGGCGACGGTGGTTACTATCTGGTGGATCTCGGCAGCCGCAATGGGACGATACTCAACGGTCAGCGCATGCGCATGCCCGCGCAGCTCAAAGACAACGACCGCATCCAAATTTCCACGACCAGCCTGGTGTTCCGCGCGACCGAGCCGGAATTTGCCGAAGGCGAAGAAGCCATGGCGACGATTGCCGCCGCCCATCAGTCGGCGAAGTCCGGTCTGTGCTGGCTGCTGGTGGCGGACATCTGCCACTTCACGAAGATGAGCCAGAGCGTGCCGCAGGATGAACTGGCCCAGATGGTGGGCAAGTGGGTGCTTGCCTGCAAACAAACGATCGAAAAGACCCAGGGGCACATCAACAAGTACCTCGGCGATGGGTTCCTCGCCTACTGGCCCATGGACATCACCAAGCCCGAGGCCATCGCCCAGACCATCAACGCCCTGCGCGCCCAGCAGGCCAGCACGCCGATGCAGTTCCGCATCGTGCTGCATTATGGCCAGGTCCGCATGGACAGCTCACTCGCGCAAGGCGAGGACAATCTGATCGGGCCGCAGGTGAACTTTGTCTTCCGGATGGAAAAGGTTTGCGGTGCGCTCCAGCAGTTCTGCCTCGTCAGTGAACGCGCGGCCCAGGAACTCCAGCCGCATTTTGAGTTCACGTCCCAGGGTTCGCATGTGCTCGGAGGTTTCGCCGGCGAGCACCCGATGTATTCCTGCTGACGCGGCACCTCGGTGTTCGGAGGGTGCCGTTCCCAAAGTTGAACGGCCTTATCGCCCGCGGGCGTCCCAGTCCTTCCAGAAATCCTTCGGCGTGGTGACCCGTTCCCAGAGGTCGAGCGGGACATTGTACCCCAGCCGTTTGATCTTCGGCAGTTGACGCAAGGCGACCACCGAGGGGGAAGGGAAGGGGATGGACAGAAATTCCAGGTCCTGACATTCCCACAGCGGGTTCAAGTCCGGCTGCGTCGGGAGCCCGTCGAGGCGCAGAATCTTCAGCGGCATCTTGGCCAGTGGGGCCACGCTGCCCACCTGGGTTTTGGCCAGGCTGAGGTACTGCAACGGCGCGCCGCGCAAGGCCTCAAGGTTTGCGACCTTGGTGCCGGACAAATCGAGTTCGACATTCAGTGGCGCGCCTTGCAGCGGGGAGATGTCCGCCACTTCGGTGTCCGCCAGTTTGAGGATGTCCAAGGGCATGCCGGCCAGCGGGGCGATGCTCGTGATGGCGCTCTCGCGCAGGTCGAGGTAACGCAGGGAAGTCATCTTCTCCAACGGGGCGATGTCCTCGACTGGCGTCTTGTAACAGCTCAGGTGCTGAAGCCGCATGCCTTTGAGGCCGCCGATGTTTCGTACCAGCGTCCGGTCCATCAAGTTAGTGATCAGCGGCATCCCGGCCAGCGCACTGACATCGCTGACCTTGGTGTCGCTGAAACTGAGGAACTGCAAGGGAGCACCTTTGAGCGCGTCCAGCGTGTTGTAAACCTTGCTGCCTTCGAGGTTGAGCCATTTCAAACGGGGCTTGCCGGTCAGCGGACCGATGTCGCGGGCCTGGCTGGCCCCGAGGTCAAGCCACTCCAAGGTCTTGATGCCGGCCAGCGGGCGCAGGTCCGTCATGCGCGTGCCGGGGAGTTCCAGCCGCCGGAGCGGCAGGTCGGCCAGCGGTGCGAGATTCAGCAGGCCGGTGCAGTTACGCAGGTTCAGTTCGGTCAGGGTTTTGGTATCCTTGAGCGGGCCGAGGTCGGTGACGCCGGCGAGCCCGGTCAGGTCCAGCCGGGTGAGTGGCATGCCTTTGAGGACGCTCAGATCAGTGATGTCCGTGCAGCCCGCCAGGTTGAGCGTGGTAAGCGGAATGTCGGTCAGGGGTTGGAGGCTGCGGATTTTCTGGCCGCTGAGATTGAGGTGGTAATCGCCGGAGGCCTCCCGCTCCAACAACTCGGGCCGGATGCCCGCAGCGGCCAGGCTGTCGCGGAAACGGTCGAAGATTTTGGTGTCCCCGGCGGCAAAGCGCGCAAACATGAGGGTGGCTTCTTCGGGCCGCCTTTGTTCGCGCATCAGTTCGTAAAGCTGCCGGTAATTGTCGGTCTTGAGCTTCTTGAAATCCTTGTTATCCCGGAGCACGCCGGCCAGGACCACGGAGCTGCGGCTCGCTTCAGTGAGGTTGGGGTCGAGTTCCTTGGCCTTTTCGTAAGCCTTGCGCGCCTGCTCGTATTCCTGCAACGAGGTGAGGATGTTGCCCTTGATGTTGTAGAAGCCGGCGTTGGTCTGGTTGAGGCTCAGCGCCTGGTCGATGTTGGCCATCGCATTGGTGAACTGGAGCTTGCGCAGCTCGGTTTCAGCCACGGCAGCGAAGGAGGGCGCGGTTGCCTGAAGCTTCAAGACGGTTTCCTTGGCCTCAGTCAGGGCTTTTTGGGCCGCGATCTCGCTCAGCTTCACCTTGCCGAGGAAGGCGAGGATGACGCCAAAGATTGCCACCACGGCGGTGGCGGCCATGAAGACTTCCTTCTTGTTGCGCTGCAGCATCAGCCGCATCAGGGTGAAGATGTTGGCATCCTGCGCCCGGGTCGCATAGCCGCCCTGATAGGCCGCGATGTCGCCCTGCAACTCCTCGATGGTTTGGTAGCGCTGTTCGGGCTCGCGCGCCATGCACTTCATGGCCACGGCAGAGAGTGCTTCGGGGATGGAGCCGTCCGGGCAGTGTGGCGCGACCTTGCCGGCGGGGTTTTCCACCGGCCGGTCATTGAAGTGCGTGGGCGGCGTGATTTCCCCGGAAGTTACCTTGGTGAGGATTTCCTCCAAATTTCCGCCGGTCACCGGTGAAGGTGTCGAGCGGCGGCTGCGAAGGGAGCGAAGGAATTTAGTAGAGCCCGGGCAGGAAACGCCAAGTCCGGGCGGAGTACGCGGAATATTCGGGAAACTTTTCGCCGAGCAGCCGTTCCTCCCGCCGTGCTTTCGCATCGAAGAATATTGCCTGCGCCACGGCCATGAAAAGGGCTGGCCCGCTTTGCCACAACAATGCCCAGCTGAATCCCGCCAGCAGCACGCTCGTGTAAAGCGGATGCCGGAGGCGCTGATAGATGCCGTACTGGATCAGGTTGGAATCTGGCTTTGGTTCGGGGCGGGCGGTGCGGTTGGTGCCCAAGCAATGCACCCCGGCGATGCCGATGCACGCGGCCACGACGAACATCGCTCCTCCGGCGATGAATCCGGTCTGGCTCTGCCATTGGCCACGATAACCAACGCCCAAACCAACGACCGCGAGCATCAGGACGGACTGGAGAGGCACCCAGCCGCCGGGTGGAAAGCCAATTCTCACGAGGCCTGCATGAAACGCCCGGCCATCAGTGGCAGCAAGCCGCATCTTGCGCCGGGCTGAGATAGGGAATGCCCAGGGCCAGTCCCCGGAGGATCAGCAGCAAGCCCACCACGGCAAGGCTTACCGGGACCAGCCGTTGGAGCTTGAAACGAAAGGTCGTGAGCAAGCGCGGCCCGGCGAGGGAAAGCCCCAGCATCATCGGCGCCGTGCCCAGTCCGAAGACGAGCATGGTGACGGCCCCTTGCAGGGCATTCCCACTGGCAGTCGCTCCGGCGCAGGCGGCATAAACCAGGCCGCAAGGAAGCAGTCCGTTCAACAGGCCCAGCAGAAACACCGAACTCAACGAGCGCATGGCCAGCAGCTTGCCCAGGCCGGATTTCAACCAGCCCACCGCCGTAATGGCCGGCAGCCCGAGGGCAAACCGGGAGGAGAGCAACAGGCTGGCCAGAACGACTACTCCGGCGGCGAGGGAAACCGAACGTTGCAGACCGGCCAGCGCCAGCCCCTGGCCTAATCCGCCAAACAGGGCCCCCAGCATCACATAAGTCACGAGCCGGCCGGAGTTGTAAAGCACGCGGCCCAGCACGAACGTGGCCCCGGCACTACCCGTCGTCGGCAGGGCCAGCGCAAGTGGTCCGCACATGCCGGCACAGTGGGCGCTGCCCACGAATCCCAGCAAAAATGCGGTCCAAAGTTCCATGGTGGTTCAGGAGTGCGGCACGATGGTGACGGACTGGTCGGAGAAGAACTCCTCTCCGTGAAAGGTCCATTGCACCCGGATTTTCCAGAGCCCGGGCCGCAATGCCCGGGTATCAAAGGTCTGCTCTCCGGCCGGGCTGGTGAACAACTTCGCTTGACGATCAAGCGCGGCATCGGAAGGCCGATAGAAGGCGACTTTGCCCAACGCCTGCGCTGCGTGGGTGACGGGAAGTGCAACAGTGAGTTGCTGCTGGCCAGCATCGTAGCTGATCCGCGCCTCGGCCGAATTGGACTGCGTGCGCGTCTGCCGGTCGATCTGCTGCTGGTAGCGAATCTCGTGTTCGTAGTAATCGGCGCTGACGAGATCGATGTTCTGTCGCACCGCGACGGCGACCCAGACGGCCATGGCGGAACCAAAGAGAATGAACCAGCCGATGATGGCGTAAGGCCATAGGCTGCGGGGCGGGGCGGGACTAGCGGCGTTCGTTTTCATGCTTTTCGGTTTCCTCGTGGTGGCCGCTTTCCCGTGGCCCGGCGAAAGCGGTGGTCACGGTTTGGAGCAGCTTGCCCTGCGCGTTGTAGATGCCGAGCTTGAGTTTGGTGTTTGCCTGATGGAGTTGCGTGGGGGCGAGTTCGATCAGAACGGAGGTTTGCGCCAGCTTGGCCGCCGGCACGATGAACTCGCCGCTGCCCATCACCCGCACCGTGCCCGGGAGATTCTCCAGGCGCATGGTGAGCGGAATGTCGTGCATCGTTTTGTTCACGACCTTCATCGTGTAGAGGTTTTCGATCCGGCCTTCCGCCGTGACCTGGAACAACGAACCGGGCGCGCGCAGCAGCGTGGTGTCCACGTCACAGCGCGTGAAGACGAGGTAGAGGAAGAGCGAGATCAGCCCCGTGAGCACCACGGAGTAAAGCGCCATGCGCGGGGTGAAGCGTTGCGGGGTCCCATGGCTGATGTTGTTGAGCGAAGCGAACCGGACCAGCCCGCGCGGCTGCCCGACCTTGTCCATGATCGTGTCGCAAGCATCGATGCAGGCGGTGCAGTTGACGCACTCCATCTGCACGCCGTTGCGGATGTCGATGCCCGTGGGGCATACGGCCACGCAGGCACGGCAGTTGACGCAGTCGCCTTTGCCCTCGGCCCTGCGCTGGGAGAACGTCTCGTTGCGGTGCAACGGGGCACGAGCTTCGCCGCGTTTTTGGTCGTACGCCACAAGCAGCGTGTTTTCATCCAGCAGCGCCGACTGGAACCGGCCGTACGGGCAGATGAAGGTGCAGGCCTGCTCGCGAAAGCGTGCGAAGATCGCGTAGAACAGCAGCGAGAACAAAACCATGAAGGTCAGCCCGACGACATGGTTGCGCGGATCGTCCAACTGGATGTGCAACAGTTGCTCGCTGCCAATGATGTAGGCGAGCAGGGTATTGCCGACGATGAAGGAGGCGGCAAAGAACACAACGTGCTTGAATCCCTTCTTGAGCACTTTGCTTCTGGTCCACGGCGTGGCATCAAGGGTCCGTTGTTCGGCACTGTCACCTTCGATCAGGTACTCCAGTTTGCGGAACACCATCTCCATCATGACAGTCTGGGGACAAGTCCAGCCGCACCAAAGCCGGCCAAACGCGGTCGTAAAGATCATGATGCCAGCGAAGAACAGCAGCATCGCCACCGCGAAGATCAGCGTGTCCTGTGGCCAGAAAATCTGGCCCAGGATCGAGAACCGCCGTTCGACGATGTTGACCAGCAACAGGGGGTTGCCCTGGATGCGAATCCACGGTCCCGCAAACATGACCGCGATAAGCAGCCAGCTCAGGTGGGTGCGGTGCTCGTACCAGAAGCCAGCCGGCTTCTTCGCGTAAACCCAGCGCCGGTTTCCGTCCTTGTCGGCGGTGGTGAGGTGGTCACGGTAATCCGCCCAGTCGATTTCCTGGGCGGCCCCGTGCGGGTCGTGTCCGTCGGTTTTGGGTTGGTTTTCCACAAGGGTGTTCATGGACACGACCCGGCCGGGGCCGGGTGGCTGGGTCACTCAAACGGACTGGGGCCGGTCGGCTTGGGTGCCTGGTCTTCGCGGGGCTTCGGGTTGGGCGGCTTGGTGCCGCGCAGGGTGTAGATATGGCTGGCGACCGCCTGCACTTCGCTGGGCTTGAGAATGCCGCGCCAGGTCAACATGCCCTTATCTGGCACGCCGTTGATGATGACCTTCAGGTTGTCCACGTAGTTCGAACCGTGAATCCAGTAGTCATCGCACAGGTTCGGCCCGACCAGCCCGCCGCCGTCCGGGCGGTGGCACGGGGCACAGTAGGTCAGGAAGATTTGCTGTCCCTGGGCGAGGACGGCCTTGTCCTGGGAGGGCGTGAGGGTGGTGATGGTGGCCTCGAATTTCGCCAGCGCGGCGGACTTGAGAGCTTCGCCGGCTTTCCACTCCGTGTCGTACTCGGCCGCCTGAAGTGGCCCGGCCTTGAGGACGTGGTAATACACGAGATACCCCACCGCAAAGGCGATGCAGCCATAGAAGAGCCACACCCACCAGCGCGGGAGGAGGTTGTCGAGTTCGCGGATGCCGTCGGCGTCGTGCTCGAGCAGCTTGGGTTCCTGTGGGTTGTCATTCATGGATAACTCCTTTCACCACGGGCTGACCGTCATTCAGCGGCAAGGCGCCGATCCGGTCGGCGACGGACTTTTTCATCCGGAGCGAGAGAAACAACGAACCGGTGAACACGGCGAAGAACAGGCAGATCGAAATCACACCGTAGATTCCGATGCCTCCGATGTCGGTGAGCACGTTTTTGATCATGGCAGTTGGTTAGTTGCGGGTTTGATTGGGGGTGTCGAGCTGGGCCGTTTTGGGAGCCGCTGGGACGGCGGGAGCCGGGGCGGGTGCGCCCGGGGCCGCAGGCGCGGCGGGTTTCACTTTGATGTCCGTGCCCAGCCGCTGCAGGTAAGCCACGAGCGCGATGATCTCGCGGTCGGCCGGAGCATTGGTGATGGCCCCTTGCTTGAGGTTCTCGACGATCTTCTTTTGCTGCGCCTCAAGGTTCAGCTGGGCCGTGGCTTCGAAACCGTCAGGGTAGGGGACGCCTACCTTGCGCAGCGCTCCAATGCGCGCCGGCAGCGAGTTCGTCTCGAGTTTCTGGGAGAGCAACCACGGATAGCGCGGCATGATGGAGCCGGGCGAAACCAGGCGCGGGTCATCCATGTGGTTGAAATGCCACGCATCGGGATACTTGCCGCCAATGCGGTGCAAGTCCGGGCCGGTGCGCTTGGAACCCCACAGGAACGGGTGATCGTAAACGAATTCGCCCGCCTTGGAGTATTCGCCGTAACGCTCAGTCTCGCTGCGGAACGGGCGGATCATCTGCGAGTGGCAGCCCACGCAGCCCTCCCGGATGTAGATGTCCCGCCCGAGCACTTCCAGCGGCGTGTAAGGCTTTACACTGGCGATGGTCGGGACGTTTTCCTTGATGATCCACATGGGGATGAACTCGACCAGGCCGCCGATGGCCACGGCCACGAGGGCAAAGCCGGTGAGCACCATCGGCTTGGACTCGATCCAGCGATGGCCCCAGGGATGGTGTTCCTCGGGATGTTCCGGCTGCGATTTCAGTGAAGGCGCCTGCACCTCCACCTCGGTGACGAAGACGCCGGATTTCGCAGTCTTGTAGAGGTTGTAAGCCATGATCCAAGCACCCACGAGATAGAACGTGCCGCCGATGGCGCGGAGCTTGTACATCGGGATGAGCTGCAGGACGGTTTCGAGGAAGTTCGGATACTGCATGAAGCCGTCGCTGGTGAACTGCTTCCACATCAAGCCCTGGGTGATGCCGCTCCAGTACATGGGGATCACGTAGAACATCATGCCCAGCAGCCCGAGCCAGAAGTGCCAGTTGGCGAGCTTTACGGAGTAGAGCTTCGTATTGTAGAGGCGCGGGTAGAGCCAGTACAGGACCGAGAAGGTGAGGAATCCATTCCAGCCCAGCGCGGCGGTGTGCACGTGCGCGATGGTCCAGTCCGTGTAATGTGACAGGGCGTTGACCGATTTCACGGAAAGCATCGGGCCTTCCAGCGTCGCCATGCCGTAGGCGGTCACGGCGACGACCATGAACTTCAGCATCGGCTCCTCGCGGACCTTGTTCCACGCGCCGCGCAATGTGAGCAGGCCGTTCAACATGCCGCCCCAACTGGGGGCGATCAGCATCACGGAGAACGCCATGCCCAGCGATTGCGCCCAGTCAGGCAGGGCCGTGTAGAGCAGGTGGTGCGGCCCGGCCCAGATGTAGATGAAGATGAGCGCCCAGAAGTGAATGATCGAGAGGCGGTAGCTGAACACCGGCCGCTCCGCCGCCTTGGGCAGGAAGTAATACATCAGGCCGAGGTAGGACGTGGTGAGGAAGAATGCGACCGCGTTGTGCGCATACCACCACTGCACCAGCGCGTCCTGCACGCCGGCGTAAACCGAGTAGCTCTTGAAGGCGGTGGCCGGAATCTCCAGCGAGTTGACGATGTGCAGCATCGCAACGGTGATGGCCGTGGCGATGTAGAACCAGATGGCCACGTACAGGTGCTTTTCGCGGCGCTTGAGGATGGTGCCGAACAAATTAACAGCGAAGACCACCCAGACCACGGCGATGGCGATGTCGATGGGCCACTCCAGTTCCGCGTATTCCTTGCTGGTCGTGAGGCCGAGCGGGAGCGTGACGGCCGCGCTGACGATGATGGCCTGCCAGCCCCAGAAATTGATCCAGCTCAGCGTGTCGTTGAACATCCGCGCCTTGCACAGTCGTTGCAGCGAATAGTAGATGCCCATGAACATGCCGTTGCCAACGAAGGCGAAAATGACGGCGTTCGTGTGCAGCGGCCGCAGCCGGCCAAACGTGGTGTATTGGAGGTTGAGGTTCAGATCGGGCCAGAAGAGCTGGCACGCGATCAACAGTCCGGCGCTAAAACCCACGAGGCCCCAGATGACGGTGGCAATCGCGAACGCACGGACGATGCGGTTGTCGTATTTGAATGTTTCGAGGTTGGTGTTCATTTCGATTTGGGAACGGGGGGTGGCGTTGGGTCGGGTTTGCGGACGGTCTTTTCGTCGAGCAGCAGCCGCATGGAAGGCGTCGTGGTGTCCTCGTACTGGCCGGAGCGAACGGACCAGACGAAGGCGAACAGAAACGCGACCGCAAAAACGATGCTCAGGGGAATGAGCAGGAAGATGACGCTCACGCGACACCTCCGTTTGGTTGAGAGCTGAGACTTGAGAGTTGAGAGTCTGGCGTCATCCGGCTCTCGACTCTCAACTTTCTTCCCAGCCAGGCGGTGACGCCGCAGGCGAAGGCCACGACGGACACGGAACTCAGCGGCATCAGGATCGCGCAAACCACCGGCGAGAGGTTGCCGCTGGCCGCGATGCTCACGCCGATCACATTGTAAATCGTGGAGATGAAGAACGCGGCGCGCACGGTGATGACGGATTGCCGGGCGAACCGCAGGACTTCAGCGAGGCGCGGCACCATGGCCGCTGAGGCGATGATGTCGCTGGCCGGGGAGAACGCACTGACATGTTCAACCACGGCCAACCCGACGTCGGCCTGCTTGAGCGCCCCGGCATCGTTCAAGCCATCGCCGACCATCATGACGCGTTTGCCGTCGCGTTGGAGGGTCTTGATGAAGCCGAGCTTGTCCAAGGGGCTTTGGTTGAACTGCAAATGCGTGCCGGGACCGAAGAGTGCGCGGAACCGCTCCCGCTCCTTCTCATTGTCGCCGCTGAGCAACGCGAGTTCGTAACGGGCTGAGAGCTGTTGAATCAAGGCGGCGGAGTTCGCCCGCAGCGAACTGGCGAGCACGTAGCAGCCCCGATAGTGGCCGTTCAGCGCCACCTGCACGACAGAGCCCACGGGCGGAGTGCCGGTCGGGCACGTTGGCAAGGCAAAGTCCTCCAGGTGCTCCTTGCAGGTCACGCCGCGCGATTCCAGCCACGTGGCCGACCCCAGCCAGATTTCCTGACCGGCAACACTGCCTTCGATGCCGCACCCGGTGGTCTCAAGAAACGAACGGACCGGCTCGGGAAAATGGCGTTGCGCAATGGCCTCGCCAATCCGCACGGCGAGCGGGTGGGTCGAGTGCCGTGTCATCGAGTAGAACCAGCGTTCCTCGGCTTCTGTCAGCGGAGTGCCCAGCCAAGCCACGGCCCCTGCGCCTGCTGCGGTGAGCGTGCCGGTCTTGTCGAACACGATCGCGTCCATGCGTGCCAGTGTTTCCAGCACGTACGGGTTTTTAAGAAACACCTTGTGGCGTCCCAGCACCCGCTGCGCCGTACCCAAAGCAAACGGAGCCGCCAGGGCCAGCGCACACGGGCAGGCCACGATGAGCACGGCGGTGAACGCAGGCAGGGCTTTGTCCGGGTTGACGAATGACCAATACGCCGCCGCTCCTAGCGCGATCGCGATGACGATCTTGGTAAAGCGCTGGCTGTAGTCGTTTGTTAGCGCATTGAGCTTCGTGACTTGATCCTTGCGGAAGGCTTCCTGATTCCAGAGCGAGGTGAGGTAGCTTTGCGAGACGGGTTTGACCGTTTCCAGCTCAATGGCTCCGCCCATCTGGCGGCCGCCGGCGTAGAGGTAATCACCCGGTCGTTTCTCCACCGGTTCCGATTCGCCGGTCACGAAGCTGTAGTCGATCAGCGCGGGACCGGAGAGCAGCTTGGCATCGGCGGGAATGAGTTCACCGTTGCGGAGCACGAGATGATCGCCGGTGGCCAGTTGTGCGAGGGCAATCTGTTCCTCGATCGGCCCGCGCTTGCGCGTGACGGAGAGGGGGAAGAAGGACTTGTAATCGCGGTCGAACGCGAGCCGTTCAAACGTCTTCTGCTGAAAGAGTTTTCCGCAAAGCAGGAAGAACACCAATCCGCACAGTGAATCGAAGTAGCCTTCGCCATGCCCGCTCGCAACCTCCCAGACGCTCTGGGCGAAGATGGCCGCGATGCCGCCGGTGATGGGCACATCGATGTTCAACAGGCGCTGCCGCAAGCTTGTCCACGCCGAGCGATAGTAATCCGCCGCACTGAACCCGACGACCGGGATGGCGAGCAGGAGGTTCAGCCACCCGATGAAGACCTGGAGTTTCGGCCCGATGAACACATCCAGTCCGAAGTAGGTGGTCAACGCGAAGAACATCGCATTGCCGAAGGCGAACCCGGCGATCCCGAGTTGCAGCCAAAGCCGGCGGGTGGCGGGATTGGTGGATTTGACGTCCAGATCGGACAGGTTAAGTTCCGGTTCGTAGCCGAGCGAGGTCAGGAGGGCGGCGATTTCACTGAGCTTGACCCGGTTCGGATCGAATGCGATGGCGGCTTCTTTGCGGGGGAAGTTCACCTGGGACTGTCCGATGCCGGGCTTCAGGCGGAACAGGTTTTCCAGCAGCCAGACGCAGGCGATGCAATGGATCGCCGGCAGATGAAAGGTGACGCGGGTGAGCGAAGCGTCCGAGAAGTCCACCAGCCGCTGGCGCACTTCGGGCGCATCGAGAAAGACGAACCGGTTCGCCGCCGCTGGCCGCATGACGCGTACGCCGGCGCTTTGGTTAAGCTGGTAGAACTCGGTAAGTCCGTTTTCGCTCAGGAGTTCAAAGACCGCGAGACATCCGGCACAGCAGAAGGAGTGGGAACCTTGTTTAAGCGGGGCCGTTCCGCAATTGCTGCCACAGTGAAAGCACGCCGCGACCGCAGCAGGAGCAGCCGGACTAATCCGGTTCCCGGCTGGTTCACTGTTTTCGGTTGGCGCTGACAAGTTCACGTGCGTATGCCACTGCTGGATTCTGGGGGGACTGGTTTACCCTTACCGGGGACACAATGGGGCAGGGGAGCCTGCGGGGCTTTTCGCGGATTGCCCAACCCTTTGCGGATTTTGTCATGTGCTGGGCAAGGCGGGTTGCTTCCGGGGTCAGGTCATCCCCTAGGGCGCGACCGGGGTGGTGGCCGGATACCGGTCTCCTCGCCCGCGCGTAAGCTTGGGCCATGAAAACAAACACGTTCACAGCCACGAACGAAGTAAAGACCGCGAAAGTGATCCCTGTCCGGTTCGCGCCGGAAGTCGCCGAGCGGATCGAGGTGCGCAAAGGCATTTCGATCGCCTGGATTCCACGCCGCCCGTTCGTCGTGCCGGTCACCCCACGCGCCGGGCTGTCGGTGGTGCTCGCTTTGCTGGTGGCGTTCTTCGCAAGTGTGTCGGTGAAACCCGCCTACGCCGCGCTCACGAACGCCTCCACCGATCTCGCCGTGCTCGTGG
>RFSE01000290.1 GCA_009924135.1 Pseudomonadota bacterium | reverse complement strand
AAGGAAAAGCTGGAAGCCCTCGGGGCGGGGGAGAGTGTGGAATGGGTGCACTTTGGACTGACTTCGCAGGATATTAATAATACAGCAACGCCACTGTTGTGGAAGGAAGCGTTGGAAACGGAATATCTCCCGATGCTGTACAACATCATTTTGCAACTGCGTACAATGGCGAAAGATTTTTCGGCAGTACCCATGCTCGCCCGTACGCACGGTCAGCCCGCATCGCCTACAAAACTAGGTAAGGAGTGGATGGTATTCGTAGAGCGACTTGAGGGGCAAATAAGACTGTTAAGTCACATACCTTTTGCAGCCAAATTTGGCGGCGCCACCGGTAACTTTAATGCACATCATGTCGCTTTTCCGGCGGTTGACTGGGTTAAATTCGGCAATGAATTTGTTGATAAACTCGGACTGGAGCGTATGCAGTTTACCACGCAAATTGAGCACTATGATAACCTCGCGGCGCAGTTCGATGCGTTGACCGGTCTGCCCAATCGCAGCATGTACCTGGATCAACTGGCTCTGACGCTGATCGAAGCCGAGCGTGAGAAACAAGATGGAATGTGGAATATGACACAGACTAAAACAGTCTATATCTCGGAAGTGGAGAAATATACCCAGTTTTGGTTCACGGGGCAGCTGCGGGTGGCGCTGGGATATTGGGCACGGCGGACGTCAATAGCATGAATGGGAAGGCCCCGTCGAGCCGTCGCGTCGCACGGGGCGAAGTTTGTTACTGAAAAAATCCGCAAGATCGCTAGGGTCTGCCGTCAAACAACGAATCGCTTCGCCCTTGGTGAACCTGTTTTTGAAATCGCAACTCAAGCAAGCCGCAGCCTTTACCGCCGGGTTGGTGGTTGCGACGTGCACCGTGGCAGCGCAGGTCGCGGTGACGGTGGAGGGGACCGTGGCATTACCCCAGCCGGTGGCTCCAGCCAAGGTCAACCAGCGTTACGCTGGCCAGGCCGGTTCTTTCCTGCCCCCGGAGCCGCCAACGGCCATCGTTTACCTCGAGGGCGCACCGGTTCCCGCTGACGAAAAGCCGTCCACGAATGTCGTGCAGGTGGTGCAAAAGGGGATGCAGTTTGGCCCGGGCCTGCTCGCCGTGCGCAAGGGCACGCGGGTCGAGTTTCCCAACGGAGATGATTTTTATCACAACGTCTTCTCCTATTCGAAAAGCAAGCGGTTCGACCTGGGCCGCTTCCTGAAGGATGAAAAACCTCCGGCGGTGACCTTCGACCAGCCCGGCGTGGTGAAGCTTTACTGTGAAATCCACGAGCACATGCGCGGGACCGTGGTGGTGCTGGACACCCCGTATTTTGTGAAGACGGATACGAACGGGGTGTATCGCCTGTCGGGCTTGCCGGCGGGGCAGTTCAAGCTTAAGGCCTGGCTGGACGAGAAACGGGTGCTGGAGCAGCCTGTGGACTTGAAACCTGGCGCGATCCTGCGGGTCAACTTTCCCGGTTCCTAGTACCCATGCCGCGCCTCAGCTTCCGCTTCAAACTCCTCTTCGCGATGATGCTCGTCGTCGGGGCGGTGTCCGGCGTGACGCTTTATCTCACGCAGATGCGCGTGCAGGCGGCTTACGAGAAGCTGTTCAAGGACAAGCTCGAATCCCAGATCACGTACATCCCCCGGGAACAGGAGTTGCGCATCGGCAACATCAAGTCCGAGTGCGAACGGCTCGCCAAGTCCGTGCGCGTGATCGCCGCGTTAAATGAACACGACGCGAAACAGCTCTACGACGTGGGCCGCGACGAACTGAAAATCATCCTCCGGACGGAGGAGGAGCTTTCCACCGGGGACACCAACACGCCTCCGGTGAAGCCCGTGTCGCCCGCAGCCCCAGGAACTCCTACAGCCCCCGTAGCCCCTGCAGTTTCTCCGGGACCGGTGCCCGAACTGAAGGCCAAACAGTTGGAACGGTTGGCCGTCAAGATGGCGGAAGCGCCCAAGGCGGCGGAACGGCTGGCGGCGAAGATGGCGGAGTCGCAGATTCAGAAGAAGGGCGGGGGTCGTCCGGTTACGCCACCGCCGCTGAAAAAGATGCCCTACCTGGGTTTTTTGGACGCCGAAGGCAAGGTCGTTCCCATTCCGGAGAAGGCCCAGCAGCTCTCGCCCGACCGGCTGCGGTTCCACGAGCGGCTTGCGCATTTTGGCCCGGTGATTTCCAAGCTGGAAACGCAACAGGTGGGCTATCTGGATCTGGGGGCAGACCGGCTCACCGAGGTGATTGTCACTCCGGTGCGGGACGACGGACAGCTCATCGGCGCGATGGTGTATGGCATCCAGTTCTTTGACATTGCCTCCGCGGCGACGGAGAAGGTCATCAGCGACGTAAGTGATATCGAGAGCGGGACCTGGCTGGAGGGCAAGCTTTACACCCGGACGATTCCGACGGAAGTGCGCGATGAACTCGTCCGGCAGCTTGACGCCGAAATCCGTGCCCGGACTGATCCGCGCGATGACTTCATCATCCGGCTTCACGACATTCCGCACCGGGTTTTTTATACGGCGCTCAATGAAGGTTCCCTGCTGCCCGTGGCCTACAAGATCGGTCTCTATTCGTGGGAAAGCGCCTTGAAAGCCCAGCAGGAACTGCGCACGCAGATTTTGACCTTCAGCGGCGCGGCATTGGTGGGCGCCTTGCTCGTCAGCCTGGTCCTGGCGCACGGTCTGTCCGTTCCCATTCGCGAACTGGTCGGAGGCACCGAGCAGATCAGCCGCGGCAATTTTGCCATCCAGGTGCCGGTGCGCGGCTTGGACGATCTCGGGAAGCTGGCCCAGTCCTTCAACGAAATGGCCGCCGGCCTGGCGCTCAAGGAGAAATACTACAGCATCCTGCACACCATCGCCGACAAGGACGTGGCCCAGCAGCTTCTGGATGGCAAGATCGCCCTCGGTGGCGAGTTGCGCGAGGCGACCGTCATGTTCTGCGACATCCGGGGCTTTACTGCGCTTACCCAGAACATGAACCCCACCGAGGTCATCGCGCTGCTGAACGAGCACATGACCGCGCTCACCGGGGTCGTCACGGAGCACCACGGCGTGGTGGACAAGTTCATCGGCGATTCGATCATGGCCATTTTTGGTGCGCCCAAGAGTTACGGCGATGACGCGTTGAACGCCGTCCGCTGTGCGGAGCAGATGATGGCCGTCCGCGCCCGGCTCAACCAAACTTCGCACTATCAAATCCAGATGGGCATCGGCATCGCGTCCGGCCGGGTTCTGGCCGGCAACATGGGTTCGGCTGACCGTTCGAACTACACCGTGCTGGGCGAAAAGGTGAATCTCGCCGCCCGCTTGTGCAGCATTGCGCGCCGGGGTGAAATCGTGCTTGGTCCCACCACCCGCGAACAACTGGCTGACCGGATCACGGTGGAGGAAATGGACCCGCTCCAACTGAAGGGTTTTAGCGACAGCGTTGTTGCCTTCAAGCTGGTTGAGGTGCGCGCCGATCGCCAGCCCGCCGGCCAGCCCGCTTCCCAGCCCGCGTGAAAGCCTCGTTAACCATCTTGGTGTTGCTGCTGGTTTCCCAGTTGGGCCAGGCCCAGGAAGCGGTCTTGCAACGCATCGACGAGGCGCTCCAATACCAGTCACCGGGCGGTTTCTTCCGGTCCAAACTCAGCGGCTTGATTGATTTGGAGGTTGATTACATCGACCGTCGTCCACCGGGTTTGCTCTTCGGCAATGCTGACCTGTTCAATCCCCGGCTCTCGCTGTTTCTGGACACGCACATGGGCGAACAGTTTTACAGCCTCGTCCAGTTCCGGGCCGACCGGGGGTTCGACCCGCGCTCGAAACCGGATGGCGACGCCCGGTTTGACGAATACCTCCTGCGCTGGACCCCGTGGACGGATGGGCAGTTCAACCTCCAGGCGGGCAAGTTCGCGACCGTTTTCGGCAAATGGGTGCAACGCCATGATTCGTGGCAGAACCCGTTCATCACCGCGCCGCTGGCCTACGAAAACGTCAACACCATCACCGACCAGGCCGCGCCGGGCAGCCCGGGTGCCTTCCTGGCCCGACGGAGCCTGGCGGATCAGAAAACCAAGTGGCTGCCGGTCATCTGGGGGCCGGCCTACACGAGCGGGGCCAGCGTGTTTGGGCAGGTGGAAAAGTGGGATTATGCGGTGGAGTTCAAGAACGCATCCATCTCCTCCCGTCCCGCCGTCTGGGATGCCCAAGATCTCAACTGGGAACATCCCACCGTTTCAGCCCGTCTGGGACTTACGCCCAACGCCGCCTGGAACTTCGGCGCTTCTGCCAGTTACGGGGCCTACTTGCTGCCGGGGGCTGAAGCCTCGCTGCCCGCCGGACGCGGCCTGGGGAGTTACACCCAGACGACCCTGGGCACCGATATTTCGTGGTCGCATCACGCCTGGCAGATCTGGGGCGAAGCGCTGGTGGCGCGCTTCCAAGTGCCGACTGTGGGCAATGCCGATACGTTCACCTGCTTCATCGAGACGAAGTACAAGGTCACTCCAAACCTGTTCGCGGCCGTGCGTTGGAACCAGCAGCTTTGCGGCACCGTGCCGGATGGCACCGGGGGCAGCCAGCACTGGGACCGGAACATCAGCCGGGTGGACACGGCGGTGGGCTACCGCTTCACCCGTCATTTGCAGGGCAAGCTGCAATACAGCTACACCCACGAAAACGCCCCGTTCCAGCAGGGCGAACAGCTTTTGGCGGCCCAGTTCACGGTGAAGTTTTGAGTGCGCCAGTCGTTTCTTGCGGTCTGGCCACCGAAAAAATGTGCAGCATTTTTGCTTGGGTTGGCTTCGCAAATGCGTCATACTGCTCCGGAAAGTTAAATTATGGCTCGAATCGCTTGGCAGAATGTTAATTGGTACAACACGGTGTTCCTCCTTGGTACCTTGGTGGTCACCTTCACGGCAGTTCCGGTCTATCTCTGGAACCACGGCATCTCATGGTTTCTCGCGGGCATGTTCCTGCTGTTTTTCGTCCTCACGGGGTTGAGCATCACGCTGGGCTATCACCGGCTGTTTTCCCACCACTCTTTCCAAGCGGCCTGGCCGGTGCGCCTGCTGGCCCTGATCTTCGGCGCGGCGGCCTTTGAGAACTCGGCGCTGACCTGGTGCGCCGACCATCGCCAGCACCACAAGCACACCGACCACGAGGAGGATCCCTATGACATCTCCAAGGGCTTCTTCCACGCGCACATGGGCTGGATCATGTTCAAGCTGAGCGAGGGGCCGTCGTTTGCCTGCGTGCCCGATCTCGAGCGTGATCCGCTGGTGCGCTGGCAGCACAAGTACTATGTCCTGATCGGAGTCATGGCCGGTTTCGTTTTGCCTGCCGTGGTCGGCTGGCTGTGGGGTGGGGCGGATGTTGCGCTGGGGGCGTTCCTCATCGCCGGGGTGGCCCGCACGGTC
>RFSE01000289.1 GCA_009924135.1 Pseudomonadota bacterium | reverse complement strand
GGGCTGCTCCAGCAGGGCCTCGTCCACCTCGCGCGGGGAAATTTTCTCGCCGCCCCGGTTGATGATTTCCTTGAGCCGTCCAGTGATGAACAAGTAGCCCTCGGCATCCATCCGCCCCTGATCTCCAGTGCGGAACCACCCGTCCGTGAAGGCGGCGGCGTTGGCGGCGGGATTCTGATCGTAGCCGGGCGTAACGTTGGGGCCGCGAATCGCGATCTCGCCGATTTGTCCCGGACCGAGCGGCTGACCGGTCGCGTCGAGAATCGCGATGTCCGGTCCGGCGGCACGACCCACGGATCCCGGTTTGCGCACGCCGGGCGGCAGGGGATTGCTGGCCATCTGGTGGGCGGCTTCCGTCATGCCATACGCCTCGATGGCGGGCACGCCGAAGACCCGCTCCAGTTCCGCCATGGTTGCCGGAGGCAGGGCCGCCGAAGAGGAGCGGACGAAGCGCAGCGACCGGCGGGCAATGACCGCAGCGTGGTCTTCAGCCTGCCCGAGAATGGCCGTGTGGATCGTTGGCACCGCCGAATACCAGGTCGGTTGGAACGCCTCCAACCAGCCGAAGAAGCGGGCTGCTTCGAAGCGCGGCGGGCAGGCCACGCTCGCCCCCGCAGCCAGTGAGGCCAACAGCACGCCGGCCAATCCGTGGATATGAAACAGCGGCATCACGTTCAGGCAGCGGTCCGCCGGGACCAGTTCCAGGGTCCGCGCGATGTGCCGCGCTGAACTCAGAAGATTCCGGTGCGTTAAAGGTACCAGCTTGGGCTTGGAGGTGGTTCCCGACGTATGCAGCACGAGTGCAAACTCATCCCCTGAACCCGCCGGTGCAACCGGGGTCACGTGGCCGGCGGCCAGCGCGCAACGCCAGCCCGCCGCCGTGGCTTCAGCGGCCAGCTCCAGCACCGGTATGCCGCATTGTTGGGCCGCTGTGCGGGCGGGTGAATCCTCCCCGGTTTTCACCACCAGCACCCGGGCGTTGAGGTCGCGCAGGTAGAACTCAAACTCCCCGGTCGTAGATGCCGGGTTCAAGGGGGCAGCCACCGCATGTGCCGCGACCCCTAAAAAAGCCGCCGCGAGATCCAGCGGCTCCGTCAGGACGATGGCGACACGATCCTGACGGCCGGTGCCGCAGGCTGTCAGTGCAGCACCCATGGCGACGACTTGCTGCCACAACTGCTGATACGACAACTTCAAGTTGCTGCCGCAACCCAGCAAAGCGATGACTTCGGGTCGGTGGAGTGCCTGTTGTCGCAGTACGTCCAGGAGTCCGTCTTCCCGGTCTGGTAGGTCATTCCGAACTGATAGCATGGACACGAGTGCGAATCGGGTATGGAGGTTAGGTCCACAACCCGGGCGCTGCGATCTTGATTGGCTTCGCCCCGCACAGTCATTATCTGATCAGGGACGCGGATGCAAGGATTCTATGAGGAGCCGAAAAGCCCCATGGCACCGCAATCGCCAACCCAGGTAGATACTCATGGCCGACATTGCGTCTCATGTTCACAGGAAGATCTAAACCCGTCTGGCGTGCTCTTACGGCTAGTGCAGGACCGACCCATTGCACCCATCGACACAACTCAACGGCCGGGCCAAGTTGAATCAGTTCGAGGATGCCTTGAAGAGCGAGGAGGGCAGTGATGACCCTTTGCTGCTAACCGAAGTCTTCAGCAATGAGCAGAAAGATCCATCCACCAAGGCAGCCAGAAACCTCGACTGGCAAACCTTCAGCGCCAGCCTCAACTACACCCGGCCCGTTGCAGCCGATATTTGCCAGCTGCCACGTAAATTCGCATTTGGAGGTCGATTGCATGCGTAAGGAGACGATTGAGGGCTGCTCATTCGGGTGGCTTTGGACGGATCGAAAAGTGTCCAAGAAGTGTCCAAGCAGAAACCCTTGCAGCTAGGATAAGTGAGGAAACCCCTGGTTGTATTGGCGCACCCGCTAGGAGTTGAACCTAGAACCTTCTGATCCGTAGTCAGATGCTCTATCCAATTGAGCTACGGGTGCAACCGCAGGCGAGGAATGTAGGGAAGGGAGTCTGGCGGGCGCAAGCGATAATTTGTGTTTTCCGATCCGTCGAGGCGTTTGGAGGCGATGGGGAGCAGGTTTCGGAGCGCGGGCAGCCGTGCCCGCGTGATTGCCGCCGGAATGATTCAGTTGAAACCACAAAGACACCAAGAGCACAAAGGAGTGGTTGGAAAATTGAGGCTGCCACTGGTCGAGAAGGGTGCCCTAAACAGTGGGGCGAGCCAGTTGAGCGTATTCGCTCGCCGTTCATTTTTGTTCGTGTCCTTTGTGCCTTTGTGATTCAACCCGTTGGCTCCTGCGGCCGTTTCCGCTGCAACGCGCGGACAGGGCTGCCCGCGCTCCGGGGCGTTGTGGGGAGGCCGCTCCCGGTTACTTGTTCGGGACTGCTGGCGCGGCGTCGGCGTCGGCGGTGCTCAGCTTGCTCACGGCTTCGCGCATTTCCTTGCCGGCCTTGAATTTCACGATGGCGCGCGGGGGGATCGGCACGTCGGTGGCGGGCGCATTGGGGTTGCGTCCGATGCGGGCCTTGCGGACTTTGACTTCGAAGACGCCGAAATTACGCAGTTCAATCGTTTCCCTTCGGGCGAGGGATTCCGTGATGTGGTCGAGGGTTTTCTGCACCACATCCAGCACTTGCTGCTGGGCCAGGCCGGTTTCTTCGCTGATGCGGATAACGAGTTCGCGTTTGGTCATGGTTGGCACCTGGTTGAGGTCTTGCGATGAGTTGGTGCACAGGAGATAGCCTAACCGTCAAACGGGGTCAACTCTACAACGCGGACCCGCCCGGGCAGGGGGAGGTCGCGCGAGCGCGTCTGTCTGATGCGCAGGCCGAAGCCTGCGACTACGGAGGGTGGGTGGCCCCGCCGCGCTCAGTGGTTGAAGAGGAACTCTTTGCTGCTCACGAGCGCCCAGACGATGTCTTCGTAGGCTTCGCGCTTGGCCTTCTTCTTCAGGTCGGCGTCTGCCGCCTTGGTGACCTTTTTCTCGATGTGCTCGCGGGCGGTGGTGGCTTCGCTGGATTCGGCCTGGCGGCTGAAGGCCCAGAGGTAAAGCTCGTTGACCTTGGCCTCGTCGTTGCGTTTGTCGTCGGCGGCGAGGACGGCGGCGCGGCCTTTTTCAGCGGTGAGCTTGGCCTGGATGTCCTTCGAGTTCAGGAGGTGCAGGCTCTGGGCGAGGCTGGCGTCCTGGGAGCGTTCGCAGGAGCAGGCGCTGGCGGAGTCGGGCCGGCCGAAGACCTGGAGGAAGTAGCTGCTGCTGTTGTAGCTGTTGTCCGGCAACTGCACGGCGCGGGTGCCGGCGGGCAGGTTGGCCCAGTTGGCTTCGGACTTGGTGACGGTGTTGATGGCGTCGAAGAGGACTTCCGCGCTCAGGCGCTTCGGGTAGTAGCGGGAGAAGTTCTGCTTGTCGCCGGCGTTGTGGCTGTTCGGGATCGCGCTGAGCTGGTAGGTGGAGCTGGTCACGATGGAACGTACGAGCTTCTTGAGGTCGAACCCGGACTCGATGAAGGACTTCGCGAGCGCGTCGAGCAGCTCGGGGTTCACGGGCGGGTTGGTCTCGCGCATGTCGTCCTCGGGCTCGACGAGGCCGCGGTTGAAGAAGTGCTTCCAGTAGCGGTTGACGAGGGAGTGCGCGAAGAAGGTGTTGTCCTTCTTGCTCAACCAGTCGGCCAGGGACTGGCGGGCGTCCTCGTCGGCGGGGATTTCGAGCGGGGTCTCGCCGAGGCCGGCGGGTTTCAGGGCGATGTTATTCTTCTTGTTCGCCATGGTGGGCGCGCTGCGCTTGGTGAAGACGAGTTCTTCGCCGGGCTGGGTGCTGGGCTTGCGGCTCACCTGGCTGAAGAAGGCGCCGAAGCTGTAGTAATCCGCCTGGCTCCACTTCTCGTACGGGTGGTGGTGGCACTGGGCGCACTGGAGGCGGAGGCCGAGGAAGAGCTGCGCGGTGTCTTCGAGCTGATTCTGCGGCGTCTTGACCTGGCGGTACCAGGCCACGGGCGGGTTCTGAGCGATGTCACCGGAGGCGGAGAGGATTTCGCGGGCGAACTGGTCGTAGGGCTTGTTGTTGGCCAGGCTGTCGCGAATCCAGTCGTGGAAGGCGAAGGTGCCGCGCATGTAGGGCTCGGTGCGGCCGTTGATGGACGAGCGCTGGTTGCGGAGCAGGGCACTCCAGTAGTTGGCGAAGTAATCGGCGTAGTCGCCGCTGGCGAGGAGGCGGTCCACGAGGGCATCGCGCTTGGCGGCCGACTTGTCGGCGAGGAAGGCGCTGGTTTCGTCCGCGTTGGGCAGGCGGCCGGCGAGGTCCAGGGTCACGCGGCGGATGAAGGTGGCGTCGTCGCAGGTCTCACTGGGGGGCAGGCCGATGCGCTTGAGCTTCTTGAAGACCGATTCATCAATGAAATTCTTCGCCACCGGCAGGTGCTGCACCGGCGCGCCGAGCGGGACGGTGGCGCGGAAGACGGCGACCTTGGACTGGTAGCGGACCATGATGCCGACATCGCCGGGCTGGCTGGCGAGCTTCACGAGGCCGGTGGGCTCAGCGGTGGCCATGTCCTTGTCGTTGGCCTCGAAGAGTGCGCCGCGGGTCACGTCCTCGAAGTGGCCGTCGGAGTAACGGGCGATGACCTTGAGCTGCTGCTCGGAGTTGGGCTGCAAGGTGCGTTCCTTCGGGAACACTTCGACCTTGGTGACGACCGGATCCTTTTCGCTGCCGTAGGGCATGCCTTGGGCGATCCAGCGCTTCACGAGGGCGAAATCAAACGACTCGGCATCCCAGCGGGTGCCCCCACCGTGCGGCACAATGCCGGCTCCCTTGAGGAGCAGGAGGGAGCTTTCCGGGGCGGCGGTCGAGAGGCGGCGACCCCGGGCTTCCTTGACGAGAAATTCGAAGTCTTCCGTGGGCTCGAAGCCGAGGAGCGAAAGTCGGAACCCGTTCTGGCCACCGCTCTTACCGTGACAGCCGCCGCCATTGCAACCGGCCTTGGTGAAGATGGGGACGATCTGGTTCGGGAAGTTGATCAGGGGGACGGCCTTGAAGTTTTCGACGCCCACCGTGGCGGTAGCGGTGAGACCTTCAGGCGACTTGGCGGTGATGGTCGCCGAGGCATTTCCCTTCCCGGTTCCGTCTCTTCCTTCGCCTCTGAGAACTGCCCTGAAGTTCGCTTCATCTCGTTCGATGAACGTTGCCTGACCTTCGAACTTGGCCAGAATCGGGCCGACTTTCACCTTGACGTTGCCGAAGAAGGTCTCTCCTTGTGCTGCGGTGAGCTGTGCGCCAGGAAGACACGGGGCGATCGTTTCAAGGTCCGTCAAGATCGCCCACGCACGCGCGACTGGAACGTTGACGGTGAACTCGTGATGCAGGTCCATAGAGCGTGAATCCGATC
>RFSE01000288.1 GCA_009924135.1 Pseudomonadota bacterium | reverse complement strand
CTGGAGGAAGGCCCGGGCTTGGGGCGGCCAGTCGGGCCAGTGGTCGCCCCCAGAGCGCTTGGCGGCGAAGGCGGCGCGGTCCCGGAGGAAGCGGGTGCGGAGCCGATACAGGTGCGAACGGCTGAAACGCTTTATCTGGAAGAGACTGAACACAGAACTGCAATGCATTAAAACCTTGAGAAAGGGGCATGAAATAGGGACTTTTTCGGCTTTCTTCTAATTGAACATAACATACATTGTGCAATGCTCGGATGGATTTGAGCCGGTTGAGATTGAACCTTGAGTTCAGTCTTCTCAGCCTATGCTGGCGTTCGGCATCAACGCTATTACCAGCCGCTCATACGCATCCGTTCCTACTTCCAAATCGGTCAGCGAAATAAATTCGTCCACCGTGTGCGCTTGGGCAATGTCGCCGGGACCCAGAACGATGACCGGCACTCCGCGCGCGGCAATCTTGCTGGCGTCACAGGAGAAAAAGACAACGTCCGGCTCCGGTTGTCCGAGCACGGTGCAAGCGGTAGTCGCCAGCGGATGGTTGGCCGAGACCTCGAAACTCGGATCGACGACGCTTGGCGGGTCAAATTGGAAACGCACACCGGTTGGGACCTTGGCCATCCATCCATCGGCTAGCCGGACGATTTCGTCGTACGTCGTCTGCCAGTCCTGATTTGGTAGCAGCCGGATGTCCACTTGGATGGTGCAACGCTCCGGTACGATGTTTACGCCGGTACCACCATTTATCAGACCAATCGACCCGGTGCTGGTTCCAAAGCCCGGCGCGGTGATTTGCGTGAGCCGGGTGGTGAAATGGTTTTCCAAGTCCAAGATCGCATGGGCCATGGCAACGACCGCGCTCCGGCCTTCGTGGGGCTTGCTGCTGTGCGCGGCACGACCCACGGCGTGGATGGCAAAACGGAGGCAGCCTTTGCAGCCGCGCACGACGCGCAGCCGTGTGGGTTCGCCGACAACGGCAAAATCCGGGAGTGTGGTGACGGGTGTGGTTAAGGCTTGGAAAGCTGTAGCGTTAATGGTTTGGGTGGCGTCTTTTCCGCCGGGCGGGACGCCCGGCTCTACGGCAGGCAGGATGCCTGCCGCCACGGGATGGGCAGAAGTTGGTCCTGCCATCTCGTTGAGCATGGCTGTGACACCACGGAAACGGAATTCCTCATCGGCCATGCAAGCGACGGTCAGGGTGCCGCGCCAGGAAGCCGGATCATTCTTCAAGCGCACAGCTGCCGCGAGCATGCAGGCCAGCGGACCTTTCATGTCACTGGCACCCCTGCCCCATAATTTTCCATCCCGGATTTCACCACCAAAAGGCGGGATGGTCATGCCACCGACACCCACAGTGTCCGTATGGCCATTGAGCATGAAGTGCGGGTGATTCGCACCGTTGCGGAATTGGAGGAAGATATTCTCGCGTCCCGGCAACACCGCTTGCCTTCGCACATCGAAACCTTGCTCCCGGCCCCAGCATTCAATCCAGGACGTAACTGGCCCCTCCCCTGCACTGCCGGAATCATAATCCGGGTTCACACTGGGGATGCGGACTAGCGCCTGGGCAATCTCGGAAACAGCAACGGGCATCATGCGGAATGCAGGATACCTCAGCCCAAAAAGCTGGCGAGAAAATCTCCGACGACGGCACCGATCTCACTTCCTTCCACCACTTCCAATGCCACCAGCGGCATCGTTTCCACCAACCCACCCGCAAGGTCCGCACTCGCCCCGGCCCCCGGACGGGATGTCGGTGACGAGGGTTGCGCGCCCATCAATGAACTGGCTTTACGGGCCGTCACCAGCTTGGACACCTCGGACTTCGGCAACCAAATGCCGCCGCACTCCCGACAGCGGCTGATTTGGATTTGGCCTTGAAATCGGGTCTGCAACTGGCTGGCCGCACAGACCGGACACGGCAGATTGCGGTGGACAAATCCGGTCGAAGGCAACGGTGGTTCCGTGCCGGGCGTAGGCGCGGAATTCTTCGCCAAGGTCTCCAGCGCGCTGCGCGACAACCAAACTCCCTGACATTGGATACAGCGATACGCCTCAACGCCATCGCGCCGGTGGGCAATCAGCGGCGTGCGATCTTGAGGACAATTCACGCGGACGGCTTGGTTCCGCTGTCGGCAGGCTCATCCTTCGCCATCGCCTTCTTCAGCGCGGGCACCTGTTGGAGCAGCTTCTCGAACTTGATGCCGGTAAGGCTCTCCAGCACGGGCGGGAGCTGGGCCATGATTTGCGTGACATCGCCGGTGAGTTTGCTGGCCCCGCCGCCCGGACCGTTGCCGGAATTGATGATGACCATCTTCTCCATCTTGGAGAGCGGCTCGGAAATCCGGCCGGCGATCTCGGGCATGGCTTTGACGAGCAGCTCGATGACGGCCGCCTCGTTGTATTGCTGGAAGGCTTCGGCCTTGAGGCGAGTGGCTTCGGCGGTCGCCTTACCTTGAGCTTCGATGACAGCAGCTTGGGCCAGACCGCGCGCTTTGCTTACATCGGCGTCGGCCAGACCGCGGGCCTTGTTCGCTTCCGCTTCGGCCATGCCGGTGGCTTTCGCGACATCAGCGTTGGCGAAGCCCGTGGCCTTGGCGGCGTTGGCCGCGCCGTTGGCCTCGGTTTCGAGCTGGAATTTCCGGGCGTTGGCGAGGGTCTCGACCTTCTGGCGTTCCGCTTCGGCGGGCTTTTGCACCGTGGCCTGAAGTTCGCGCTCCTTGCGTTTGATTTCCTGCTCCTGCAGTTCGATCTGCTTTTGCTTGGCGATGATTTCGACCTGCACTTCTTCCGCCTTCACGAGCTGGCCGGTCTTGTATTTCTGGAGGTCGTAGGCGAGGTCGGATTCGGCTTTCTTCTGATTCACCGCCGCCTGGTACTGGGCGACATTGCTTTGGTAATCGCGCTGCGCCTCGGCGATGCGCGTGTCAGCGACGAACTTCGCTTCCTGCCCTGCCTGCGTGGCCTGCGAAGACTTGATCATCGCATCGCGATCAGCCTCCGCCTGGGCGATCTGGGCGTCGCGTTTGACTTGGGCGATGCGTGGCTTGCCGAGCGCATCGAGGTAGCCCTGCGTGTCGCGGATGTCGCGGATGGTGAAGCTGACAATGCCCAGTCCCATGTTTGCCATGTCCCCGGCGGCGACCTCCTGCACTTTCGAGGCGAAGGCGTCACGGTTCTGGTAAATCTCCTCTACGGTCATCGTGCCGAGGATCGCGCGCAAGTGACCTTCAAGGGTCTGCATGGCAACGTTCTTGATCTCCTCGGTGGACTTGCTGAGAAACTGCTCGGAAGCGGTGGCGATGGAGATGTCGTCACCCTTGATCTTGATCTGCGCAACGCCGTCCACCTTCACCGGCACGCCCTTGCTGGTGTAAACCTCCGGCGTCTGCACATCGATGGTCAGCAGTTCGAGCGAGAGGATGTCCACCTTTTCAAAGACCGGCCAGACGAAGACGCCGCCACCTTTGACAATTCGGAAGCCCACCTCGCGGGCCTTGCCATCGGGGTCAATCATCCGGCGTTTGCGGCCGGAGATGACCAGGACTTCATTAGGGCCTACCTTGGTGTAGCGGCTCGCGAAGATGGCGAAGATGATGATGACCGCCACCAAGGCGACGAGAACGACGCCCACGCCGAGCGCGGCACCGGGACCGGAGACTTGAGCCAGGAGGTATGTCATAGGGGTGTTTGAGTCGGATCGAACTTACGCGGGCTTGACGAAAAACTGGGTGCCGACAATGCGGGTCACGATGACTGCGGCCCCGGTGGGGATGGCTGTGCCATCTTCGGTCCGGGCGGGCGCGGTATAGCGCGTGCCGCCTTGGACATAAACAATTTCACCAACTCCATGCTCCGGAATGCCGGTGCCCAGTGTGGCGCTGGTGCCAACGACGCTGGCGACCTGTGACTCGCTGGAGCTTTGCGTCTTGCGGAAGATTGATCGCAACGCCGATACGATTGCCGTGGCGAAAATGAACGCTCCAACAGCAGCCAACGGCGCGCTGATGACAGGCGATTTGTTGACATTGATCTGGCTGAGGAGATAGCCGAAGGCGCCGAATCCCGTCATGAAAGCGGCGATGATCATGGGACTGAACGCCGACACGCCATGGCCATCAGACCCATCAGCACCCGCTTCCGCGTGCCCACCACTACCCACATCATGATGACCAGCATCGAAGAAATGACCCATCGCGGCCAGGATGATGAGGAAGAGGAAACCGCCGCCAAGGCAGAGCAGGTAGATTAGTGCGTCGAGACTCATAGCGACCTCTGGTGGTTGTGACTTCGCATTGATTAAATTCCGCACCGTCCGCTTTAGGCAAGCTCGAAAGCTCCTGAATTGGGCACCGCAACCATCACGGACACAGTCTGCCAGACTCCCCCCGTCCTGACAGCTACAAGTGGCAGGCCATTTTGTACCGGGTAAGGCCGTCGTGATCCTGTTGAATCACCGCACGCACAAGGGTACCGAAACAAATCACTTGAACTCCGGTCGGTTTCAAGGCGATGCCCCAAACGGGGTACCAAGGATGTCACGGTAAGAGGCTACACTTTGTGCCCTTCGTGACTTCGTGGTTCAACTCAAGCCACCGTCACGATTACCTGCTTCACCTCGCGTGCCGGGCGTGTTAGACACCGGCCATGCAATCCCATGAGTTGCTCCGTGAGGTCATCAAGGCCACCAGCGCGAAGAAAATTGCCGCTGACCTCAACCTCTCCCTCTCGATGATTTACAAGTGGGCCGAGCCGCCGGAAAGCGTCGAGGGCAGCGGTCTCACCAATCCCCTCGACCGGCTGGAGCAGCTCCTCAAGAGCACCGGGGATCCGCGCCTGGCCCAGTGGATTTGTGAGCGGTCCGGGGGCTTTTTCATTCAGAATCCGAAAGCAGTCTCGCCTCATCCCTACCAGCTCATCCCGGCGGCCAACCAGATCGTGCAGGAATTCGCGGACATGCTCGGTGTGATCGCCGCCGCCTCCGGAGACAACGTCATTACGAAGGCCGAGGCCAAGGACATCCGCCGTCGCTGGGAGGAGCTGAAACGTGTGACCGAGGGCTTCGTTCACAATTGTGAGCAGGGCAACTACAAGCCCCCTGCCCCTGCGCCCCAAACCGCTCCGGCTCGCCCCGTAAGTTCGCCGCCACCGAACTAAGCAAAGATCATTTATTCGCCACGGAGGAAACACGGACGCAACACGGATGGGGATGAGGTGGGCACGTGCTTCGCCGAAGTTGCCTGCCTGCACCAAATGGTGCTGGTCCAGCGGCGGAGCGAAGCGGCACCGGCGCTTTTGACTCGGTGTTTCATCCGTGTTTCATCCTTGGCTCAACTGCATCATTCCGTAATAGCAGGGCGACGCTGATGAACCTAAAAACGGCAGTAGCAGGCACGCTCCGCCGACGGTGTGGCAGTTAGTCACGCCGGAGGCATAGCATTTGTCGAGTTCTTCGGCCTTGGGGC
>RFSE01000287.1 GCA_009924135.1 Pseudomonadota bacterium | reverse complement strand
GCTGACGAACCACGATCTCGGGGTCGAAATCCACACCCGCATGCTCCAGCCCGATTTGAACTTCGCGGTGGGCGCAGCCGAGTTGTTTGCCGGCCGGGAGATGGGCGAAGACGCACTCCGGGTGCTGGGCGAATACATCCAGCTCCAGCACCGTGTCTGCGCCGAGGTTCAGGCGGAGCGTCCGCTGGTGCGGGAGGCGTTGGAATGGACCAAGAGGCTGAAGCCCAGAATGTGAATTTAGGAGATGGCGGCCATTGCTCCGAAAAGATCAGGCCACCCGCCCAGCTTGGTTGAAATCAGAATCGTGCCGGCTCGGGGTATGGTTCATCGACTGGGAAGACTTTGGTGGGTAGCAGGTCCAAAGTTCAAATCGAAACGCTCTCGCGGGCCAGCCACGTTTGCACGGCCTGCAAGGTCATGGGCGATGTCGGCTGGTTGCAGGCGCGGAGTAACTGGTCGATTTCCCACTCGCCATTTGCCGCAGGTGCGAGAGACAAAGTCGCTCGCTCCGGCTGGAGCACGCGATAGATGAACACCTTGCCAGCGGCGACGCGTTCGCAGTAATTCACAACGCAGTTGCGCTGTTCCCGGCTCTCCTCTCCCAGTTGGCGCGGTTCCGTGAGCGGGACGATGTCGTTAGTGCCGAGAACGGGCGGCGGCGGAAACTTCAGCGTAGCCCACACCTCCTCCCGCATCAGCATGTGCCGCTGGTGAGCCGCATTGATTGCCTGCGCGCGTTCGTGCAGTCCGGCCAATGTGCGAATGCCGCCGAACCGAGGCCGCTCATTCATGCGCCGCAGCGTGTCCACCAAGTCGGCCAGCAAGTGAACTGCCGACCCGTGGAGTCGTTCCTCATCGGACGCGGCAATCTCGTTCAGCAGCGCGGGCGTGACGAGCTCCAGCAACTGTGGCTGGCAGGCCAATTCCAGCACGCCGGTGTTGATGACGGGCAGGTGGGCCAACCGTTTGGCCATGTCCTGATCGCGGGCGACGTCGCGTAAAGCCTGCACGCGTCCAACCGTGACGGTCTCCGGGAGGATTTTGTGGAAAACATTCACCCATGCCTGAGTGTCGGGGAAACCCAGCCAGCCCAAAATGTCGCGTTGCGGCTGGCAGGACAGTTCGGCAGCCTGCTTCCCGAGGTTTCCGAACAGCGCCCTGAAACGAGCCAGGTTGGCGGTGCAGAAACCGAGAGCGGGGTTCTGCTCGATTAGCTCCACCGCGTCCTCGCGTTCCTGAACCATCCGCAGCACCGCCCATTGCCGGGCCGGATAGCGCTCGACAGCCAAAGCCAGGCGCGGCGGGAGGGACTGGCGGAAGAGCCGGAAGGCCTGGTGCTTTTCCAAGAGCGGATCCACGCCTTGTCCGCGCACCCCGGGCGGACCTGCCTCAATGGCGAGCAGGTCGTCCTTGGGCCGGAGCAGGCGGAACACGGGCACAAAGCGGCTCCATCTCGACTCGCAAATGCGCCGACGCGTCGCCTCCAGCAGTGGCCAGGTCCCCAAACGCATCTCGTCCTGCATCGTGTTGATGCATAATTGCCCCTGGCTGAAGCGGAAACCAGGGCGACACGTGGTCGAGGGACGGGTGGATGTCACTTTGCTAGTGTTTGAAACTTTTTCTTGGGACAAACGATCAATCCTAACCCGACGACGGTGGCCTTACGGCCGGGCCAATCTTGCTCCTGCAGCCAGCCGTCCTCAATCAGCTCAATGGCCTGATGGACCAGTTCGCGCGAGGAGCCAGCCAGCTTAAATCTCATGCGGTTCATCTTTTGGGTGGGTTTAGCCGACGCACCGTAAAGGCGTGAGGCTCACCGGCGCAATGAGCTCCTTACGGTCACCGGGCGGCTGGGTGGTGAGGAATCCCTGAACGCGTTCGAGGAGGTCACTCATGGCGGTTTGATTTCAGTTACCCATCTACGCTAACAACACCCCTCTGCCAACCGCTGACCAAGGGGTCAAAGTCCCGGGAATTATTGACACGGGGCCTACCCTAAAGAGGAATGAGCACTGAACCAGCTGAGGGTGTTGAGCCATCAAAAGGGACGAAGCCTTTGCCGTCATCGACTTTGGCCTCGGAGCGTCGCGCAGCCGTCGAGCGGGCGGTGTATTTGGATTTCGAGGGGCTGAAAGGCTTTCCGCCTGTCATGGCTGGTGTCCTCTGTGAAACCACGTTCCAGCAAGTAGTGTTTGATGCAGCGTTCAAACCCGCCGCACAAGCATGGCGACTGTCTTTTCAGCCTTTCGCCGAGGCCATGCGAGCGCTGCGCCAGCGCTGCGAGCGGGAGGAGCGTTTGCTGATTTGCTTTTCGGAGTTCGAGCTGCGGCAGGTCGAGCAGCACGGCGACGTGGACCTCTCGGCCATCTACGTCAACGCGCTTGCCTACGCCCGGCGCTGGCGGAACCGCTTTCATCCGCAGCAGCCGAGGGAAGACAACAGCCTCAAGAGCTTCTTCGGTCTCATCAACTATCGCGTGCCTGCGGGAGTCGAAAAGGGTCATGCGGCCGAGTGGCTGCGCTACGTGCAGGCGCAGCTGGCGGCGCATCAGGGCAAATTCAACCGCAGCTCCGATGGGGCCAAAGCGCGATGGCGCCGCCTCCTGAAATACAACGAGCACGATTGCCGTGGGATGAGAGTGCTGATGCGCAAGATCGTGCGAGCTCGGTGGGATCCCGCCTTTTCGTTGACCGCCAATGTTCGCGCACAGTCAAAATAACCGGACGGCCACGGATCGGAGTGCGCCAGTTCTCTGTCCGAGAGGTCGACTGCTCCACCGTCGTCCCGGCGCCCGATCGGTTCCGGCTGATTACCCCGCTCAAGAAACTATGACACAATTTCCCCTTGCGGCCGACGCGGGCCGATGATTGATTGCCGCCCAGCATCAGGAACGACCCCGCTCCAGCGGGGAAGTAGCAACCGAGCTGTTGAAGCCAGCCACGGTGCCCGGGCGAGTCAAACACGCCCGATGTGCGAAGCGCTCGACGCCTCGAAACCAAAACCTTCACGGACCACGAAGCCGCCCCTAATACAGGAAGAGGCGGTTTTGTTCCGGTGCAATGAACCACCTGATGCGTTTGACGGAAAGTTGACGCATTATGAACTCTGGCAGAATCGCCATTCGGGTAGCCCGCTCCAACCCCGATCATCACCTCTGGAACAACCACGGCACCTGGTGGTGCCACTTCACCCTCCACCTGCCCGACTTCACCAAGCGGCGCGTCCGCTGCTCGCTGGCCACGCATTCGCTGGCGGAAGCCCGGCGCCGCCGGAACCGTTTGCTGGCTGCGGATGGGCCGGGACGGCCACCCAAGCGGCGGTCCGCCCCGCAGCAGAATGGCTTCTGTTCCACCGGCTTCTGGGGGTGCTCCGAACGCGCCGAGGAGTTCTGGCAGACCTGCCTGCAACTGGGCGGCAGGGCAGCGGCAGCCCCGCAGCTGGTCAGACGGAATTACGGCGCCAGTGAGCGCTTGGTCGCCTGTGGGCGGCTCTTGCAATTCAGGGACCTGCCCGAGGGGGCGCTGGGCTGGAGCTGGTTTGCCTGGCTGAATGGAGCCACGGCTGCTTTGTCGCGTGTCCCTCTGACCGAGTTGTTGACCCGGATGGCGCCAGACTACGATTACGAACTTGCGGCCCGCTTCTGCACGGTGGTCACTCGGCCGGGGTTGGTGGCCGCCTCGGAATCACGCCCCAATGTCCGGGTGTTGCACCGGTTGCAGCGGGCCTTGCAGGAAGTGGCCCCCAGCGAGTTTGCGAGCTTGGAGCAATTCGTCGCCACGCTGGCTCTGGCAGGCTGGATGGCAGTCGAGGAAGGCCACCTGCCGACCGTTGTAATGCTGGACACTTGGCGAGGGGATCATCCGATTGCCATCGCCCATCTCCGACTGCTGGCGGACGATACGGGCGCACTCACGGAGCTGGAACGCCAACATCCCTTGGCGCGCTTCTGGGGGGCTTATTACCCTTGCGAACCTCACCGCACCCACATTCCCCGGGTCGCGCTGCAAAGTCTGACCCGAGCCAGGGAGCTCTCCTGGAGCGTCAAGGAGTTCATTCTGGACGGGTTCTGCCAAGCCTTGGCGCTCAGCCAACAGAACCCTGCTCTGGCGAATGACTTGATCGGCCAACTGGGACCCGGGGACCGGGACGTTTGGTGGTTCGAAAGCGGCGCGGGCCGGAGCATCACCCAGATTGATCGGGACTCCCTTTGGCAGGCCCTCCCGGGAGCGCTCCGGGGCGAGTATCCAGAAACCACGCTCCGGCTGCTGCCTATCCACGGGGTGGAACTGCTCCGGGGGGCCTACACTTTCTCCTTCTTTTGGGGCCTGCTGGGCCACCGGCTGCGAAACCAGCCACTTGTGCCCAAGGCGGACGCGGCGTAGGGCGGGCGGGCGGCGAACGAACGCAGGCACAAATCGGATTGGCCAGCAGTCCAGCAAGCAGATCTGGTCTGGACCTGCTTCAGTGGCGTGTCACGCATCTTTTGCCACCGAGGAATACGCCTTCAGCAAACTGGCTGCCGTCCGGTGGAGGCTTTCCCGCAGCCGCTCCGGCCGCTCCACGGTGGCATGGGTTCCCCAGCTCAGGATCCAGCGCTCCACCTCGGCAAGGTTGTTCAGGCGCAGGTGTAGCCGCACGCCGCCGCCCGGCAGTTCAACCAACTGCTGTGAACGGTGCCATTTCCGCTCCCGGACCAGCTCCCCGGCCCACTTGTCGAAATCCACCACCACCTCGAAGTCATCCCCGGCCTGAAAGATGCCGAAGCTGCCTTTGAGGTGCTCCTCGATGCGGAAGCCTTTGGGCAGGGTGAACTTGTCCTCCAAGAGAAGCACCCGCCGCATCCGCGTCATGGCAAAGTTGCGCATGGCGTTGCGGGCGGGGTCATGGGCGACCAGATACCAGCGGTTCTCCACGCAGGCCAAGTGATAGGGATGCACGCGCCGGGTCTGCGCCTTGTCGGCGCCGAGGTTCTTGTAGAGGAACTGGACCGCGCGTTGTTCCTGCAACGCCCGGCTGAGAATCTGGAACGTCTCCAAATCGGCCTCGTCCGGAGCGAAGGGGTGGAAAGAGAGGGCCTGCTCCAGATTGCCCAGCGACAGGGCGTGCTGGTCGTTGAGCTGGCCAGTCAGCTTGCGAAAGGCCGCTTGCAGGGGCTGTTCAAAGGGCGTGCCCTGGTATTGGGCGATGGCCTTGTGGGCGACCAGCAGGGCGAAGACCTCGGCCTCGGTGACCGGCACGCTGGGGAACTTGTCCACGGCCTTGCTGTAATAGTAGCCGTAGCGACGAGGGTCGTATTCGATGGGCAGATCGAGGCGGAACTTCATGAAGTCCACGTCCCGCTTGATGGTGCGGGTGGAGACCTCGATGGCCTTGGCGAGCTGGGAACAGTTGGGGTAGCGCCCCGCCTTGAGCGCGTCGTGGATGCGCATCATGCGCTCGAAGGGCGGGCGGGAGTGGAGT
>RFSE01000286.1 GCA_009924135.1 Pseudomonadota bacterium | reverse complement strand
CCCAGCAGCTGGGGGCCGCCCTCAGCCGCTGCTGGACCCGCCTCTTTACGGGCTAGAGGGGGGTTCGGCCCTGCCGGAACACCGTGCGCCAGTCCGGGGCGGGCCGTCGTCCCGGCCACCACCGAGGCCGCCAGCGCCACCACCTAGACCGCATGGTAGGCCACTGTATCCAGCGCCTCATCCTCGGGCGCATGGTGGTAGGCCGCCCGCAATACCCCATACAACGCCAAGTCCACAAGCGTGTCGGCAATCGACTCGTGTTTCGGCGTCTTGCCGGACCGCTGCAGTTCTTTCAGGCGGGCCTGCTTGATCGCCATCATCACGGCGAAGACCGTGTCCACGCTCACCCCCGCCGCTGCCGCCGCCTCCTCAAAATTGGAAAACGGATTCTCGGACTGGGCATAGTCGTGGCTCTTGGCCGCATGGAGCTGGCGCAGCTGGTCCAACGTGTCAGCGACGGCGGTCATCATCGGCCTCCTCCTCCTGCTGGTCCGCCCACCGTTCTTCACAGTCCCCTTTTCCGGCAGCATAGGCCTCCCGGTAGGTGGTGTGATAGAGGGTGGTCACTGGGCCGATCCATGCCGTCAGTTTGGCCTCGCGCAGTTGCACACACAGCGTCTCGAACAATACGGGTGCTTTCATACCAGAATCTTCCGGCCCGGGCGCATCCCCCGGGGGTTGTCGGGGCTCCAATCAGCCCAGTTATAGCCACGGTCGGTTTCACACGGAATGCGCAGGCCCCCCAGTTCCGGGACCGGGCGCGTCAAGACCTCAATTAAGAACGCTTCGGCCGCATCGGCCTCGGCTTCGGGCACCTCCAAGCAATACCCGTCATGCACACTGACGTTCGCAGGCATGGCGGTCCCCCACCGGCTCGTCCCAATCCGCAACAAACTATCCCGGCAAAACGCCCCCGCGCAATTCTGGGGGATGAAGGCCAGCGCCCGCTTGGCATCTTGGCCCAGCTTGATCTGGGGGGCCCCCGCCTCGTCCAGCTGGATGCTGCCCTGCGCATCCCGCTTGAACGTATACACATCGTAGAAGTGGTGGCGGTAGCCCCACGGCGACTGGAGGACGCCCTCCCGCTTGGCCTGCTCCCGGACCCGCGTCTGCCACGCGGGCAGTGCAGGCATCAGCGCAAAGATCTTCTGTTGAATGTCTTGGGCACTGCGCTTGGTGGGAAAGAGGTCGGGGTTGGTCATGTGCATCAGGTAGGGATCGCCCCCATACAAGAGCAGGTAGACCGCCGTCTTGAACTGGTTGTAGAGGGCCTTGTGCTCCCGCTTGACCTGCTCAATCGTCTCGGGCGTGAAGGCCCAGCCCAGTTCCTTGCAGGCCAGATAGGCGTGGATGGACTGCTTGGCCACCTCGACAAAAGTCGGGTCACCAATCAGGTAGCCCGTGACCACGGCCTCGATGGAGGTGGAGTCGGCCTGCACAAAGATGTGGCCGTCCCGGGCCACGATCTGCCGCCGGGCCTTCTTGGCCCATGGATTGGTCTCGCGCTTGCCCACATTCTGCAAGTTATAGTTGCGGGAGGCCAAGCGGCCCGTCGAGGGCGCATTCACATATTGGGTGTGAATCAGGCCCTCAGCGTCGGGCACATAAACGTAGGTGCTGAGGGTCTTGGCCACCCGGCTGTAGTCCAGCGCCAGTTGGTAGACCGGATGGGCCGCCCCCACACTCTTGGCCAGCTTCTCCAGCTGGGTCTTGTCCATGGTGGGCTGCTTGGTCTTGGGATTGACGCCGACCGGGTGCGTGTGGGCCTTGGCATAGACGGCCAGCTGGGTGGACGAACCCAAGTTGAACGGCTCCACTACGGCATAGGTGGGTTTCTCGCCCGGCACCAGCTGGATCTCGGCCCCATGGCACGGATTTTTCTTGCCGCCCTTCAAATGGGCGCTCTTATTGGTGATGACGGTCTGGCAGACGGAGCACTGCTTCACCATGGCAGGCACCATGACCACATCGTGCTCGACCCCCGCCTCGGGCATCGTTGACTGGGTGGTCCGGGGCTTGAGGGCCCGGGGCACGTGGGTCTGGGCCTCGGCCGTGAGGCGGCCCTTCTCGGCCTGCATGTCGGCGACGAGGGCCGTCTGGTAGTCGAGGTCGATGCGGTTCCCCCGGCGCCCGGCGCGGGCCAAGATCGGCATCAGGTCCACGATGTGGCGCTCAAACACGTCCCACTGGCCCCGCTTGCGCAGGTCGGCCTCAATCCCTTGGCCATTTTGCAGGGCCGCATCCACGTCAATGGCGGCATAGCGGTCGAGGGCCTGATCGCTCAGGTGCTTCCACGGGGCGAAGTCCGTGTAGAAGCTGGAGACCCACTCCAGCCCCTTGGGCAGGTCCGACTGGAGGAGGTGCCAGCCATCCTGCATGTCGTAGATGCGGCCCCCTACCTCAATGCCCTCGGCCAACAGGCGGGGCACGTCAAACGCCACACAGTTCCAACCCAGCTTGGCCCGGGGACTGGTCAGGAGGGCCCGGATGCCCTCCAGATATTCCTGCTGCCACGGCACACTGACGGCGGCATACGGCGTGTGGGCAAAGGCGATGCGGAGCAGCGCCCCCTCGGCCACCTCGGGCTCTTCCTCCAGCTCGGAGCGCAGGCCCACGGGCGTGTATTGGGTTTCGATGTCGAAGCTGAGGGGCGTGTCGCCCTGCAAGGCCCCGCGCACCCAGTCCTGCCACAGGCCCGGGCCCGGATTGAGCAGATAGTCGTGGGTGCGGGAGTGGACGACGCCGACCGTGGCCATGGCATGCTGCACGTCCCGGACCCACACACCCTGAAAGCGGGCGGGCCGGTTGGCCAACTGGTCGGCCAGCGGCACAGTGCCGGTCTGGACCCGGGGCAGCAGGTCCGTGACACGCATCGTCGCCACCATGGTCATGGGCAGGCCAGTGCGATAGGTGCGCAGGGTGCGCCCCCGCCACCGGAACAGGTTGGTCTCGTAGGCCACCTCGCGCAGGGCCTGTTCGCCCAGCAGCAGGAGTCCGGCCGTGCCGGGGGGTGGCACCCAGCCCGGCTGGATCTGCTCCAGCGCCGTCCACCGGACGGCACTGGGCGGCACCCCGGCCCGCTCCCACATCTTCTGCCACATCGGGGAGCGCACGTCGGCCCCCGGCGTGATGACGTGGAGGGTCTCGTCCCAGAGATGGGTGGGCGAGGCGCTCATGGGTTAGACCTCACAGACCCCACCCACACAAGCGTAGTCTTGGGCAATGGTGGTGCTATCGACATATTCGCGAATCATGTCGAGCCCCAAGTCCTCGGGCAAGGCGGCCACGCGGGCCTCGTAGGTGGCCCGGTCAATCTCTTCGTAGGGGGCCAGCGCATACACATGGTCGCTGTGCGGCAGGAATGACAGGCCCCCAATCGCCTCCCACGCACTGGCCACAAACGCGGTGGCCGCCACCCATTCATGGGGCTTGAGGTAGATGGTGCAGCTGGGGTTGTGCTCGGTCCAGCACGTCTTCCACATCAGCCAGTAGGCCAGCTGGTCAAGGCCGCTCAGGTCGTGGCGCGTCAGCGCCCCCTCGGGCGACTCGACGGGCAGCTCGGTAACCCAGACACGGGCCTCCTCCAAGGTGCCCTGTCCGACTTCGGGCTCCATCGGCAGGCCCAGCCGCTGCAGGTGCAGGGCCAGTGGCGACCGGGCCCCCAGCCGCAGACGGCGCAGGTAGTAGGGGGCGTAGCGCGGATGGATGCCGCTAGAGGCGTCGAGCAGCTGGCTGGAATTGCCCGAGGGCTTATTGCAGGTGATGGCCGCACTGACCGGAATGCCCATGGCCGTGGCCAGTGCCTCGTTGGTCTGGCGGGCCACCTGCTGCAGGCGCTGCAGCAGGAGGGGTGATGCCTCGGGGTCCGTCAGCAGGGGGCAGTCGCAAGCGCCCGTGATGTCCACGCCCAGCAGCCGCTCCTCGTTGCAGTTGTCGGCCCACGTGGGCCGCAGATATTGGAAGCGGGTCAGGTCGGCCTGCAGGGTGCCGAGGATCGTGGCCAGCTGGACCTTCTCGGCCAGCGTCTCGGCCGTGTCGGTGGGCCGGGCCACGGCCACACTCAGATTGCAGAACTGGTGGGGCCGCAGGATGATCTCGCCGCAATTATGCGCCACAATCCCGTTAGCAATGACGTTATGTGTGCCTTCAACACTGAGATCATACACATCCACAATCGGCCCAGTGGTGATTGACTCGATGGTGGGATACTGGTGAATCCCCGCCTTCAAGTGGTCTGGTAGCGGCACAATCGTCTTGGGCTTGGCTCCGTTTCCAGTGAACTTCCCGCTAGCGCCCTTGCACTGGTGGTTGTTGGGCTGCTCGTGCGCCGTCACGTAGGCATGATGGTTGTGCGGCAGCGGACGCAGATTGCTCAAGCGATTGTCATGTGTATCCCCGTTCTCGTGGTGGACGTCCCACCCTTCGGGAAGCGTGCCATACATTTCCTCCCACACGGCACGGTGCTCCATGCGCCACTCGGGTTCACCAGACAACTTCACGCCTGTGTAGGCAGCACCGCGACGCTGGCGCAGAATCACCGACAGCCGGTCCCCAACCCGCAAGTCCTTTGCCTCGACCCAGCCACGATTCTCCACGTAGATCTGGTGGTTACCCGTCACTGACAAAGTGTAGTTTCCCACCTTGATCGACAACGTCATCGCCTTCTTACGGGTCCGCCAGCTGGCGGTGGCGCGTGATATGCCCAAGGTGCCATCATCCAATCGGGTATAGACCCACGAGGCTGTGGTCAACTTCTCAATTGGGATGCGCCCCTCAGTGGTCTCGATCAGGGTTCCCGCCGCGAAGCAGGGGTTGGTCCCAAACTCGGCGGGCTGGCGGCGGGCCGGAATGCGCCCGTCCCGGCGGAAGAGGCCCGGTTCGCCCGTGCCCGCATTGGCCGCCTCCGCCATGGCGGCGAGGAGGTGGAGGTCGGGGGCCTCTCCGGCGGGCACGACCATCGAATTGTTGGCCATGGCCAGCTCGGGCCGCTCCTGCCAGAAGTCGCCAGTCTTGCAGGTGCGCATCTCGGCATCATCGGCATCAAAGAGGGCAATCTCGGCCGCCCGGCGGACACCCCCCACTTGCACGATGGAGCCACAGAGGGTGGCGAGGCGATGGACGTCGAGCGGGTGGAGGCGCTCTCCGGCCCGGGCGCGGATCACGGTCCACGTCTTCTCTAGCAACTGGCGCAAGGGCTCGGGGCCCGAGGCCCGGCCTCCCTTGGTATGGAGCCACGCGCCTTCGGGGCGGATCTGGCTGTAGTCGAAGTCGCGTTCGGCCCCGGCCAGCGCATCTTCAATACGTCGCTTGAACGCCTCGGCCCAGCCGTCGGTGGTGTCGGGGATGACATAGGTGGGGCCCACCTTGGTGGTGCGCGTCTCGACTGCGGGCCACTGGTCGATGTAGCGGCGCTCGACGGAGTAGCCAACGCCCGTGCCCTGCATCAGGATGTAGAGGACTTCGGCCAGATCCTGTGGGCCGCAGAGGGTGGTGTAGGCGCAGTTGTAGGC
>RFSE01000285.1 GCA_009924135.1 Pseudomonadota bacterium | reverse complement strand
ACACTTCGCTCGCGCCGTCCACCTCGCCGAAGAAGAGCGCGAGATCGGCGTGTTTTGGCGGCACCGTGAAGCGCGTGCGATACCACATCACGGTGGTCTGGTCATGGCCCTGGGCGTCGAGCGTGGTGTCGCGCGTGGCGACGAGCGGCCAGGCGGCGTCCGCGAAGTCGGCGCGGTGAAAGCCCCGGTCGTTGCCCGTGTCTTCCGCATCGAACGTGAAGCGCCAGCGGTCGGGCAGGACTTGCAGGACGTGGTTGGGCGCGGTGGTGGCAGCGGCCCCCTGGCGGACGGTCTTGCTCAGGAAGCGTTCGAGGTAGGCTGTCGCGTATTCGGGATTCAGCCAGCCCTTGGCCACGTCGCCTTTGAGCCGGGTGATGGTGTCGTCGTACTCGCGCAACGCGGAGGTGAAATCGCCCCGGTTCATCGCGTCGCTCATGGTGCGGTAGGCGCGGGCACTGCGCAGGCCCTCAGCGTGGAGGGCGACGCGTTGTTCATACGTCGCGTCACCGCGCGCTGCCGTCGCCGCTTTCGCGAGCAACGCTTCGCACTGCGTGAGGAACTCCAGCGTGAAGACCTGCGCGAGGCCGAAGAAGCTGCCGGCGTGGGTGGTGAGGCGTTGCTGCGCGGCGTCGATGCCCATCCAATACGCTTTCATGTGCGGGGCGGCCTGGGGTCCATAGAATTTCACCCAGTAATCCTCCATGATGGCGGTGGCGTCCGCGTGCGGGTCATAGGCGAGGCGCAGGCTGAGATAAATCTGCGGGCCGTAGATGTGCCAGTTTGAGAGGACCTCGATGGTCATGTAGGTGAGGCCCTTGTCGGCGAGGTAGGGGAACTCCTTCTGGCACGCGCTGAACTTGAACATCGGGAGCGTGCCATCCGCGAGATTGTACATGTAGTTGTAGTAGCCGATGCGTTTGGCCACGGCGGCCCAGCCATCGGTCATCGCCACCTGCTGCTCGCGCGACGTGCAGCCGGGGTGTCCGACGGGATGCAGCCGGCAGTAACGGATCGGCGCAATCATCGCGCAGAGGTTGGGGGCGAGCGGGCGGACCACAGTCGGCGGCTGCGTGTAGTCCGCGTAGCAGTAAAAGCTCAGGACCGCCTCGGGATGCGTCTGCCCGACCCGCCGTGCGACGGCATCGAAGAAGTCCACGTAGCGGTTCGAGACCGACGGCGTGCCGCTCGAAGGCTCGATGGCCTTGGGATCGTCCTGAGCCTTGCAGGTGGGGCACTGGCAGTAGCCGCGACCGTCCGTGGGCGAGAGCGACGGGTTGCGCGTGCCGCGTTCGATGGCCGCGACGACGTTCGACGCGAAGTGGGCGCGCAGACCGGGATTGGAAGTGCAAATCCAGCCGCCCGCCTTGCGCAGGCCGTCCGTTCCCATTGCGAAGAACTCCGGGTGTTCGGTGAAAAGCGACGGCGCAACGTAATTCCCCCACGAATGCGCGTGGCCAAACGGCTCGCCGCCCGCGCCGTTCCAGGCCTTCCAGAGCCGTGCGTTCCAGGACGGGCCCTTGGGATTGCGCCAGAGCAGGCCGGGCTTCTCCGTCAGGTTCAACGCCCCGACGGACAAGGTAGGCGAGCGCGGGAAAACCTCACCCAGCGGGCCATCCATAAGGTACCGGCAGCCGAGGGCTTCGAGGAAACGGCAGACGGCCTTGAGCGTGGCTTCATCACTCTGGCCCGCGATGAGCACCCGCTGGCCATCGGCGACGATGCGCACGCCTTCGTGGCTGGGGCTGGCAATGTCCTCGAGCTTGAGCCCGGCGGCGAGCGCGGCGCGGCCGACGTAGATGACGGGGCCGCTGGCTGGAGCCTGTTGCGCGACGGGCAGTTCGGCGTCCGTGATTTTCTTCACCCACTCGCCCAGCACGCGCACGGCGAGTTCCTCATCGGTCTCGGGCGCGGGCTTGCGCTTCGGGGCCTTGCCCTTGACCGGTGGCGGTTCCGGAGCCGGACGCGGGCTGGCGGTCACAATGGTGGCGACCGCCTTGCCGTCCCGCACCAGATCGAGCGCGGGGACGGAAAACGGGGCGAGCAAAACCGCGAGCAGACCGAGCCGGGCAGCCCGGACAAGGCGTTGGAGCGAAACAGGGAGTATCATGGCAGCAGGGATACTCGACGCTCGAGTACGGCTGGGAGTTCAGATGCATGTGCAGACTTTATGGACTGCGGCACGAATACCTCTGACCACCGGTGAAATCCAGTGGGTAGCTTTATCAGGCCGACTTCGACTTCGAGGGCTTCCTGGACGTTCGTGCGGAGGAGGCGCTGGGTTTGTTCCAGTATGCGGAGGTTGTCGAGCGCTTCGGCGTTGGTGATGCGGGCGCCGACGGCTTCGACGGCGTAGGCCAGCTCGGGGAAGGCCACGAGATCGGCGTCCGTGCCGAGCTTTTGCAGCCGCACGTCCCGCTGCCTTGGCAGCGGCTTCCGTGGCGATGGTTTGCTTGGTATTGGGGGGTAGTTGTGCGTTGGCCTTCGCTCCGGGGAAATCGGCTTGCGTCCTTTTGGATACGGACTAGTTTCGCCGCACCTTCACCAAGTATGTCTATCCCCGTAGCACAACTTAATTTGTGGCTGGGCGTCGTCTGCTGGGTGGCGGCTCTGAGTGCCGGGACACAGGATCGGGTCGTTGTCAATTCCCCCGCCCAGGCAGTGCCCAAATCGCCGGGCAGGCAGGCCGATGCGTGGCGCGATGCCGTATTGAAAGGCGATGCCGCCAAGGTGAAAGAGCTGCTCGCGGCGCGGCCGGAGCTGGCGATCGCATTGGATTCATTCGGGAAACACTGGTTGCACGTCGCCGCCGATGCCGGGCATGAGGAAGTAGTCGCCTTGCTGCTCGAAGCCAAGGCGGACTGCAATGCCCCCGGGGATCGTTTGAACAGCATCGGTTCGCTGGAAACGCCTTTGCACATCGCCGCCCGGCGTGGCCACCCGGGCATCGTACGCCGGCTCTTGGAGGCGGGAGCGCTGGTGAATTCACGGGCCTCCAGTGGCACGACCCCCCTGCTGCTCGCGCTTACGCCGCGCGAACGTCATCTGGGCGTCGAACAGCTCGCGTCCGCGTCGGAAACCAACCGCACCGGGCGCATTGCAACCATCCGTCTGCTCTGCCAGGCCGGAGCGGATCCCTTTGCGCCCGAACGCCTGTTCAACCGTACCAACACGCCCATTCAAGCGGCCAGCACGCCCGGCCACGGCATGTGGCTTGACCTCCTGCTTACCAACGCCCGGCCGCGCACGGTTCGCTCGCCGGATGGCCATTCATTGCTGGATATCGCGCGCCAACAGGAGCGGCTGGAGGCGCTGGCCATGCTGGCCTTCCCCGACCCGGCGCAGGCTGCGGTCAAAGGCGAGTTGAACCCGCTCCAGGTCTTGGTCTGGCAGAGCCCGCCGGGCCCCCGGCTGGCGGACGGAACCAGGCTGGAGCCGCGCCATTACTGGGAGCTTTTGATCGCCGGCCAGGAACCGGATTTGTTCACGCGGATCGGCCTTGAGGACCGTGCCGGCGTGGAGGCCTGGATTCGCGATAACCCCGGCCAGCTGGCACTGGTCCGCGATGCTGAAGGTCGCACGCCGTTGCATTGGGCCCTGGCCAAGGGCTATGTTGACTTGGCCGTTCGGCTGGCGGAACTCGGAGCGGACGCCGAGACGCGGGATGCTTCCGGCCGCTCGCCGCTCTTTTACGCCATAGAAACCGGTCAGCTTGCGCTGCTGCGTCAGCTGCCGGCACTGGTTCGGCGCGTCCAACGGGATGATACCTTCCCCGTCAGCCCGCTGGAACTGGCCTTGATCAAAGGACACGCGGAGGTCGGAAAATTTCTGCTGGAATTGAACCCGGATGTGGGCCGCCCTTGTTTGAATGGCGGCACGTTGCTCCACCTGGCGGTGGTCAAGGCACCGGAACTGGTGGAAGCACTGGTTACGGCCGGGGTGCCGCTGGACGCCGTGGATCGTGCGGGCCGCCTGCCATTGCACGAAGCCGCCCGCCTGGGCCACGTCGAGCTGCTGGGGCGTCTGCTCCATCCGCCGGCGCTGGTTCACCAGCCGGACAAGTCCGGGCGCACGGCGTTTGAACTGGCTGTACTGGCCGGCCAGTTGGGCGCGGTGGATTTCTTTTTGAAACGAAAGCCCGACCTCGCGCGGCGGGACCCCGCCGGCGCGAGCTTGCTGTACCTCGCCGTCCAATCGCGACAGCCCGATCTCGTGGTGCGGCTGCTCACCGCTGGTGCGGACCCCGCCTTGACGGATCTGGCTGGTCGCACGCCGCTCCACATGGCCGCCGGGCAGGGGCTGGACGACATCCTCATCAAACTCCTCAACGCCAACGCTCCGACCAACGCACGGGACCGCGATGGCCGGACGGCGGTTGAGCTTGCCCTCGTCGGCGGGCACGCCTCCACCGCGCGCCTGCTGCTGCAGTTGGAAAAGTGGCGACCGCGACCTTGATCCGTCCAGTGGCCCGGTCGTGGCCGAGTTCTTGAAGGCCCAGCCGGATGTAAACGCGCCCGACCACGAGGGCGACACGCCTCTGCATCTCGCCGTCCGGGCCGGACGCAAGGAGCTGGCCAGTTTGCTGAACCAACACGGCGCCCACCCGCTGTTGAAGAACAAGGCCGGGGAGACCCCGATGGCGATGGTGGACAAGGCCAGCCCTAATATGCAGTGGCAACGCCCCAACCTGCTGCCGCCCGGAGCCAAGGCCGATCCCGCCGCCGCCGCCGCCGGCGGCGACTTGGACTCGCTTAAAGTTTGGTTGGCGCTCGATCCGGTCCGGGTCATTTCGACCAACGGGGTGTTGCTGAACGCCGCCGCCAGCCGTTGCCGGACGAACGTCGTCGAGTTTCTAGTTTCCAACGGCGTGCCGCTCAATGCGTTTGCCGCGCTGATGACCGGGCAGACGAATGAGTTTGCCGCCCTCCTGAGCGGGCAACCCGAGGCAGCCCGTTCCCGGTGGCCGCACGCACCGCGAACGGACCGCTTTGTGACCGTCCATGGCAGTGGATCAAGGACGGTCACGGTGCAGGCACCGCTTCTCCATCACGCCGTGGCGCTGGGAAATGGGGGTGCCGTGGGCATGCTGCTGGAGGCCGGGGCGGATGTGGATGCAGCGGACAGCGAAGGCCATACCGCCCTCTATCGGTCGCTCACGAACGAGACAACCCAGCTTGCCGCCCGCCTGCGCGCCGCCGGTGCGGCGGAAAACGCCATTGACCTGATCGCCCAGAACCACATCGAACAGCTTCAGGGGCGCGCGGCCAAGGCCCTGGCGATGGCCCCGACCAACCGGGCTGAGGGTCCGCATCCGCTGGTCTTCGCGCTGCAGCGCACCAACGTGGCCGCTGTGAAGCTGCTCCTCGACGCAGGTGCCGATCCCGACACGCCAGCGCCGGAGGCGTACGGTTTCCCAATTCCCTTTTATCCTAAAAACGGCAGTAGCAGGCACGCTCCGCCGACGGTGTGGCAGTTAGTCACGCCGGAGGCATAGCATTTGTCGAGTTCTTCGGCCTTGGGGC
>RFSE01000284.1 GCA_009924135.1 Pseudomonadota bacterium | reverse complement strand
GAACACCGAGGAGAACTACGCGACGCAACCGCGCTGGGTCCGCGAACGCCGTTATGGCATCCACGGCGTGGACCACATGGAGACGGGCCGGTTCGACAACGATCCGGTGCCCTCGTTTGAGAACCTCTATCGCCGCTACGCCGAAGCCGTTTACTCCGTGGATGAAAACGTCGGCCGGGTGATGAAGGCCCTCGAAACCGCCGGTCTGCGCGAGTCCACGCTGGTCGTGTACATGGGCGACAACGGCTTCGCGCTCGGTGAACACGGCTTCTACGACAAACGCGACGCTTTCGAGACCAGCATCCGCGTGCCGATGCTCGCGTGGGCTCCCGGCGCGATCCCGCCGGGCACGGCGGTCACGCAGATGGTGCAGAACATCGACCTCGCGCCGTCGTTGCTGGACGCCGTCGGCGTGGCGGTGCCGGCCGGCACGCCCCGGATGGACGGGCGTTCCTTCTGGCCGCTGCTGCAAGGCCACCCGACCCCATGGCGCGATCACATCCTCTACGAGTATTACTGGGAGTGGAACTTCCCGGCGACGCCCACGACCTTCGCCATCCGCACGGACCGCTGGAAATACGTCTCCTACCAGGGCATCTGGGACCGCGACAGCCTGCACGACCTGCAGACCGACCCGCTGGAACGCCACAACCTGATCCACGTCCCGGCCTTCGCCGCCCAGGCCGAGAAGCTGCGCACCCAACTCTACGAAGAACTGGGCGCCTCCGGCGGTTTGCAACTGCCCATCTTCCCACCTACCGGCGACCCCTTGCACGACCGCAAGCTGCCGCGTTGAGGCAACCGGGGCAACGTGGCGAAACGACCCAGCTCCTCCCTCCTTTGAACCGGACCCGGGGTTCTCGTGGGGTTGCCAATTCGCGCAAAAAGCCGAACGGACAAACCGCAAACATGGCACCACACGCTCGGATGACTTTATAACCATCTTTATTATATAATGTTTCCTACATATTTATCAGGCTCCTCCCTAAAACGAACCCTGTTTAATTGGGCCTTGGAAAAAAACACCACTCGTTAATTGCAGCCACTCCAACCCGCCACGGTGAAATCGCCCGCCGAAATCGTCCAAGATTTTGCATTTATAATAATCCAATTCTCATTTTTCCGATTGCTCCGTGATTTTGCCTCTCATGAGTTTGAAAACCCTGTTTTTCACGCCGGGCATGGGGTTGCCCCGGCACCATACAATTGCCGGCCAAATAACCAGGCCGAAACCCGGCCCATTCCCCCCACGTGTCGCAAGCACTTGCCTGCCCGGTCACTGCGCATCAATGACCTCGCGTCAAAGCGGCTGCCCCACTCCTCAAACGCCTTGGCTTGCGCAAAGGAAACCTCTTCCCGTCCCCACACCATGCTCTTCTGCGGCCGCCTTACCCCGACGGCCAAGCTGTTTTGCCCCGGCTTGAGTCATTGTCAGCCGGAAGATATTCCATGCCTCGCGCCCCCGGCTTCCTCTGAACCACCAGCAGCAGCATCCGCGTCCGCACCGTCTCGCTTGCGCAGGGGGTTGAGGCGTCGACTCCGGCTCATGCTGCGGTCGAGGGAAGAAAGTCAAAGGCCTCCCTCTCCGCCTCGATCGGGGAGAGGGATTGAGGGTGAGGTGTCGCACGCCGAAACGCGTGCCCACCTTGTCCCCATCCGTGTTCCAACCGTGGCTAATAAATCCTGCCGGTTAAGGACAGACGTGCCCGCCCCATCCCGGTTTCATGCGGGCAGGCCCCATCAGAAACGAGGTCATCAAGATGGGGTCGGAAAGATTTTCACCCGAAGCCGAAAGGAAAACCGCAGCTTACACGGATGGCGCGGATAAAAACCGGTTATGCACGCTCACTCCCGGCGGGATGGGTGCCCCACCGCAGCGCGGGCAAACCCTGTCTACCCGTGTGATCCGCCAAAACTGCGGTTTAAACTCCGGCCTTTTTCCGATTTTTCTGACCTTGTTTTCCTGACCCGCATCAGGTGATGGAGAGAACAGCCCCGTTTCGGTTAGGCCGCAGGTGCCCTCACGTACGCCCGGTGAGGGCACCGGGCCTACAGCTCCGCCCCTGTAGTCCGGGTCCCCTGACCCGGCTTTGAAGCACCGGGCTAAGGTCGCCAGTCCCTCCGGGACCGCCGAACCCCATTTGGCTGCGGGCAAGCAAGTTAGCTGTGTCCGAGGCCGCCCATTGCGGGGAAGCAAGCTCGACAACCTCCGATTGCACCCTTAGTTTGCCACAACACTACAACCCAGATGGGCCGCAAAAATCCGGCCAAATACACTGTTAGGCCACTTCGCACCACCTATGAAACCGCTCGACCCACCAAACACAATCGAAGGTGATCCGAATGCTACCGAGATGCTTCGCCTGTGGGCTGCCCACAGCAAGTTGAACGTCGCCATCAATGTCGGTAGCTATCATGAGCAGGGTCACGACGAAGCTAAGGCATGGGGGATTATTGCGGCGGATTTCGCGAAGCATGTGGCACGGGCATTACATCAGCGATACGATGAGCCCCAATCCGAGACGATTGAGAAGTTCCGACACTCCTTTCTTGCAGAGCTTGAGGATTGGAGCTCGGATGTTACTGGCGAATGAGAACGTGGCCTAACCATGCGCTGCAGCGAACCCGGCATGACGCCAGGGTTTGCAATCCATGCGTCCCGTGCGCCGGGTCGCTGAGCTTGGGTCGTTAGGCATCATCGCGTATGTCATGGAATTCCAAAGAGCCTCGTTGGCATGGCGACAAGAAGCCAACACAGAATCCGACGCAGTTTATCATCAACGGTCAGGAGTTTGACCGCATGCCATACGGCAGTGGAGCAGATGATTTGAAGCATCCGAAGTGTGATGACTGTGGAGTGAGGCGCGGTGCGCTTCATCAGATTGGTTGCGATTTAGAGCCTTGCCCGCGTTGTAGCTGTCAGGCGATTTCTTGTGACTGTTTTTATGATGATGATTGACCTGATGCCTAGCCAGTCGCCGGAGCCAACCGCCGTTGGCGCTGTCAGTTCCGCTATCGCGGTTCACGCCGCGAGTCGGCGGTGGCTCAGCTTTCCACGTTCGCCCAACAACTGAGTCCTACCCCACCACCTCATCCGCCATGCCTCTGCCAGACAATTGGATTCAACGGGAGCGCCTCCATCATGACGAGACCTATCAAGACCCTCCGCCGTCCACGGTCGCGGGCAGGAACCGCTTGATCGGACTCGCTGACACCGATGATGCCCACTACATTTATGACCTCCCGGCGACCGCCTCCTTCGGCGCGGTTGCCCGCGCTTTCCGGGTCGGGAGTCATGGCGCAATGAGCTATGGATCCGATCCCGACGAGACCGTGGAGAGGGTCGCCCGCAAACTGGATGTGATCGAGGGAATTGCGTCTGGACGGGTGGTGTTCGCGGATGCCGCAGGGTTCAAGGTGCGCTTTGATCGCCCGGTTTCGGCCGACGACTATCATCTCATTGAGGCACTTTTTCCTGAAGACGAGATGATGCAGGCGGGGCTTGAGGCCTACGTCAGTGAGTGGTCAGGAGAGGGCCATCCGCTTGAGTCCCTGAAGGGAAGCGACCTCCTGCATCTATGGTGGGACTAGAAACAACCATCCTCAACCCAACCATGGCGAACAAAGTGTTGGTGCCAACCGCCGTTGGCGCGGTCTAAGTCGCGAGTCTGCGGTGGCTCAGCTCTTTTCTTTAGCCGTCATGCGTGCGCGCCTTTTCATCCTGGCCTGGTTGCTGATGCCACTCATCGCCCGGGCGAATCCGGTGCAGGTAAACGGCCAGTCTTTGATTGCCTTTGGTATCGTCGCGTTCTGGGCATTGGTGGTGGAGTCTGGCATCGTCACATTGGCGATGGTTTCCACCGGGGTCTTGGTAGTGCCCGCGTTCATCACCCTCACGCTCGCCAATGTGGCACTGTTTCTGTTCGCATTTCTGCCACTGACAGGGCGGGTGTCCCTGTGGTTTCTTGAGCCGGGGGTTGTCCTGGCCGATGCAGTGCTCATCAAGCTGGTGACGTCAGCTCCATTTCTTCAAGGAAGTGGATTTCTCGGCGTGAGCTGGCGGCGAGCTTTCATGGCGTCGTTGCTGGGAAACACCGCCTCCTTCTTTGTTGGCGTGATGGCCAGTGGTGCGCCTTGGATTGTGCATGAAAAGGGAGGTCTCGAATGACGGCCAACCATGCGCTGCATCTAACCCGGCCATCGCGCTCCCGTTGCGATCCACTCCTCCCGTGCGCCGGGTCGCTGCGCTTGGGTCGTTAAACCTCATGACACCGCTTACTCCAGCAGTCTCCCAGAGGATTGATGCACTGTTTCCGCCCGCCAGCAGGGACACAGCCCGGCGGATGATCGTGGCGCATTGTGGAGCTGACCTTCCAATGTCGCCTCCCGAGAGTGCGGCGGCGCGTTTCGACCGCATTCGCTTTGCCGTCCTGAAGCTTTCAGGCGGAAATTTGGAGCGCCTGAAGCGAGAGATAGACGGCGCACACTACGATTGGCGCGACACATTGATGGCCGCCGGCTTTGGCGGGGACACTCATGCCCACCTCAAATGGAATCCAAGCCAACCAGGCGTTCCAACGCCATCACCCCCAGATGGCAACCGCACTCCCAAATGAGCCGGGGCGCTGAACCTTTGTCGTTAGCCGGCAGCCCGCACCATGAGTGAAATTGCTCCAGCACTGCAGATGTTCCAGACCCTGATTCGACAGGAGTTGCCAGAGTTGGCCACCGCATCCGCTGATGCCAAACCGGACGGTTACGGCCATTACACCCTCTTGGATATTCCGTGTCCGTCGAGTTCCAGCAGACTTTGCGTGCTTTATCGCGGAGATTGCTTCGAAATTTCATTTTCTGTTGCGGAGGCACGCGGGCCCGCAGAGCAGCAGATCATCATCACCGACGATCTCGCGGGTGCGACCGCTGCCACGATCGATTTTTTGCGGGGCATTGTTACCGGCCGCATTCTCGTTGACGTGCTTGGGTATCGGTTGCTTTGGTTTCAGCCTTATTGCTTGGCGTTCTTTCGTGATTCGTCACGTCGTCCGAGAGGACGCATCGTTAGGACGATCAGTTGGAACGGCAGGGACGCCCTGTGGCCTCCTGAATAGCAGATTGGCAAGTCATGCATTGGAAACGAGTTGGAAGCCCTGGGCGTGGGCTTGCTTTTGGAGGTCATGCAGCTGGCGGGCCGGGTGGCTGGGCGTGACCTTGAACGATTCCGCCACATGGTCACTGGTGCCGCCTGTGATCCTGCCGTCCACGACGCGTGCCCGGTCCCCTCCGCTCTTTGCGTCCTGGCGAATTTGCGCCTTGGCGTTAAGCCCGGACGCACTTTCAACGCAAGGGCGCAAAGGCGCAAGGTTCGGAGGGGGCGCAGCTCAGTTTCTTGCACACCGGGGTGCCACCGGGGGAGCATTCTCCCTTTGCGGAGCAAGGGGAGAAGGTGGCCGAAGGCCGGATGAGGGGTTCGGCCACCCTCGCCCACGCACGCCACCCCTCACCCCAACCCTCTCCCCTTGC
>RFSE01000283.1 GCA_009924135.1 Pseudomonadota bacterium | reverse complement strand
TAAGTCGCCCCCGCCTGCGGGGTGGAACCGGGCTAATATTCCGCCCTCCGGCGGCCCAAGCAAATGCTTTCCCGCAGTTTGATCGGAATTCTCTCATTATGGACTGGTTTCTTGGCACGCGTTTCGGGAATTTACCGCCTGTGAAACGTTCCGTTGCCATCCTCGTGATTTTCTTCGCCGCTCTGCTTGGGTTGGGCCAGCCAGGCCAGGCCGAAGAGCACCGCGCCACGCGGCTCGGCCATCCGGCCACGCGGTTCGCGCCCACCATGCACACGGTCGAGGATCTCCGGGACCGTTTTCGCGACGAGAAACTCTGGCCGGACTTCGGCGTGGTCCTGGCGCAGTGGGGCTGGACGGGCGACCTGCAGGACCTGCGCCGGGCCGGGCTGACGGCCGATGTGATTGACGGCAAAATCCCCGTCGGCACGCGCATGCCCTTCATGTCTTCGCGCAAGAACGGCGCGGCCATCTGCCTGCGCAACGTCATCTGGGCGGGCGAGGCCCCGGTCGAGGCGTATGCGTTCAACTTCTCCTCCAAGGGCCGGCTCTACCGCTGCGTGATTCCCAAGCCGTGCAGCAACTTCTTCCTCGAAGACCTCGGTCCCGCGCCCATCCCCATGCCGGCGTTGGCGCTGCAATGCAACGCACCCGACCGCCAGTTCACGGGCCGGCAGATCAAGGTGTCGCTTACGCTGAAAAACTCGGGGGACGGGGCAGAAGCCCGGACCAGCATCGCCCTGCCGATCCCGCCGGGGGCCACGTTTGTCAGTGCTTCGGACGGCGGTGAAGCCACCTTGGAACGCGTCACGTGGGAAATCACCGGCCTGGCCACCAATTCCACGCGGGAGGTCTCGGCGGTCTTCACCACGGAACGCGCGGGCCGGATGGACTTCAAGCCGGTGGCCATTGGCACGCAGGCGGGGCAGGCCACTTGCGAATGCTACACGAAGGTCCTCGGCGTCTATGCCGTGCTGGTGGAAGTAATCGACATTGAAGACCCCGTGGAAGTCGGCAAGCCGGTGAACTACGTCATCACCGTCACGAACCAGGGCAACCAGACCGGCACCGGCATCCGCGTGATCTGCACCGTACCGGACAGCCAGGAGTACGTGTCCGGCTCGGGCAGCACGCCCGTGGAGGCGAACGGCCGCACGATCACGATGAGTCCCCTGCCCTCACTGGAGGGCAAACAGGTCGCCACCTGGCGCGTGCAGACCCGGGCGATTCGACCGGATGACTCGCGTTTCAAAGTCGAGTTCACCACGGACCAGTTCGAGAAGCCGATCCGGCGCGAAGAATCCACGCGGCTGTTCTGATCGCGGGTGCAAGAGGTGAACGCGACTTCGGCGTCCGCAATCCCAATGTCACGGTGGGCGCTGCAGCGGGTGCATCCTGACACTGCCCCCGAGGAACGAAATCTTCCGGAGCGCGGCTATGTCGCGGAGACCAGCCGCAGCGGCTGCGCCTGGCAGAAGGCGTTGATGCGTTCCACCACCTCGGTATTCCAACGTTGCTGCGGCTGATCCCGCGTGCGAGCGGGACACAGCCGCGCTCCGAGCACAGTGGCAAGACGCGCCCGACGTGAGCGCCGCGCTTCGGAAAAGACTCCGCCACCGGGCAGCGGCTTACTTGGCCGCCGGCTTTTCCTCGAGCAATTGCTCGACCTTCTTTTCCAAACCATCCCGCGCGTTGGTATCCACGAGGTTGCCCTGCTTGTCCACCAACCACATGGCGGGAATGGCTGAGATGTCGAACTGCTTCGCGTAACGGTTCTCGTCCTTCTCCGACTCGAAGAACTGCGGCCACGGCAGTTGCTTGTGCTTCACGAGCGCCAGCAGCGCGGCCTTGTCGTCATCCAGGCTGATGCCGATGACTTCGAAGCCCTTGGGATTCAACTTCGCGTAGGCGGCCTTCACGTTGGGCAGTTCGGCCACGCACGGGCCACACCAGGTCGCCCAGAAATCGATGAGCACCACCTTGCCCTTGAGCTTGGCCAGATCCACCTTGCGCCCGTCCACGGCGGTGAATTCGAGCTTGATCGGTTTGCCAATACGCTCCGACTTCTTAAGCAGGGCAGCGGCCGCTTCCTTCACCTGCGGATCGGCGGAACTGGCGGCAATCTCCTTCGCAATCGCCGCCGCCTTGGGCCCGTCGGACCGCATGGCCACGGCGTAGAGCATCTCGAACACTTCCTTGCGCTCCGGAAATTCCTTCTGCAACGCCCGCGCACCCTTCTCGAACTCGGCGAGCATCACCGCCATCCCTTCGGACTGTTTCAGGCCCGCGCGCCGGTCCACCGTCCGCATCCGGAGGCGGAACTTGTCCTCGTCGGTGAGTTTGGGGTCGGCGAGGATTTGCTCCTCGAGCTTGTCCAACTGCTCCACGCGTTTGGTGGCTCCCTTTTGCACGGCGCTGGTAAGCAGTTGGTGCTGCTGCTCCCGGACCTCGGCGGCCTTGGCGTGTGCCGGGAAGCGTTTGAGAAAATCCGCCGCCAGATCGGCGGCCACACCGGCGCTCTCGGCCTGCTTGGCGCGAAACGCCGCCAGCTCCTCCGCTGAAGGAATACGACCCGCCCACTCGGCGGGCGGCTTGAGCGGCTGCGCCAGTTGGATCAGATTCTCCAGCAAGTTGTCAGCGTCTTGCGGGGCCTGGGCGCGGACGACCGGACAGGCGAGCGCGAGCGCAAAAGCGAGGAGCAGGATTCGTTTCATTTGATTTGGACGTCGTACGGACAAGCTTATTCCTTCCCGCCCGATTCGGCAACCGGGGCAAAACCCTGAAGTTTCGCCCGCAGCAGTTGCAGCCGGCGCGGGTTGGTCGCGGCAGAAAGATCAGCCTCGCGCTGCCCGGTGGGCGGATGGACCAGCGCCGTGTCCAAGGCCGCCAACAGTGATTCCACCTCGGAGGGGGCAAGCGTGACGGTGAGTTTGTTCTCCTCCTGCTCGATGCGCATGGCCTTGCGCGCGAATTCCAAGAGGACCGAACAAGGCTCCAGACAGGGAATCAGGCTCTTGGCGGCGGCGGCATCGGGCGCAAGTCCCGGCACGGTCCAAAGTCGGCGTTTGAGGCAGAATCGCGCGTCGCAGCATGCCCCAATCATCTGCCCGGCCTGCGCATCCGACAGCATGGTGGTGATGCGATACATCCCGGTCTGCCGCGCGGTGTAGTCGCGATAATGGGTGACCGGCGGCTCCGGCAGTTGCGCGGCAAACCAGTCCGCCACCGCACCAGGGTAAAGCTGGCTGAGCGCCGACTCCAACTCCACGTCGTTCGCCACCACGCAGCGCCAGCCGGTACGCAAGTTCGGGGCGGCCTTGAGTGGTCGGAATTCACCAGCGGCTGTGTGATTCGCCAACGAGCGCAACTCGTTGACCGGGACCAGCCGCAGACTCTCCGGCGTGGACTCGGCATCACTGACATGGCGCAGTTCAAAACCCGCCGACTCGCGACGCACGCGCACTTGCGCCAGCACCAGCTCGGGAGCGAGCAAGGCGCAAAAAGCGGTGAAGGCCGGATTGTTAATAATTGCCATGTCGGCGCGGAAATTAGGGTAAGAAGACTCCAATGCCCAAGCCAAACTGAAAACCACCACGTCGTGGACTGCGCCGACAAGCGGAGGGCGACGGTGCTTTGGCCTCCTACGAAATGAAAACGTCTGCACAACAAGTGGAGTAGTTTGACAGACGGCAAGGCTCCAAACGCCGTGGCCCTCTTCCTCCCCATGAACCGAGGTTTTAGCAGGAAAATTAGGGGCAGAAAATTGGGAGAAAAAATCTTCCTGCCCTTAATTTTCCTGCCCTAAATCCTGCTCGTCCGCCGTGGTTCAGGGTGCGTTAGGGACTTTCGCCGCCGCTCGATTTCAGGCTGTTTAACCGCTGCATTGGTCAGAAAAACGGGGGCAGAAAATTTCAACTTTGGTCCCTCCCCATCTTTTTGATCCCATCTTTCTGACCTTCTTCGGTTCATGGTGAGGGAGAGTGCGTCCGCTGTTTCACAACGGGTGTTAGGCCAGCGCTTCCGGGATTTGTTTTAAAGCAGCCCGACCCGCCGCTCTGCGGGTAGCCAAAGCGGTGTCGCCGCTTCGCTCTGCCACCGCACTCCAAAACGATCACGGTTTCAGCACGATCTTTCCTGCGAGCACGCCGGACTTTTGCAAGGTGCTCTCTTCCTGCAGGCGATGCGCGACGGCGGCAGCGGCCAGCGGCAGTTCGCGGTCGATGTTCGCCCGCACCTTGCCCTCGGCAAGCCAGCGGTTCAGGTCGGCAGCGCAAGGACGCTGTTCTTCGGGTGTGGCGTTGAACATGGCAAAGCCGTGCAACGAACAGTCCTTTACGTAAAACGGCCCGACCGGGAAAACCGGCCGCGCCTCGCGCCCGGCCATCAACACAAACCGCCCGCGCGGCGCGAGCAGTGGCACCGCCTTGTCAAAGTCCGGCTCGCGCTGCGTCTCCCAGAAGACGTTCACTCCGGCGGGCGCGAACTCCTTCACCTTCGCAGCCACGTCCTGGGTGCGATGGTTCAGCGCGAGATCCGCCCCGAAGTCCCGGCACTTCGCCACGCGTTCATCACTCCCGGAGGTGGCGATCACGCGAGCACCCGCAGCTTTCGCGAGCTGTACCACCAGCGAACCGACGCCCCCTGCCCCGCCGTTGACGAAGACGGTTTCACCCGCTTGCAGCCGGGCCTTCGCAAAAAGTCCGAGGTGCGCTGTGATGCCCACCAACGCCACCGCCGCTGCGTCCTCGTCACGCACGGTGGCGGGTAATGGGTTGAGCCAACGTTCTTCCACGCACGCCAGTTCCGCAAACGTGCCCTGGCGACCGAACAAGCCCTGATTCGAACACCACACCCGGTCGCCGGGTTTGAACTGCTTTACGTCCGCGCCAACCGCCTCGACCTCACCCGCGAGATCGCAGCCCACGATGAAAGGCAGCGGCAGGTTCATCTTCACCATGCCGGCGCGGACGTAGGTATCGATGGGGTTCACGGAGACCGCCCGCACGCGGACCAGCACCTCGCCGGGCTTGGGCTGGTCGATGAAGTCGATCATCCGTTCTCTCCTGCGGTGTCCGTGCCTCAGCGTGTCACATGCACGCCCGGCAGGCGCCCATCGTTCCATTTGCCGCCGAGCGCGCGCTCGATCTGGGCGGCGAGCTGCAGAAGCAGCCCGTCGTTGGCCTGGCGCGAGATCGCCTGGATGCCTAAGGGCAGGCCGTTGTCGTGCTGGGCCATCGGCAGCGAGATCGCCGGAATTCCGGCGAGGTTGCCGAGCGGCGTATAGGCATAGAGGCCCCACAGCTTGTTGAACCAGTCGTGCGGCGTGTCCTTGGCGTTGAGCGTGGAGAAGTCGCTGGTGCCGATCTTGTGCGTGGTCATGGTCGAGATCGGCGTCAGCAGGATGTCCCAATCCTCGAAGAAGTTACCGAAGCCGCGCGAGACCTGGTTGAAAGTTCCCTGCATCGCCGCACGGTCGGCGTAGCGCATGTCGATGCCGGCCTCCCAGATCTTCACATTCATCGGCTCGATCACCTCGACCGTCGGCCGGTTGTGGCCGCGAAGCTTGGTCAACCGCTCCAGGTTCATCGCGATGTTGGTGATGTAGCAGGCGGTCTGCGCCGCATAACCGGCGCGGAAGTCGATGCTGGGAGTCTTCCACTCGACATGATGCCCAAGCCCCTGGATCAGGCGCCCGGCACGCTC
>RFSE01000282.1 GCA_009924135.1 Pseudomonadota bacterium | reverse complement strand
CGCAACCGCCAGTCCGCCGCCAGCCCAAGCCCCGAAGCCCCGCCGCACCGAACCGACCGCCCTCTGTTCCAACTGCCAACAGAAAATCGTGTTCCCATTAGCGATGGCCGCTCAGGTGGTGGCTTGCCCATCCTGCGGAGCGCAGACCTCGCTTGACGACGCTTCGGACGTGCTTGCCTAGTCGAAATCTCAGTCAGCAGGCAAAGTCAGATTCACTCGAATCCCTCGCATTCGCTTCGTGGAACAGCCTCTTGAGTTTACCGGAGCAGTATTCTTCCAACTCAATCCACTTCCCGCTTGCATCGCGTTCCATCTTCGCTTGATAGGTCACTGCGTTCCAGTGGCGAGCCTTGTCAAACGGTTCAATCACTGCCTGCCAAAGTCCCTTGCCGCTTTCCTCGAAAACTTGCCCCTCCTTCCAAATGGCTTGGCTAGTTTCGGCAAAAAGTTGAGGCGAAGCCGGGTATAGCCCCTTGGCGGCGATTAAGAAGACGTGGTGCGCCTGCATCGCACCGCCGTATTCCGTCTTGCGATAGACGGCCAAGTTCCGATAACGCGAGCCGCAACGCTTGCACGTCTCTTGAAGCAGGTCGGTAAAAAGTTGCTCACGCTCCGCCTTCGCCCATGAAGATTGGCCTGTCAGCCAGCCTGAACCGAAAGTCACCGTTCCGAACACGCCCCACTCAACCTTTCCCAGATGGTAGGCAAAGGGCGAGAGCCGATATTCTGCATTGGACAAAAGCCAAGCTTCAAGGCTGGCGTCTCTGCCATCCATCTTTGCACGAGATTGCTCCGACGTGAGCCAGAGGGACGGGCGCGGTTGCCTCATTCGCTTCTGCTCAACGCATTGACCATTCCTTTCGCTGAACGCGTGTGTGTTCATCCTCTATTCTACCTGTAAGACGGGGCGGATGAAAAAGCATTGAGTGAAACGAAGAAAAACATCCAAAGCTTGGAAAACTTCAGGTTGTGCCGGTTTCTCAGTGTAATTCCATGCGTGAACAGCTCACTACAACTGGCGATGCGGGGGCTTGGCAAATTCGGGGCAGTAACACCCGCCTTCGCAGCCTATCGCGCGCGGTCATGGGAAAGAAACCCTGCCGACAGCCATCCGACGATGACCTTCGACCCGTATCCAGCAACGTGCGTGGAGGCGTCTGACGACCCTTTCGAGCGGGACGTGCTGAATGCCATTGTGAAGACAGGCGGGGCATTGAATCTCAAAAAAACTACCGGCCATCAAGTGAGGCTGAACTACGCCAGTGCGGAATATGAGCGCAGGGACGTTCCGCTCTACCGTCTCGAATCCAAGGAACTCCGCGCGACGTTCGACTTTGAGCTTTTGCCGCGCGACGGTGAACAGCCCGGTTACGTCATCCACACCAAGCTCTTGATGATTGACCCTGCCGTGCAAGGCTCATTCTGGCGGTTTCGCGCGTTCATAAAACAGGTTTGCGCCGTGCTTTTGGAAGGTCTGGAAAGGCACTCCGTTCACTCCATCACGGGCCGCGCGGTCACAAACCAATATCCCGTGCGCCAACGGGAGGATTGGCGCGAAAAACAATCCAAAGACAAGCAAACGACGAAACTCATGCGCCTCTATCAGCGGGTTGGTGGCATTCCTTCCCCGGCAAATCCCGGTTACGTCAATCTCCTCTCCAAAAGGGCGCTCAGGGAATTGAAATTGAATCCAACCCCACAGACACAGGCTTTGATGGCACAGGCAGAGCAAATGGAGCGCAAGGCACGAATAGAAAATCCTAAGCCGCGCGAGGAATTGAGCCTCTGCATCTGAACGAGCCGGGCGCATCTGGAAAAGGACGCCAGCCGTATATCGAAAAGGAGCCAGCGCGCGCCTTGTTGGATGCGACACCGCTAGAATACCGAGCATTTGATAGGGACTTTTAACTCGCCGGTAACTGAAAAGCCCGCTTTGCGGAGCCGCGCCGGGGATAAAGAAGTCACCCGCCCCCCTGACGAAAGCAAGCCGTCCAAGCCAGCGTTTTTTCGTTAATACCCGTCGGGGGTGTTGAATTCCCGACTGCCAGCGGAAGTGCCAGCAAAAAGTTAGCCCCGGCATAGTCGAGTAGCCGGAAGTTTCCTTGCGTAGTCGAGCAAACCTGCTACATTGTCCCTCGTTAGACGGCATCCGACCTCCGAGTCCTACCTTTGGAGCCAACTTCAAAACGCCTTGTTTTGGAGGGTTCCGGCGGAAATTCGGAGTGGTTTGCCCCAACTGTCAGCGGAAGTGTCAGCAAAACTGGCTTTCGGCGACAATTCGAGCGAAGGGCGCAACTACTCGCCCACTGCTCGCTAACGGGGAAAGCCAAGAAAACCGTATGCTGTTAAGTGTTGAAACCGTGAAAGCAGCATTCGGAATATTAAAAAGAGGGAGCGTTTATCACGACCACCATTCCGAAACTGCAAACGGCAAGTCTCCACACATGAGATGAGTGCGAAGCGGCAAGCTTCTTCACACTCGCAACGAATCCCGACAAAGGCCGGAAGCTCAATGAGGCGTTGAAGAAAGCCACTTGACGGTTGGTCATGAGGGTGAGGGACTTGGCCCATGGAACTCGACCTCGAAGGCAAATACGCCGAACGCGCTTACACCTTGCTGGCTTCACTCGTCACGCCGCGCCCCATCGCGTGGGTGACGACGCTCGGACCGGACGGGGTGGTGAACCTCGCGCCGTTCAGCTTCTTCAACCTCCTTGGCGCGAACCCGCCCATCCTCGGCTTCTGTCCCGGTGACCGCGACGACGGCACTCCCAAGGACACGGCGCGCAACATCCGGCAGATGCACGAGTTCGTGGTGAACCTCGTGGATGAAGCAACCGCCGAAGCCATGAATCGGACGGCGGCTTCGCTGCCTTACGGGGTGAGCGAACTGGCCAGTGCCGGTCTGACGACGTTGCCGTCCTCCGTCGTGCGTCCACCGCGCATTGCGGAATCGCCGGCGGCCCTGGAATGCACCGAGTGGGGCACGCTTCAGATTGGTGGCAACCGGCTGGTCATCGGGCTAATCAAGCGCATCCACGTCCGTGACGAGTTGTTTGACCCGGCGACGGAGCGCATCCGCACCGACCGGCTGAAAACCATCGGCCGCATGGCCAGCCCGCACTGGTATTGCCGCACGGGCGACCGCTTCGAGATGAGGCGGCCGGACTAAATCCGGACTGTCAGATGGGGACAGCTAACGTTCGTAGGCCAGAGTAGCAGCTTGTTGCCTATCACGTTTACAGAGCCTGCGGTAGTCCCCTCGCCCCCATCGGGGGAGAGGGTTAGGGTGAGGGGGCGGCGTGCGTAGCAAATGGACGCAACTCATTTACGCACGGCTTGCCTCCTCCCCATGAACCGGCGGTCAAGGAGCGCGGACGCCCACGTCCGCAGCCGGTCGCCGAGGTTGAATCGCAGGCGTCCTCGACTGCGAGTTCGCGCGGCGTCTCGCCGCGCGCACGAACTCGGGGCGGGACGCCCCGGTAACTCGCAGGCGGGACGCCTGCGGTACCTGGCCCGCCGGCTGCGGACGTGGTCGTCCGCGCTCCTGCGCAAGGCGGTTCAAGGGTTCAAAGTGCGAACTGCTCGTTGGGAGCATTCACACCTCGGCCTTCTCCCCTAATGGGGGAGAAAGCGGAGCGCGGTGCGTAGGATGCGCGTCCCTGCAATCCCGACTTCGGAGTTCGCGCTTAAGGCTACTTCACCCGCGCCAACAGCCACGGGAGCAGGTCGCCGGTGGCGATGCGTTCCTGCTTGCCGTCGTCGCGGTGGCGGATGGTGACGGTGTCTTTCACACCGGCCTGCGGACCGTCCTTGATGCCCTCGAAGGTCTCGAAATCGACCGTCACACAGAACGGCGTGCCGGCCTCATCCTGGCGCGCGTAGCGCCGGCCGATGGACCCGGCTTCATCGTGGAAGGCCATCATATGTGGACGGAGCGACTCGAAGATCGCGCGGGCCTTGGCGGCCAGCTCGGGCTTGTTCTTGAGCAGCGGCAACACGGCCACCTTGATCGGGGCGATGCGCGGGTGAAACTTCATCACCACGCGCGTCTCGCTCTTGCCCTTCGCGTCGGTCTCGGTGACCTCGGTGAAGGCATTGGCCAGCAGCGCGAGGATGAGGCGGTCCACACCGGCGGACGGCTCGATCACATGGGGGATGTACTGGCCCTTGGCGAGACCGTCGGCGTCTTCCTGCGCGGCGGCGCCGGCTTCGGTGACGGGCACGCCCATCTTGGTGAGGTACTTGAGGCGGGCGGCGTAATAGCGGTCCTTCAGCTCGGTCTGTTTCTCCGGCGGGAGCTTGCCAAAGGCGGTGCGCAATTCCTCATCGAAGATGCCCATGGCCTTGCCGGAGCAGCGTTCGTGCTGCGAGAGATCGAAGTCGCTGCGGGCGGCGATGCCTTCCAGCTCCTGCGTGCCGAAGGGAAACTTGAAGAGGATGTCCACACAGGCGCGGGCGTAATGCGCCAGCTCCTCGGGCTTCTGCCAGTACTCTTCCAGCGTGGTGCGCGGCAGGCCGATGCCTTCGTAGAACTTGATGCGTTCCTCGACCCAATATTGGTGCCACATCTGCCAACCCCAGTTGGGCTGCGGCTCGCCGGGATGCCCCTTGCTGGCGGGCGTGGCGATGGAGCCGGCGGCGGCCTCGACGGCTTCGTCGGGCTTGATGAAAAATTCCAACTCCATCTGCTCGAACTCGCGCGAGCGGAAGGTGTAATTGCGCGGCGTGACCTCGTTGCGGAACGCCTTGCCCATCTGGGCGATGCCGAACGGGACCTTCTGGCGCGAGGTCTCGTGGACGTTCTTAAACTGCGCAAAGATGGCCTGCGCGGTCTCGGGACGTAGATATGCAACATCTGCCTCCGTGGCCGTGGGGCCGACGTAGGTCTTGAACATCAGATTGAACGGGACGGGCGGGGTCAAAGGCGCGCCATTCTCCGGATTGAACCGTGTCGTTCCAACCACCTTCTCGGTGCCTCCAAAAACAAGCGTCGGATCCTTTAGCCGACGTCCCGAGTAGAACTGTTTTGCAAGTTTGACCGCTGATTCTGGATGCTTCCCGTCAGCGAGGAGGACCGGGAATGGAGACGAGTCATACCAACTCGGAATGGCAGTCGTGATACGAGTTGAGTGAAAAGTCTCAATGAGTCGCGTCGCATCCTTGCTGCTAATCATTCCGTGCTCAAGTTGAGGCTCCTGTCCGATGAGCTGTTGCCATGCTTCTTTCCATCCTTCGTCAAGAGCACCCGCATATTGTTGAATGGTTCCGTCTTGCGGCTCCACCTGGTCTGCTCTAAACCGCTTCTTCGTCAGCAAACAGTCGCACATCGGGTCGCTGAACGTGTCCACGTGGCCGGACGCGCGCCAGATGGCCGGGTGCATGATGATGGTGGCTTCGAGGCCGACCACGTCGTCGCGCATCCGGGTCATGGTGGTCCACCAGGATTCCTTTACGTTGCGCTTCAGTTCCGCGCCCAGCGGACCGTAGTCCCAGAAGCCCTGGATGCCCCCGTAGATTTCCGACGATTGAAAAATGAACCCGCGCCGCTTGCACAGCGACGTGATCTTCTCCATCAGTACATTCTCTTTAGGCTCGGCCATAAGGGGCGGAGTGTTTCGGAACCGCCGGGGCAAAGTCAAGGGAGGCAACTGCGAAAAGGCCACGAATGCGGGCAGCGATTTTGCCACGAAAAGGCACAAGAGGCGCAAAAG
>RFSE01000281.1 GCA_009924135.1 Pseudomonadota bacterium | reverse complement strand
CCCTCACCCTAACCCTCTCCCCCGATGGGGGAGAGGGAACCTGAGCGCGCCCCGCCCCATGAACCGAGCTTTTGTCAGGATAATTGGGAGCAACTGTTCGTTGGTTCAAATCGGGGATTCGACCAGAGTATACCAGTAGTTGGTATTAGGGAGACAACCCGTGAAATTGCCAGCAAACCAGGCCCAGTTTCTGCCAACCGATGGCATGTGCAGCGGTGTGAGCAGCATTTTAATCAGGGTGTCCGAACGAACTGCGGACACCGGCAGGGGTTGCCGTGCGGGGTGTTTAGGGGCGTTGGTGCGCTCCGCCCTGGCTGGCCCGGTGGTCGCTTTGAAACCAAAACCATGAAAACACAATCCCGTAACTTACTCGCCTCCCTCGCGCTCCTCGCCGGTCTGATCACGTGCTCGGCTGCCGCCGCCGATGATTGGTCCTCGAAAGCCCCCGCGCCTGTCTGCAACCCGGTGTTCTTTGAGGACCCTTTCATCCGCAGCGAGGTCCGCCCGCTGTTCATGTATCAACACCTCGCCAAGACACTGCCCGTGGGCGGTGCGTATGCGCCGGTCGGCGGCAACGTCCAGCTCTATGCCGTGGAAGTCCGCTGGGCCGTGACGGACCGGCTGGCCATCGTCGCTACGAAGGACGGCTATGTGGATATGCACCCGGACAGCACGCTGGCCAAAGCGTCTGGCTGGGCGAACATCTCGGCCGGTCTCAAATACGCGGTGATCGATGACCGCGCGAACCAGTTCATCGTCACGCCGGGGGTGGAAATCGAACTGCCCACGGGCAACCGCCGCGTATTACAGGGCAACGGCGATGGCGAATGGAATGTCTTCGTCTCGGCGGCGAAGGGCTGGGACAACCTTTCTTTGATGGGCAACATCGGTGCGCGCGTGCCGAACAACATGGCCCGCGAAACGGCACAGCTTCACACCAGCTTGCAGCTGGCCTACCAGACCTGCCGCTATTTCACGCCGTTCGTTGCGGCGAACTCCTTCACCGTGCTGAACTCGGGCAACCAGTTGCCGCTCGGCACGGAGGGCAATGACCTCCTCAACTTCGGTTCCTCGGCCGCCGCCGGCACCACCCAGGTCACGGCGGGCGCGGGGTTCCGCTCCAAGCTCCACGACCGGGTCGAACTCGGCTTCGCCTACGAGCGCAGCCTGACGAATCCCCGCGGCGTGTTCGACGACCGTTTCACCGTGGATTTCCTGCTGCGCTTCTGACGGAGCACGGCAGTCACGAATTCCATTCGCAGCCCGATGAGGCCAGAGCATGATGAGTGCTCTGGCCCTTCGCATTTCCTGCCATCTTCCTGTGCCTTTTTGTGGCAAAACTCCGCCTTGTCGCGCGCATTGAATTTCCCCGCCGTTCTGGCACTCTTCCCGCATGAAATTCTCTTGGTTCCATGCGCTGGTGTTTTCCCTGGCGCTCGCCGGGGCGGTGAACGCCCAGGTCGTTGAGGCGGATGTGTGCGTCTTCGGCGGCACGTCCGGCGGGATCGCGGCGGCGGTGCAGACGGCGCGCATGGGCAAGCGCGCGGTGCTGGTGAACCCCACCAAGTTCCTCGGCGGCCTCACCACCGGCGGCCTCGGGGCCACGGACATCGGTAACAAGGCCGCCATTGGCGGACTCTCGCGCGACTTTTACCATCGCCTCGCGCAGTACTACTCGAAGGACGCCGCGTGGACCCTCGAGACGGCGCCGGACTACTTCGGCAAGCGCCGGGGCGGCCAGGCTGGTGCCAGCTCGCTCGGAGGCGCGGAGGCGACGATGTGGACCTTCGAGCCGCACGTCGCGGAGCAGGTGTATCTCCAGTTGCTCGATGAAGCGAAGACCCCGGTCTTCCTCGATCAACGCCTGAAATCCGTCACCAAGACCGGACCGCACATCACCGAGATCACGATGGAAAATGGCCGCGTCTTCCGCGCGAAGATGTTCGTGGATGCGACCTACGAAGGCGACCTGCTCGCCCAGGCCGGCTGTTCCTTCCACGTCGGCCGCGAGGCCAATGCCGTTTACGGCGAGACGCTCAACGGCATCCGCGCGCAGACGCCGCACCACCAGTTCACCGTGCCGGTGGACCCGTACGTGAAGCCCGGCGACGCCGCGAGCGGACTGCTGCCGCTCATCCAGTCCGGCGACGGCGGCAAGCCCGGCGAGGGCGACAAGTCCACACAGGCCTACAACTACCGCCTTTGCTTCACCACCGATCCGCAGAACCGCCTGCCCGCCCAGAAGCCCGCCGCCATGCCGCAGTCCCAGTGGGACGCCCTGCTGGCCGCCGCGAACGGCAAACTCCCCGTCACCCCGCCGGCGACCTACGACGCGAAGGAATTCGAGCTGCTGGGCCGTTATCTCGAAGCCCTCGTCGCCGCGAAGAAAAGCCCCCGGCTCGCGCAATTCTGGAACCCCATCTGGATGCCGAACCACAAGACCGACATCAACAACAACGGTGGGTTCAGCACCGACTTCATCGGGCGCAACTACGATTATCCGAACGCCGACTACGTCACGCGCGAACGCATCGCGAAGGAGCACGAGAATTATATCCGCGGCTTCCTCACCTTCCTGGCCACGGACCCGCGCGTGCCCGAGGACATGCGCCGGGAGATGCAGAGCTGGGGCCCGAGCAAGGACGAGTTCCGCACCACCGATGGCTGGCCGCGCGAGATGTACGTGCGCGAGGCGCGCCGCCTCGTGGGCGAGTACGTGATGAGCGAGAAAAACTGCCGCGCCGTGGAAACCATCACCGACTCCGTCGGTCTCGGCGCGTACAACATGGATTCACACAACTGCCAGCGCATCGTGAAGAACGGAAAGGTTGAGAACGAAGGCGACGTGCAGGTGCCGCCCATGAAGCCCTACCCGGTCTCCTACCGCGCCATCATCCCCAAGGCCGCCGAGTGCGACAACCTCCTCGTGCCCGTCTGCCTCAGCTCGTCCCACATCGCCTACGGCAGCATCCGCATGGAGCCCGTCTTCATGGTGCTGGGCCAGAGCGCGGCCACGGCGGCGGCGCTGGCGATCGATGACCAGGTCCCGCTGCAAAAGCTGAACTACGACAAGCTCCGCACCCGCCTGCTCGCCGACCAGCAGGTACTCGAATGGACCGGCGGCGGCGGCAACGCCGGCGGCAAGTTCGTGGATCCCAAGAGCCTGCCGGGCATCGTGCTCGACGACGCGGACGCGGAGAAGACCGGGCACTGGAGCGAATCTGTTTCCTCCACCTGGCGCGTGGGCAAGGGCTACCTGCACGACAGCAACGTGGACAAAGGCACCGTCAGCGCCGTCTTCACACCGGCGATACCCGCCGCAGGCGAGTACGAGATCATCCTCTTCAACGCCCCGAACGCGAACCGCGCCAGCAACGTCCCCGTGACTGTGAGCGTGCCCGGCCAGCCCGCGAAAACGATCAAAGTGGACCAGCGCTCCAAGGGTGAATTCTCCCTCGGCAAGTTCACCCTCCCCGCCGGCAAGACCACGACCGTCAAAGTGTCCAACCAGGGCACCGACGGCTACGTGATTCTCGACGGCGTGCAGTTCAAGCCGGTGAAGTGAGGGGCGAAGGGCGTTCACGCCGGTCGGGATCATCGTACCGCAGGCGTACTGGCCCGGTGGCGGCAGGCATCCTGCCTGCCGTAGAGCCGGGGCGTCCCGCCCGGCGGAATAAAACGCCCGGCCACCTGATCGCTCTCGAACAATCCCACGTCACCGCCCTCCCTACGCCCGTCCGGGCGGCAAGATGCCTGCCACCACGGCGCAAACTCACAGCATCCAGTGTCGGCGACGTATAGGCACCCTCGCCCAGCGGGAGAGGGATGGGGTGAGGGAGAAAACGCGCGGAGTCCAGCCAGCCCCGACCTTGCCAGACGCCACGACGACTTGGCTCACGTGCTCAATAGGCGCTCCCGCCAACGCCGCAGAAACCATACGGGAACGGTCAGCTGGAAAGTCCGGGGGAGCCGTTGGCACCGTAATGAGTACGTGGTGGCGTCGTGGTCCATCCGGTAGGGCCGGGAGACCAAAACGAGGGTTGACGCGCCTCCTGCCAGGCTCAGAATTAAATCCAGCAAACTTAGCGTAAAATGCAATTTTCCCGGTAACCCGCGCGTCCAAAAGCAAATACGTATCCGTTGAAGTCCCTTATTAAAACGATGCTGGTGGTGCTCGGAAGCGCCGGGACGATTCTGGCCGCCAGCGGCCAGGAGACTCCGATCTCGTTGGAATCGGCCAAAGAACTGGGACGCGAAAAATCCAGTTTTTTGAAGGCGACCAAGGAAGCCCCGCGCGGCTCCGGCAGCATCCCAAAGGCGAACGTCGCTGTCTTTCAAAAGTCGCTGGGACCGATCCTGAAAAAGAACTGCCTGGCCTGTCATGGTCCTGAAAAGGCCAAGGGCCGGCTGCGCATCGATCAACTGAATCCCGACCTGGTGACCGGCCCGGACGTGGAGCGGTGGCGCGAGGTGTTCAACGCCCTCAGCAAGTCCGAGATGCCCCCGAAGGATGAACCGGACTATGCGCTCGCGGATGGGGATCGCGGACGCATCGTGGACTGGCTCAGTGCGGAACTGAACACGGCGTCCCTCGTACGGCGCAACAGCGGGCAGCAGTCGTCCTTTCGCCGGCTGACGAATTACGAATACAACTACGCCCTGCAGGACCTGCTGGGTCTGCCCCAGGCCCTCCCGAACAAGCTGCCCCCGGAAACTGCGTCGGAGGACGGTTTTAAGAACAGCTCGGAACTGCTGCAGATGTCGGCCATGCAGTTTGAGACCTATCGTGAGATCGGACTGAAGGCACTCAAGCGGGCCACAGTGAGCGGGGAGCGTCCGCCCGCCGTCACTTACATCATCTCGATGCAGGAGGAGATGGCCAAGGCGGCGTCCGGAAAAGAGGCCACGGCGTCCGATAAGAAATCGAAGTCCAAGAAGGCCAAAAACCAGCAGCAGTTATTTAACCGGGAGACCGGCGAGAGCCTCCCGTTTCCCGCCGGCAAGTCGCTGCCTCGGACTGAGGCGGTCGCCGGACAAAATCCTGCCGTTTCTCCGGTGGTGCTGGTGCTTCCCCGGGCCAGCGAGGTGAAGCTGGATCTGGATCGCTTTCTGCCCGACGAGGGCACCATGCGCGTGCGCATCCGCGCCGGTCGCTCGACGATGAAGGCAGACGAATATGCCAGCCTGCGTCTGATTTTCAGCGCCCACACCAGCAACAACGCCGAATTCTCGCAGGTGATCAGCGAGCACGACCTCCCGGTGACGGCATCGGCCGACAATCCCGAGTTCATTTACTTCGACATCCCACTGGGTGACATCCAGCGGAACCCGTTCCGCAAGCTCACCACGACGTTCCCCAGGCGGGATGAGTTCCTGCACATTCAGAATGTCTCGAATGCAAGCGGCGGGGAGGAACCGCTTCAGGTGCTGATCGACCGCATCGAAATCGTCGCTCCGTTTTACGAGCAATGGCCCCCGAAGACGCACACTGACATCTTCATTGCGAGCAACCACAAGGGTGACGAGCAGAGCTATGGCCGCGAGGTGCTGAACCGATTCCTAAAACGCGTCTGGCGGCGCCCGGTCACCGCGCCGGAAGTCAACCAGTTCATGGCCCTGTTTGCGAAGTATCGGCCGGGGTTTCCGACGTTCGAAGAGGCCATGGTGGAAGTGCTGGCAACGGCGCTGGCCACCCCGGAGTTTCTCTACCTGACGCAAAAAGTGGAGGCCAGCGAGTCCAAGGGATTCCTCGGTTCGCTGCGGTCC
>RFSE01000029.1 GCA_009924135.1 Pseudomonadota bacterium | reverse complement strand
TACGAGTGGGAGTTCAGCGACATGAACCCGCCCGTCCACGCGTGGGCCGTGTGGCGCGTTTACAACATGGACCGCATCCGCAGTGGCAAGGCCGACCGCGCGTTTCTGGAGAAGTGCTTCCACAAGCTGCTCCTCAATTTCGCGTGGTGGGTCAACAAGGTGGATGCCGAGGGTAACAACGTTTTCGAAGGCGGCTTCCTCGGACTCGACAACATCACCGTGCTGGATCGCAGCGAGAAGCTGCCCGATGGCGCCAAGCTCCAGCAGTCCGACGGCACCGGCTGGATGGGCATGTTCTGCCTGAACATGATGCGTATCGCCCTCGAACTGGCGAAGGAAAACAAGACGTACGAAGCGACGGCCACGAAGTTCTTCGAGCACTACGTTTACATCGGGGCCGCGATGAAAAGCATGGGCGAGGACGGCCTGGAAATGTGGGATGAGAAGGACGGTTTCTTCTACGACGTCCTCACGCGCCCGGACGGCAGCCACGAGAAATTCCGCGTGCGTTCGCTCGTCGGGCTGATCCCCATGTTTGCCATCGAACGGCTGGAGGAGAAGTGGCTCGAACCGTTCACCGAGTTCCGGGCGAACCTGAACTGGTTCCTCAAGAACCGCGCCGACCTCGTGCAGCGCTGCGTCACCACGCTCGACACCGACGAAGGCAAGGTCCACGTGCTCGCCGTGATGAACCCCGAGCAGATCCACCGGTTGCTGCGCGTCATCTGGGACCCCGGAGAGTTCCGCTCGCCCTACGGCCTGCGCAGCCTCTCGAAGCATCACGAACGCCATCCCTTCGCGATTGCCCACGGCTGCATCGGTTACGAGCCCGGCGAATCCATTGCCAAGCTCAAGGGCGGCAACTCGAACTGGCGCGGGCCCATCTGGTTCCCGATGAACTTCATGATGATCGAGTCGGTGCGCAAGCTGCGGAAGGCCTACGGCGGCAAGTTCACCATTCCGGGCTGCGCGGAAAACGAAGCGCCCATCAACCTGGAGGAACTCGCCGGCGGCTTCGCCGAGCGGCTCATCCGCATCTTCGCCCGCGATGCCGCAGGCCGCCGCGCCGTGTTTGGGGAAAACGAGAAGTTCCAGACCGACCCGCACTGGCGCGACCAGGTACCCTTCTACGAATACTTCCACGGCGACACCGGCGCCGGCCTCGGCGCCTCGCACCAAACCGGCTGGACCGCCCTGATCGCCTCGGTCATCGACGAGTGGCGCAAATAGCGGAGCGCCGTGGCGTCAGGCATCCTGCCTGACGTAGAGCCGGGCGTCCCGCCCGGCGGACCGAGGCGTGATTGCGAAAGCGCGCGTCAGAACTTCCAACGCCCATCCGGGCGGCGGGACGCACGCCCTCTACGGCAGGCGGGACGCCTGCCGCCACGCCAACCCGGCAGGGATTCACCGGCAGCCATTGCGACTTTTTAAGCGACCGCAAATGACGAGTCGTAGTCTAATCAACCAATGCAAACACTGGCTCGATCTCGACACCGCACATTGCCTGTCTGCCTTGGCCTGCTGTTGGCCGCGTTCGCCGTCGCCCAAACGAAGCCCGCGTTAAGACCTCATCCCGCCGCCGTGCCGAATGAGCATGCCCCGGGCGAGGTGGACCGGCCGGAACTGGTGCCGTTCATCGTTGCGGACCCGGCGAAGCTGCCGGGCATCGTCGTGGATGAGACGGCGGCGACGCTCGTGGGCAAATGGCAGTACTCCACGCACACGCCGCCCTACGTGGGCCTCGGTTACCTGCACGACATGAAGGAAGGCAAGGGCGAGAAGTCCGTGACCTTCACGCCGGACCTGCCGCGCGCGGGCCGTTACGAGGTCCGCCTCGCGCACTGCTACAACATCCGCCGCGCGACCAACGCGCCCGTCACCATCCACCACGCCGAGGGTGAGACGAAGCTGCGCATCAACCAACAGGAAGAGCCGCCGCATGGCCGGCTCTGGCGGACGCTGGGCACCTTCCGCTTCGCCGCCGGGACGAACGGCTGGGTGCGCATCTCGAACGAAGGCACGGAGGGCAAGGTCGTGATCGCGGACGCGGTGCAGTTTCTGCCGGTGCCGTAGCGCGGGCAGCCTTGCCCGCGTGAGCGTGTCGCACCGAACGAGCAGGAAGCACCGCAGGCGTCCGCTCGCCTCGGGTGGCACCCGCGTCTCGCGGGTAGTTTTCGGCGTCCCGCCGAAAACTCCGGTCGTGCGAACATGCTGCACCAATCGCGCACGCCTCGACTCCGCCCGCCAGCGGTCCGGGCGGGACGCCCGAACCGACCCGCGAGACGCGGGTGCCACCCGAGCGGATAGTCCGCCACCAACTTGCCGGCGACGCCGTGGTGTCAGGCATCTTGCCTGACGTAGAGCTGGGCGTCCCGCCCGGCGGACCGAGGCGTGATTGCGCAAGTGCCCGTCAGAACTTCCCACCCCATTCCGGGCGGCGGGACGCCTGCCGCCACGGGCTTGCCCGGTGTACCGGGGCCGCGTAGAACCTTCGTGCTCAAGCCATGCACGCACGCCAAAACCAACTTCCCGATCACTCGCGCCCGACCTCGGGGCCTCTGCTATTTGAGGAGATGCAGCCTGATCGTGCCTTCTCCCTTCGCGGAGCGAGGGGAGAAGGTGGCCGGAGGCCGGATGAGGGGTGGGGCCACCTACGCCCACGCACGCAACCCCTCATCCCAACCCTCTCCCCTTGCTCCTCAAAGCGAGAGGGAGTGGAAGCCACGTGTGTGCTTTGGCAGGTTCGTATTGGTTCGGCGGTCATGGCCGGCTTGCTTTGTGCCGTTCTGCTCGCCGTTGGCTGCCAGTCGCAGCGGCCCGCGCCGAAGGTCATGGTGTTTCCCGAGCCACCTCAGAAAAAAGCCCCGGAATTCATCTGTGTGTTTCCGGTTTCCCCGCTCGCAGTATTTCACGCGGAAAAGCTGGCTGAAATGGACACGGCCATCTTGCAAGCGATCGAAGACAAAAAACTTCCCGGTGGCGTACTGTGGTTACAGAAACTAGGCGGTGCAGCATACCGCCACGCCTACGGCCACCGCGCCCTCGTCCCTGCCGCCGAGCCGATGTCGTATGACACCATCTTCGACGCCGCATCCCTCACCAAGGTCATCGCCACGACCCCCGCGATGATGCGGCTCATCGAGCAGGGCAAGGTCAGTCTCGCCGACCACGTGATAAAGTTCATCCCGGAGTTCGGCACGCTCGGCAAGGAAGTCATCACCGTCCGGCAGTTGCTCACGCACACGTCGGGCTTGCGACCAGATGTCGGCCTCAAGCCGGACTGGTCGGGCAACGACGCAGCGATCCAACTCGCCTGCGCAGAGAAAATCGCTGCGCCGCCGGGCACCAAGATCATTTACAGCGACACCGGGCTCATTCTGGTTGGTGAAATCGTCCGGCGCGTCAGCGGGATGCCGCTTGACCAGTTCGTCCAGCGCGAAGTCTTCGGCCCGCTCGGCATGAAGGACACCGGGTTCAATCCGCCGCGCGACAAGCTCGCGCGCATCGCGCCCACGGAGGTCGAGGACGGCCAGCCCGTGCGCGGGATCGTGCATGATCCACGCGCCCGGCGCATGGGCGGTGTGGCGGGGCACGCGGGGCTCTTCACCACGGCGGCCGACCTCGCGCTCTTCGCCCGCATGATGCTCAACGAGGGCGAACTCGCCGGCGTCCGCGTCTTCAAGCCCGAGACCGTGCGCCTCTGGACCTCGGTGCAGACGCCGCCGGGCGTGGCGGGCCGGCGCGGGCTGGGCTGGGACATCGACACCAGCTACAGCGGCCCGCGCGGCAAGCTCTTCCCAATCGGCTCCTATGGTCACACGGGCTGGACCGGCACGAGCATCTGGATTGATCCCTTCTCCAAAACCTTCCTGATCTTCCTCTCGAACCGCAACCACCCGACCGAGGCCGGCAGCGTTGGAGCCCTGCGCAGCCAGCTCGGCACGCTCGCAGCCGAGGCCGTAAAAGACTTCAACTTCGCCTATGTCCCTGGCGCATTGCCCCCGCGCGAGGACGCCGCAACGACCGGCCGCTTGCGCGCCAGCGCCGCGCCCGTGAACACCGCCGCGCCCGTGCTCAACGGCATTGATGTGCTGGCGAAGAACCAGTTTGGCCCGCTCAGGGGCCTGAAGCTCGGCCTCATTACGAACCACACCGGCCAGGACCGCGCCCGCAACGCGACCATTGACCTGCTGCACGCCGCGCCGGGCGTGTCACTCGTCGCGCTGTTCAGCCCGGAGCACGGCATTCGCGGCGCGCTGGATGAGAAGGTCTCCGATTCGAGGGACGAGAAAACCGGCCTGCCGGTCTTCAGCCTTTACGGCGTCCGCCGCTCACCCACGCCGGAGCAACTGGCGGGGCTGGACGCGCTCGTGTTTGACATCCAGGACATCGGCTGCCGCTTCTATACGTACCCGGCCACGCTGATCAACTGCCTCGAAGCCGCGGCGAAGGCGAAGAAGAAGTTCATCGTGCTCGACCGCGCGAATCCCATTGGCGGCGTGGCGGTGGAAGGGCCGTTGCTTGTCGGCACGAACTCCTTCGTCGCGTGGCACCCGGTGCCGTTGCGCCACGGGATGACGCTGGGCGAAGTCGCGCGGATGGTGAATGCCGAGCGCGGCTTCAACGCGGACCTCACGGTGATTCCCGTCGAAGGCTGGTCGCGCGCGCAGTGGTTTGACGAACTGGGCCAGCCGTGGACGAACCCCTCGCCGAACATGCGCAGTCTCACGGCGGCGGCGTTGTATCCGGGCGTTGGCTTGCTGGAGACCGCCATCAGCGTCGGGCGCGGGACGGACACGCCGTTTGAGATCGTGGGTGCGCCGTACGTGACCAACGACGTGCGGGTCGCCGCCGAGCTGAACCGCGCGGCACTGCCGGGTGTGCGTTTCTACCCGGTGCGGTTCACCCCGACCGCCAGCACGTTCAAGGACCAGCCCTGCGGCGGCGTGCGCATCGTGCTGACCGACCGCGGCGCGTGCAACGCCGTGGATGTGGGCCTGACCATCGCCACGACGCTTCAAAGGCTCCACGGCAAGAATTTTGCGGTAGACAAAATGCAGGTGCTGCTGCGTGAGCCAGCCGTGCTGGCGGGCATCAAGGCCGGTAAATCGGTGGCCGAACTGCGCGCGGGCTGGGCAGCCGACCTCGAAGCCTTCAAGAAGCGAAGGGAACCGTTTCTTATCTACCGGTGAGCAATGGGAAGAAGCAGACTCCTTCTGTATCACGCACATGATGCCTTTGAGGTCATCGGGCCTGCAACGGTCACGCCCGGTGAAGGTGCCGGGCCTATAGCATGGTCCCTGTAGGTCGGGTCCCCAGACCCGGCGTTGGGTCGCGCCGGTTACTGCACTTCCACGTCGAAGATCAGGCTCGTGCGGGTGTCGGTCTGCTCGTTGCGGATTTCCATTTCCTTGAGGCGCCATTGGCCGTCCACCTTCTTGAAGGTCTTGGGCTGAAACTCCTTGAGCAGCTTGCCCTGCGCGTCGTAGGCCTCCGCCGCCACGATGCCCAGGGACTTTTCCTCCAGCCAGGTCTTCACGCGCGAGTAGCCGCCGGGCACGGGTTTCGCGGTGACGCTTTCCAGCACGAAGCAAGTCTCGCTGCGGCGTTGCTCCTTCTTGACGAGCCGCTGCTCCGGCCAGTGGAAGAAGTCCAGTCCCAGGTCCACCAGCCAGAAGTCGGAACCGGAAAATGGAACGAGCAGGTTGCCGGCGGGTTGGAGCGGGCCGTCCGCCCGGCCGGTTTCATACCGGCTTGGGGCGGTGGGGGAACGCGTGACGCGGAAACGCAGCCCGTCGCTACTGACGTAGTCCGTTTGCCATTGATCGTTGCCGAGGGTCGTGCGGATGCTGACGGGGATTTCCGCGCGGACTTTGCGGCGCGCATCGAAGACCCGCAGCACGGCGGAATTGGTGCCGCTGGCCTTGGGTGCGAGCGTGCGGACCTCGGCGGCGATGCGCTGGCCCTCGGCACTTTGAATGGCGGGGTCGGTGATGATGCGCTCGCCCTCGGTGGGTTTCGCCGGGGCGGCGTGAAGCACGGAAACGGCTACGAACTGCGCGGCCAGCACGGTCAACCAACACGCCATCGTAGCGCGGGCAGCCTTGCCCGCGCGTTCGAGGTGGCAGACAAATCCATTTGATCGCGCGGGCAGGGCTGCCCGTGCTACAAGGCTAAACGCACTCACTTGGCCGGACCTTTCTTCGCTTTGGATACCGGCGCTTCCATCAGCGCCAGCGGCAGCAGTTCGCTGATCCGGCGGACGAAATGAACTTCCATCTTCGCCCGGACTTCTTCGGGCACTTCGGCCCAGTCCTTGCGGTTCAGCTCGGGCAGGAGCACCTGCTTGATGCCGGCGCGCGCGGCAGCCAGCACCTTTTCCTTGATGCCACCCACGGGCAGCACGCGGCCCCGCAGGCTGATCTCGCCCGTCATCGCCAGCCCGGAACGGACCCGGCGTTGCGTGAGCAACGACGCCAGCGCGGCGATCATCGTGACGCCCGCACTCGGCCCGTCCTTGGGCGTCGCCCCGGCGGGCACATGGACGTGGATGTCGTGCTTGTCAAAGTCAGTCGCCCCGATGCCGAGGGCGGCAGATTGCGCACGGAGATAACTCAACGCCGCCTGCGCGCTCTCCTTCATCACATCGCCCAGCGAACCGGTGAGGATCAGTTTGCCCGAACCCGCCATGCGCGTGGCTTCGATGAAGAGGATGTCGCCGCCCACCGGGGTCCACGCCAGACCGACGGCGATGCCGCACTCGGCAATGTTCTCGGCGGACTCAAAGGTGAACTTGGGCTGACCAAGAAATTCTTCGAGCGACTTGGGCGTAATGACCGCCGGTTTCGCCGCGCCGGTTTGCGAGGCAATGCTCCGGGCGGCCTTGCGCACGACCGCTGCAATCTCGCGGTCCAGTTGGCGACAGCCCGCTTCGCGCGTGTAATCGTGGGCGAGCCGGCGCAACGTCGCGTCGGGAATCTTGACCTGCTTCGGCTTCACGCCGTGCTCGGCAAGCTGGCGCGGCAACAGGTGCCGACGGGCGATGTGCACCTTCTCCTCCAGCGTGTAGCTGGGCAGTTCGATGACTTCCAGACGGTCGCGCAACGCGGGGATGATCGGGTCGAGCCAGTTCGCCGTGGTGAAGAACAGCACGCGCGAAAGATCGAACGGCACATCAAGGTAATGATCCATGAACGTGCTGTTCTGCTCGGGGTCGAGCACTTCCAGCAACGCTGCGGACGGATCACCGCGGAAGTCCGCGCCGACCTTGTCGATCTCATCGAGCAGGATGACCGGGTTGTGGCTTTCGACACGGCGCATCGTCTGGATGATGCGTCCGGGCATCGCGCCGACATAGGTGCGCCGGTGCCCGCGTATCTCCGCCTCGTCGCGCATGCCACCGAGCGAGATGCGCGCAAATTTGCGGCCCAAAGCCTCCGCCACGCTCTTGCCCAGCGAGGTCTTGCCCACGCCGGGTGGGCCCACGAGACAGAGGATCGGCCCCTTGAGCTGGCGCTTGAGCTTGATGACGGCGAGAAACTCGATCAACCGGTCCTTCACCTTCTTCAGCCCGTAATGCTGCTCGTCCAGCAGCCGCGCGGCCTCTTCGAGATCCAGCTTGTCCTCGGTGGACTTGCTCCACGGCAGGTTCGCCAGCCAGTCGAGGTAATTGCGCGTGATGCTGTACTCGGCGACGGCCGGGGGCGTTTGCTGGAGCCGTTCGAGTTCCTTGTCGGCGACCTTCCGCACGTCCGGCGGGAGCTTGGCCTTGTCGAGGGCCTCGCGCAGCGCGTTGGCATCGGCGGTCGCGGTATCCGTCTCGCCCAACTCGCGCTGGATGGCGCGGATCTGCTCGCGGAGGAAGAAGTCCCGCTGGCTCTTCGACATCGAGGTCGTGACTTCCTTCTGAATCTTGGTGCCGAGCGTGAGGACTTCGAGTTCGCGCTGGAGCAAGGGCAGCAGGCGGCCCAGACGTTCCTTCACCGAGGTGATTTCGAGGTGCCGCTGGCGCTCCTGGAGGTCGAGGTTCAGGTTCGCGGCGATGAGGTCGGCGAGTTTCGCCGGTGATTCATGATTGAGGGAGGTGATCTTGACCTGGTCGGACAACGCGGGGGAAAGCCCGATGATCTGCTGAAACAATTGGCTGGCGTTGCGCGCCAGGGCGGCCAGCTCGACGGAATCCTCGGCCAAATCCTCCAACAGCGTGACGCGCGCCCGCAGATACGGGTCCTGCGACACGAATTCCTTCACCTGAAACCGCCGCAGCCCCTCGACCAGGATGCGCACCGTGTTGTCCGGGAACTTGAGCATCTTGAGCACGCGGCCCGCGCAGCCGTGCGACCACAGCTCCTCGGGCTTGGGCTCCTGCACTTCGGGCTTGGTCTGAAGCACCAGCCCCACGAAGCGGTCGCCGCCGACCACGTCATCGATCAGCTTGATGCTCTGCGCGGACTCGACCAGCAACGGCGCGACCATGCCGGGAAACAGCACGATGTCCGAGAGCCCCAGAATGGGGAGCACTTCAGGCAAGGGCTTGGCGCCCGCGCGCAGAAACGCGGTGTCACCCCCGCCTTCACCGGCGTTCAGGATGTTGATGAATTCCGTGTCTGGTTCACTCATGGCGCACGTTGCTCCGCAGCTGGATGGCTGCGAACATGAACTCGTTCCTGGTTTGACTCAAGCCTTCTTGACCACCACCGGCACATCCACGCGGAGAAACCCGTTCTGATACGAGGCCCGGGCTTGCGCGAGATCGAAGCCCGCCGGCAGTTCCACCACGCTCTCGAACGCCCCGTAATGAATCTCCATCGCTTGAAAATTGCAGTTGCCGTTGCGGCACTCGTCGCGGCGCGCCCCGGTGACGGTAAGGCGCGTGCCCTCCACGCTGATTTCCAGGTCTTCCTTGCGGATGCCCGCCAGCTCCACCTTGATCACCGCACCGGCGGCGTGGATGTACACGTCCGTATTCGGCGTCCAGACCGTGTCGCCATTGGTGCCACCGGCGGGCCGCGACGGCGCACCGGCGGAGAATTGCAGGGAGGGGTTGGCTTTGGACATGAGAGAAGGCCGGCTGGCTCAGGGCATTTTGACAATCACCTGGGGACGCTCGCCCTTGCGCGAGCGGACGATGATGGACGCCTTGCTGCCGGCCATCCCGACGGCGCTGCACCCGCACGGGTTGTCCCGGGAGAACCCCGGCCGGCGCGGACGCAACTGGGCACGCAGCAACAAGAAGGCGGCGACCCCCACAATCCCCAACGCAGCGATTTGTTGCCAGTCCATCATCACTGCTTGGAAGCTAATCCATGAATGCCCCCCGGTAAAACGGTATTTTCCGAACAAGGAGGAGTTAGGAGTTAGGAGGCCGAAAGCCGATCGGCCTGCTGCCTCTCAACTTTCAACTCTCAACTTCCGCCCGCCCTCCACACTGGGCCTCATGCCGCAGCGCGTGGTCGGCCAGCACCAGGGCAGTCATGGCTTCGACCATTGGGACGGCGCGCGGGAGGACGCAGGGGTCGTGGCGGCCCCGGGGTTTGAGGGTCGTGTTCTGGAGGTTCACGTCCACCGTTTCCTGTTCGTGGAAGACGGTTGCGGTGGGCTTGAACGCGACGCGGAAGTAGATCGTTTCGCCGTTGGAGATGCCGCCCTGCACGCCGCCGGAGCGGTTGGTCGTGGTGCGGACCTGGCCGTCCACGTTGCGGAAGGCGTCGTTGTGGTGGGTGCCGGTGAGCAGCGTGCCGCCAAAGCCGGAGCCGATTTCAAAACCCTTCGTCGCGGGCAGGCTCAACATCGCCTTGCCCAGGTCCGCCTCCAGCCGGTCAAACACCGGGTCACCCCAGCCCACGGGCACGCCGCGCGCCACGCCGACGATCACACCCCCGACGCTGTCGCCCTGCGCGCGGACCTGCTCGATGAGCGCGATCATTTTCTCCGCCACGACCGGGTCCGGGCAGCGGATGATGTTGGCCTCGATCTGGGCGAGCGTGAGCTTGTCCACGTCCACGTGGCAGTGGAGGTGTTGCACGCACTCCACGCAGGCGAGGATTTCCACGCCCCAGCGCTCGCGCAACAGCTTCTTCGCGATGGCCCCGGCGGCGACACGGCCGATGGTTTCCCGGGCGCTGGTACGTCCACCACCCGGCCAGGCGCGGATGCCGTACTTGGCCTGATACGTGTAGTCCGCATGAGAAGGACGGAACTTGGCGGCCATCTCGGTGTAAGCCTCGGAGCGCTGGTCCTCGTTCTTCACCACGAGCGAGATGGGCGTGCCGAGGGTCTTGCCCTCGAACGTGCCCGAGAGAATTTGCACCGCGTCAGCTTCCTTGCGCGGGGTGGTGATGCTGGACTGGCCGGGGCGGCGGCGGTCCAGTTCCGGCTGGATGTCCGCCTCGGTGAGCGCGAGGCGCGGCGGGCAGCCGTCCACGACCGCGCCGACGCCTCCGCCGTGGGATTCGCCCCAGGTGGTGACGCGGAAGAGCTGACCGAACGTGTTGCCCATGCGGCGAGAATGCGGCATGCGCGGGCAAACGGCAAGGCGGTGAATTGGCCGAGGTTTTAGCCACAGATGAACACAGATGGAACACAGATGAAGCAGGAAGGCAGGAAGGAGAGGCATAGCTGTTTTCCCGGTTCCTGCTTTCCTGCTTTCCTGATGAATGCTTTTCCCAGTGCGTCCGCCTGCCAGATTCTCTGCTGACCATCCAACTTGGCGTTTCCAGATGGAACACAGATGAATCAGGAACGCAGGAAGGCAGGAAGGAGAGGCATAGCTGTTTTCCCGGTTCCTGCTTTCCTGCTTTCCTGATGAATCCTTTTTCCCCGCGCATCCAACTCGGCGCTTATGGAGTGCCGCTTCGGCCGCCTGGTTCCACTGGTATTGCCGCATCAGCCGCAGGCTCCCATCCCATCTGTGCCCATCTGTGTTCATCTGTGGCTCAATTTTGTTCGCCCAGCGCCACAACCCGCTTCAATATCCCCGCCATGAAAGCCGTCCTTCATTCCATGCGTTTCCTCGTGTTCACCGCGCTTGTCGCGCTGCTGGGTTTTACTTCGTCGTCCACGGCTGCCTTGCGCGCCTTGCCGGAGGGGCAACTGCCCAATGACGTGCGCCTCGCGCCACCCAAGGATCTGAACGGTTATTTCCCCTACACGGTGCCGACCTCGAAGGACGCCTGGGCCAAGCGCGCCGAGGTCGTCCGCCGCCAGGTGCTCGTCGCCGAGGGCCTGTGGCCGATGCCCACCAAGACGCCGCTCAACGCCGTCATCCACGGCAAGATCGACAAGGGCGAGTACACCATCGAGAAGGTCTATTTCGAGAGCGCGCCCGGTCTCTTCGTCACGGGCAACCTCTACCGGCCCAAGGGCAAAACCGGCAAGGTCCCCGCCGTGCTGTTCGCGCACGGCCATTGGAAGGACGCCCGGCTCTCCGAGGCCACGCTCGAGGCCACGCGCCGCGAGATCGCCAGCGGAGCCGAGCGCTTCGAAGAGGGTGGCCGCAGCATCTTCCAGTCGATGTGCGTGCAGCTCGCCCGCATGGGCTGCGTCGTGTGGCAGTGGGACATGTTGAGCGACTCGGACGCGATCCAGTTCTCGGCCCAGACGGTGCACCGCTTCGCCAAGCAGCGGCCCGAGATGAACGTCGCCGAAAACTGGCCGCTCTACAGCCCGCAGGCCGAGGCCAACCTCCAGAGCATCATGGGCCTCCAGACGTTGAACGCCGTGCGCTCGCTGGACTTCGTGCTCGGCCTGGCCGAGGTGGACCCCGCGCGCATCGCCATCACCGGCGCGAGCGGCGGCGGCACGCAGACCATGCTGCTCTCGGCGATTGATCCGCGCGTGACGCTCTCGTTCCCGGCCGTGATGGTCAGCACCGCCATGCAGGGTGGTTGCACTTGCGAGAACGCGAGCCTGCTGCGCATCAACACCGGCAACATCGAGTTCGCCGCGCTCTTCGCCCCCAAACCTCAGGGCATGACCACCGCGAATGACTGGACCAAGGAAATGTCCACCAAGGGCTTCCCCGAACTGAAGCAGCTCTACACGTTCCTCGGCGCGCCGGACAAGGTGATGCTGCATCGCGGCGAGCACTTCCCGCACAACTACAATGCCGTCGCCCGCGCGGGCTTTTACAACTGGGTCAACCTGCACTTCAAACTCGGCCTGCCGTCGCCGGTGGTGGAACGCGATTACGAGCGCCTGTCCCGCGAGCAGCTCACCGTTTGGGACAGCAGCCACCCCGCGCCGAAGGCCGATGACGCGGACTTCGAGCGCAAGCTGCTCAAGTGGCTCAAGGACGACGCGGACAAACAGGTCAACGCCGCTGCGGCTTCGCCCGAGAGCTTCCGCAAGGTCGTGGGCAGCGGCGTCGAGGCGGTGATCGGTCGCACGTTGGAGACGGCGGGCGACATCGAGTGGGACCGCAAAGACAAGAAGATCGTGGGCAACATCGTCGAGATGAGCGGCGTGTTGCGCAACAAGACGCACGGCGAGGAAATCCCCGTCGCGTGGCTCTATCCCAAGCAATGGAACGGCCGCGCCATCATCTGGCTCGACGACTCCGGCAAGGCCGCCCTCTACAACGCCGACGGCTCCGTGCGCGCCGAGGTGAAGCAGCTCGTGGACAGCGGCGCGACCGTGCTGGGCGCGGACCTCCTTTATCAGGGCGAGTTTCTGAAGGACGGCCAGCCGGTGAAGCAGAACCGCGTGGTGGCCAATCCGCGCGAATTCGCCGGGTTCACCTACGGTTACAACCACAGCCTCTTCGCGCAGCGCGTCCATGACGTGCTGACGATGGTGAAGTATCTGCGGGCCGCCGAAGTGGCGCCGCATCCCAAGGCCACCGGCGTGGACGTGGCCGGCTTCGGTGGGACCGGCCCCATCGTTGCGGCGGCCCGGGCGATCGCCCGCGAGGGCATCGACCGCGCGGCCGTGGAGAGCAGCGGTTTCCGTTTCAGCAAGCTCCTCGACTTCCGCGATCCCAGCTTCCTGCCCGGCGGCGCCAAGTACGGCGACGTGCCCGGCCTGCTCGCCCTCAACGCCCCGGCCAAGCTCTGGATCGGCGGCGAAGCCGCACCCGCGCTGACCACCAAGCTCTACCAGGCCGCAAACGCCGCCGGGGCCTTGACCGCAACGGCGCAGCCCGATCGCGGCGCGGCGGCGCGGTGGTTGCTGGAGAAGTGAGGGAAAGGTTTCAGGGTTAAGGTTTCAGGTTTCAGAGGTGACTGAAACCGGAACCTCGGCACCCTGAAACCTGAAACCTCTCGTACCGAATCCGCCTTGCCGCCCTGACACCCGCTCCTTACGCTGGGCGCATGGCCAAAGTGATGTTGGTGGAAGATGATCTGCTGAGCATCCAGATCGTCACCGAGATCCTCCGCGCGGAGGGGCATGAGGTCATTCCGTTTAACGAAGGTGCCGGCGCGCTCGAAGCCCTCGAACGCGTCGCGCCCGAAATCGTCATCACGGACCTCAACCTCGGTCGCACCGGACCGTCCGGCATGGATATCCTCAAGCTGGCCCGCGCCCAGACGCCTCCGCCGATCGTCATCGTCATCACCGGCTACGGCAGCTTTGAAATCGCCGTCGAGGCCACGAAGCTCGGTGCGTTCGATTACCTCCAGAAACCGTTCAAGGCCGTGGAACTCCGCCTGAAACTCTGGAAGGCGCTGTCGCACAGCGAGGTCGTCTCCGAGAACGCCTACCTGCGCAAGGAGCTGCGCAAGAAGTACCAGTTCAACCAGATCATCGGCAGCGCGCCGCCGATGCAGCAGGTCTTCCGCATGGTCGAGCGCGTCGCGGGCACGGACAGCACCGTGCTGCTGCGCGGCGAGAGCGGCACCGGCAAGGAACTCATCGCCAAGGCGCTGCACTTCAACAGCCGGCGCAGCACCGCACCGTTTGTCCCGATCAATTGCAGCGCGTTGCCCGAGCACCTGCTCGAATCCGAGCTGTTCGGCCATCGCAAGGGCGCGTTCACCGGGGCCATCGCGGACAAAAAGGGCCTTTTCCAGGAGGCCGATGGCGGGACGATCTTCCTCGATGAAATCGGGTCCATGTCGGCCGTGTTGCAGAGCCGATTGCTGCGCGTCCTGCAGGAGCGCGAGGTCCGCGCCGTGGGGGACAACGTGCCGAGCTTCGTGAACGTGCGCGTCATCGCCGCGACGAACGAACCGCTGGAACAACGCATCAAGACCGGCGGCTTCCGCGAGGACCTCTACTACCGGCTCAACGTCATCTCGATCACCATGCCGTCGCTGCGTGAGCGCCGCGCGGACATCCCGTTGCTCGTCGCGCACTTCCTCCGCAGCAAGGCCGCCGATCGCGGACTCAAGCCCTACAGCATCAGCCGCCGGGCGCTCGAAGCCTTGCAGGCGCATTCCTGGCCCGGCAACGTCCGCGAACTGGAGAACGCCATCGAACGCGCCAGCGCCCTGTGCGACGACAGCTTCATCAAGACCGACGATCTTCCGCCGGACCTGCTGCCGCTGGCGCAGACCAGTTTCTCGGATGTGGAAATTGCATTGTCCCCCAGCGGCGACACATCGGTCATCGCCGGTCTGGCCAAAACGGGGGCCGGCCCGACCCCGGCGGCATCCGCTCCCAGCGCCTTGAATCAACCCGTGAGCGCGCTCAAGGACTTCATGCGCGACCAGGAAACCGCCTACATCCAGAAGGCCATCGCTCAGGCTGGCGGGGACAAGGAACAGGCGGCCCGCTCGCTCGGCATCAGCCTGGCGACCCTTTACCGGCGGCTGGCGGAAGGCGAATAAGCGCCTCCGTACGCCAGCCCCGGCCAACTCACCGTGGACTGGTTTCGCCTCGAAGTGGTCGAACGGCGCGGGTTCCTCGCGAACTGGCTGCTGGTGGGCGTGATCTTTGTTTGTTTCTGGCTCCAGTGGCTGGCGGACGACCAGCTCTTCGCGCGCCTGACGTTGACGGGGTGGAGTTTTCCCGGCTTGGTGACCCACCCGTTCGTCCACGGGCACAGCCTCCATCTGGTGTGGAACCTTCTGCTCCTGCTCGTCTATGGCGGCGTGGCGTGCAACGCGCTCGGCCTGGTCGGGCATCTCGGCCTGTTCTTCGGGTTCGCGCTGGCCGGGGCGGCGGGCCATGTGCTGGCCGGTGGCGGACAGGCGGCCGGAGCGAGCGGGGCCATCTGCGGTTACGTCGGACTGGTCGTTGTACTGCGCGTGCCGGCGACGGTGGCCCTGCTGGACGGGGCCGTGCGCGTGCCGGTGGGCGGACTGGCCCTCGTGCTGGTGGCGAAGGACGTGCTGTTCACCTTCCTCCCCGGCATGGGCGTCTCCGTGGCCGGGCATCTGGGCGGTTACCTGGCTGGAGCCCTGGCCGGGGTGATCCTGCGACGTCAAGCGCCGAGAGAGTTTAGCTAGTAATGCTGATTGCCGGTGTCTCCGGAATTTTGGGTGGCTGCACTGCCGCGCCTTGAACCGGCGGTCAAGGAGCGCGGACGCCCACGTCCGCAGCAGGTCGCCGAGGTTGTACCGCAAGCGTCCTCGCCTGCAAGTTCGAGCGGCGTCTCGCCGCGCGCACGAACTCGGGGCGGGACGCCCCGGTAACTCGCAGGCGGGGACGCCTGCGGTACCTGGCCCGGCGGCTGCGGACGTGGGCATCCGAACTCCCTTCCGCTTCGCGGGAGGCCAAAGCGGCGTCGCCGCTGCGCTCTGCCGCCGCACTCCACGACGTCACCGGTTATCGGATGAACTTCATCCGGCGCGCGGCGAAGGCGGTCATGCGCAGGAGGAGCAGACCGTGTTTCCAACGCTCGATGTTCGTGTCGCCGTAGGTGCGGGCCTTGTAGCGGATGGGGAGGTCGAGGATGCGCAGGTTCAGCTTGGCCGCCCCGAAGAGCAGGTCGAAATCGCCGAAGGGATCGAAGTCGCCAAAGTAATTGCGGTTTGCGGCGATGAGTTCGTAGTCCGTGCGGAACAACACCTTCGTGCCGCACAGCGTGTCCTTGATGCGCTGGCCCAGCAGCCACGAGAAGGAGAGGCTGAAGAAGTGGTTGCCGATCATGTTCAGGAAGCGCATGGCCTCCTGTTCCATCGGATAGACGAGCCGGACGCCGTTCACAAAGTCCGCCGCCCCGCTGCGCGCGACCTCGTAAAACTTCGGCAGCTCCTCCGGCGGCATGGTGAGGTCGGCATCGAGGATGAACAGGATGTCACCCGTGGCGGCGGCGAAGGCTTCGCGGCAGGCCCCGCCCTTGCCCTTGCTCTGCTGCTTGAGGATCTTGATGTTGCGCTGCGGATACTTGGCGGCCACGCGGTGGATTTCGTCCCAGGTGTTGTCCTTCGAGTGGCCCTCGATGAAGATGATTTCCGTGCCCTTGCCCAGCTCGGGCGTGCGCAGGACGGCGGCCTCGATGTTGCCGGCCTCGTTGCGCGCCGGGATGACGACGGAGCAGGTGTAGTGGCGGTCCGGCGGCACCTGCGGACGTGGGCGGGCCACCATGAAGACGGAGAGTGAAAGATGCCGCAGGAGCGGACCGAGCCAGCGGTTGCAAAGGCGCTCCACGAGCGGCGTGTTCACCGGCCACATGATGCGCGTGTCCTGTTTCACCATCTCCCAGCCGGCGAGGTGGAGCAGGTTCCGCATGTCTCCGCCGGAGAGCCAGTTCTGCTGCTGCGTCGGAGCTTTCCAGCCGCAGGATTCCGCCAGGCCAAGAATGGGCTTCCAGAGGTTGTTGAAAAAGTTGAGCACCAGGCGGGTCTTGGGATGCGACAATGCGCGGACGCGTTCCAGCACGGCCTGCACGTCCGGCAGGTCGTTCACCAGGTCGGAGAGGATGATGTAATCAAACGGCTCGGCGCTGGTGAACGCACCGGCCTCAGCGACGCGGAACTCGAGCTGGGGATGGCGTTGCTTCGCCAGTTCGACCATGGCCGGGCTGAAATCCACCCCGACCCCGCGCACGGGCTTCACCGCCGCCAGGGTATCACCCAGACCGCAGCCGATCTCGAGGACGCGCTGGCCGGGCGGGATGAGGAAGGCGAAGTGACGGTTGAGCAGGGTGTGATAGTGGCGCCCGGCTTCGTGCACGCGTTGCGGGGCGCGTTGCTCGTAAAAGTCGCGTCGGCTGGTCATTCGGGCTTTTAGCTACCGGAAGCGGCGCGGGCTGGCGAGCGGCAAATCGGGAGGGGAATGAATCAGGAAGGCAGGTAAGCAGGAAGAAGGTGGGGGCTGGCGGTTGGGTTCCTGCGTTCCTGCGTTCCTGATAAAACTCGGTGAGGTGTCAGTGGTGTCACTCCACGGTGAGTCTCCCTAGACAGGCGAGCCCCTTGGCCGGGTGGCAATTGGTTGCGCACCGATGCGGCTTGCCGCGTCGACGGGCTTCCCGAATCATCCGGAGCGATGTTGGCCGGCGTTCCATCCCTGCTTGCCGCGAGCACCGTGGCGGAGCCCCATCCGGGGATGATGATCCCGTTTGCGCTGTTGCTGGCGGCCATCGCGATCGGACCGTTCATCAACCGGCACGGGTGGGAGCGTCATTACCCGAAGATCGCAGGCGGCCTCGGCCTGGTCACGGCGCTCTACTACGTCTTCGTGCTGAATGCCCCGGCGCGGATGCTCCATGTCGCGCACGATTACGTCAGCTTCATCGTGATCACCGGCTCGCTGTTCGTGGTGAGCGGGGGCATCCACATCCGCGTGAAGGGCGAGGCCACGCCGGCCGTGAACTGCCTCTTCCTGCTCGCCGGCGCGGTGCTGGCGAACTTCGTCGGCACGACCGGCGCGTCCATGCTGCTCATCCGCCCGTGGATTCGGATGAACAAGTATCGCATCACGGCGTTTCACATCGTTTTTTTCATTTTCATCGTCAGCAACATCGGCGGCTGCCTCACGCCCATCGGCGATCCGCCGCTTTTCCTCGGCTATCTGAGCGGCGTGCCATTCTGGTGGACGGTGGAGAAATGCTGGCCGGCGTGGGGTGTCGCGGTGTTGGGGCTCATTGGAATCTTCTTTTGCTTCGACACTAAGAACTTTCTCCGCGCCCCCCAACCGGTTCGCGACGCAGAAACCGCGCGCGAAACCTGGGCGATCGTCGGCTGGCACAACCTCGCCTTCCTCGGCCTCATCCTGACCGCCGTGTTCCTGCGCAACCCGCCCGGTCTCAGCGAAGCGCTGATGGTTTTGGCCGCCGTGGGCTCATATTTCACCACCCCAAAACCGGTGCATACGGCGAACGATTTCACGTTTGCGCCGGTCAAGGAAGTGGCGTGGCTCTTCGCGGGCATCTTCGCCACCATGGTGCCGGCCCTGGACTACCTGGAATCGCACGCGACGGCGCTGGGCCTCGACAGCCCGATGAAATTCTACTGGTTCACCGGGGCACTCTCCGGGGTGCTGGACAACGCCCCGACTTACCTGGCCTTCCTCGCGGCGGCACTGGGACGGGAGCACTTGAGCGTGAACGCCCCGGCCGACGTGGTTGCGTTTACGGCGCAGCAGGGTCCAACCCTGCTGGCCATTTCGCTCGGTGCGGTGTTTTTCGGCGCGATGACCTACATCGGCAACGGCCCGAACTTCATGGTCAAATCCATCGCCGAGGCCGCCAAGGTGAAGACGCCCTCTTTTGGCGGCTACCTCTTCCGCTACGCACTGCCCATCCTCCTGCCGTTGTTGGTGCTGGTAGGGCTGCTGTTCTTCGCCAAATAGACGGCGCTCGGCTGACCGGAAAGGTTGCCCGCGTCCATGCAAATGCAGTCTCAACCGCGCGGGCCAAAGACGCCACCCAGCACGACTTCCTTGGCCTTCCACACCAGTGACATTGTCATCGAGACTGGCAGCAGCACGAGCACGACCATCAGCGCGAACCGGGCGCGCATGCCCTGGGCGAGGTCCATCGTCTCAATCAGCCCCTGCGGCAGGGCGCTGGCCCGTTCCAGCAACTGATAACCGACAAAGCTGCAGGCCGAGCCCAGCATCAGCGCGAGGTTGAACCGGGTGAAAAACCGCATGTCGTCGCGCAGCGTCTCATCCGGCAGCATCGCGGCGAGCCGCTGGAGCACGTGATTGAGCTGGCACAGGAACAGCATGCCTGTGACCGCCAGCGCGATGACGGTCTGGTAGAAGAACATTTCGGTCGGCAGCCGGCTCCAGAAGTACACGAAGGGTGAGAGGGCGAAGTTCGCCAGGGCGAGCAGCCGGGCGCGTTCCAGCGCCAGTTGCCACGCCCGTTCCTGGGGTTGGAAACGGCCCAGTTCGACTATCCCGTAGAACAACAGCCCGGTTGTGACAATCGGCGGGGCGCAGCCCAGGGCGCGCGGAAACTCCGAAACCGCCATGAGCACACACACCATCAAAGTGCTGGGCAGTCCCCAGAACAGGGCGGAGAGGCCGCGGACCAGATGCCGGAGGGAGGGCAGAAGGTCAGGCGTGGTCATGCGGATATGACCAGCGAGGGAAAACGCGCGGTGTTCAACGGCCAACGTTGAACCATCAGGGAGACACCGGCAAGCGGGGGAAGGAAAACGTTGAAAGTTGGACGTTGCTTCCTCATTCGCCGGGGGGTCAGAAACTCAGGTAGGTGTATTCCTTCAACCCGCGCTCGTAATCATCCAGCAGGCGCATGCCTTCGCTGGGCTTCATGCGGTCGGAGCGGATGGCCTCGTCCACCTGCACCTTCATGAGCCGTTTGATTTCGTTCTCGTCGTATTGCACGGCGGCGAGGGTCTGCACGATGGTGTTACCTTCGATGATTTCCTCGATGTAGTAGCCGCTGGGCTCGTCAGGTTCGAGGAAGACGTGCACTTCGTTCACACGGCCGAAGAGGTTGTGCAGGTCGCCCATGATGTCCTGATACGCGCCCATCAGGAAGAAGCCGATGTGGTAGGGCTCGGGCTGGCCGTTGCCGTTGGATACGAGCGCGTGCAGGGGCAGGGTGTCGCGCACGTCGCGCAGGTCCACGAACTTGTTGATGCAGCCGTCCGAGTCGCAGGTGATGTCCACCAGCGTGCCTTCCTTGGTCGGGCGCTCGGTGAGGCGTGCGATGGGCATGATGGGGAAGAGCTGGCCCAGGGCCCAGTGGTCGAGCAGCGACTGGAAGACGGAGAAGTTGCAGAGGTACTGGTCGCCCAGCAGGTCCTCCAGCTTGCGGATTTCCTCCGGGATGTAGGCCTGGCCTTTGAAGCTGGCCACGACGTCCTGGCTGATCTCCCAGTAGAGCGTCTCGATCTTCGCCTTGTCGCGCAGTTCGAGCAGGCCGAGCGTGAACATCTGATGCGCGTCCTCCTTGCGCTCCTCGGCGTCGTGATAGGCCTCCAGCTTGTTGCCCTTGCCGAGGTTCTTCTTGATGTCGAGCAGCTCCCGGACGAGCGCATGCTCGCCGTCACCGAAGGTGAGCGCATCCCCGCCCTTGGTCTTGGCGATGGAGCCAAACACCTCGACCAGCAGCACCGAGTGGTAGGCGACGATGCCCCGGCCGCTTTCGCTGACGATGTTGGGGTGCGGCACCTTCTCCGCGTTGCACACGTCGGCGATGTAGTAAACGATGTCGTTGGCGTATTCCTGCAGCGTGTAGTTCGTCGAGGAATCGAACGCGCTGCGCGAGCCGTCGTAGTCCACGCCCAGGCCGCCGCCCACATCCATGTATTCCACCGGGAAGCCCATCTTGTGGAGCTTGGCGTAAAAGCGTGAGGCCTCCTGCACGGCCTTTTTCACCGTGAGGATGTCCGGCACCTGCGAACCGATGTGGAAATGCAGCAGTTTGAAGCAATGCGCCAGCTTCTCCGTGCGCAACAGTTCCGTGGCCGCCAGCAGTTCCGCCGTCGAGAGGCCGAACTTGGCGTTTTCGCCGCCGCTTTCGGCCCACTTGCCGGCGCCCTTGCTGGCCAGCCGGGCGCGGATGCCGATGAGCGGCTCGACGCCCACCTGCCGGGACACCGCGATGATCTGTTTCAGCTCCTCGAGCTTCTCCACGACCATGATGACGTGCTTGCCGAGCTTGATGCCCATCAGTGCCATGCGGATGAACTGCGCGTCCTTGTAGCCGTTGCAGATGATGAGGCTGCCCATCTGGTTCTGCATCGCCAGGCCGGCGAAAAGTTCCGGCTTGCTGCCGACCTCGAGGCCGAAGTTGAACGGCTTGCCCGCATCGAGGATTTCCTCCACGACCTCGCGGAGCTGGTTGACCTTGATGGGGAAGACGCCGCGATACTGGCCGTTGAAGTTGAACTCCGCGATGGCATTGCGGAAGGCCTTGTTGATGGCTTCGACGCGGTGCCGGAGGATGTCCTGGAAGCGGATGAGCAGGGGGAATTTCAGCCCGCGTCCGCGGGCCTCCTCCACGATGTCCGTGAGGTCCACGCCCACGCCCGCGTCCTGCAACGGACGGGCGACGACGTGGCCGGCATCGTTGATGTCAAAATAACGCGCGCCCCAGCGGTCAATGCTGTAGAGGGTGCGGGCGTCCTGAATGGTCCAACCATCGTTGGCGGCGGCGGGTTCGCTCATTTCATGCGGTCAATTCGCGCGCACTATAGAAATGCGCCCCCCGATTGCAATAGGCGCGATGAAAAATCTCCGTGTCACCGGGAGGCGGCAACCTGGGTAGGAGTTGTCCGGGATCGAGTGCGCGCTGGTGACGGTGGCGGGTTTCGTAGCGCGGGCAGCCGTGCCCGCGCGATCTTGCCCGGTTTGGCGGCAACGCGGGCAAGGCTGCCCGTGCTACGATGCGCTGTGCGGGCAGGTCGCTTCCAGGCACGGGATGAAACTTAACTGCGCCATTGGAACCCTCCGGCCGGCGTTTACGGGTTGTGATCGGCGGCCCGGCAATTACTCTGTCCTGAAACAAATCACCCCCGGCGCGCGTCCAACGAACTGACCGAACTCAGCATGGCAACTCACACAACCTTCTTCGCGCTCCTGACCGGGGCAGCCCTGTCGCTCGCGGCGGCGGAATCCAAAAAGGCGGCGCTCGAACTCAGCAAGCTTCCGCCCGCCGTCAGTGGGCCGGTGGACTATGCCAAGGACATCCAGCCGCTTTTCGCGGCCAGGTGCTACTCGTGCCACGGTCTGGAGAAGCAGAAAGGGGGTCTGCGCCTCGACTTGAAAGCGGCGGCCATGGCCGGTGGTGACAACGGCCCGATTTTGATCCCGGGCAAAAGTGCGGAGAGCAAGCTGGTCCACGCGGTTGCCCGGCTCACTCCGGAGGTTGCAATGCCACCGAAGGAAGCCGATCAGTTCAGTCCTGCCGAGGTGGGACGCGTCCGCGCGTGGATTGATGCCGGGGCCAACTGGCCCGAGGACGGCAAGCTCGCCGTGAAGAAGTCCGACCACTGGGCCTACCAGCCGGTGAAGCGACCGGAGGTGCCCAGTGTTCAGTATTCAGTAACCAGTGTTCAGTCAGTCAATCCGCGTCCGAACTCCCAACTGAACACTGAAAACTGGACACTGAATACTTCCCCCTCGTCACACCCAATTGATGCGTTTGTCCATGCGCGGCTCGCCAAAGAGAACCTCACGCCGTCCCCCGAAGCCGACCGTTCCACGCTCATCCGCCGGCTTTCCCTCGACCTGCTCGGCCTTCCGCCGAAGCCGGAGGAGGTTCGCGCCTTCGTCGCCGATGCTTCACCCGACGCCTACGGGAAGCTCGTGGACCGGCTGCTCGCCTCGCCGCACTTTGGCGAGCGTTGGGCACGCCACTGGCTCGACCTCGCTCGCTACGCTGACAGCGACGGATACGAGAAGGACAAGCCGCGTCCCTTCGCCTACACCTACCGCGACTGGGTCATCGACGCCATCAACCGCGATCTGCCCTTCGACCAGTTCAGCATCGAGCAGCTCGCCGGTGACTTGCTGCCGAACGCCTCGCACGCGCAAAAGGTGGCCACGGGTTTTCATCGCCAGACGCTCACGAACACCGAAGGCGGCACCGACCAGGAGGAGTTCCGCTGCAAGGCTGTGGTGGACCGCGTGAGTACGACGGCGACCGTGTGGCTCGGCACCACGATGGGCTGCGCCGAGTGTCATTCGCACAAATACGATCCGTTCTCCCAGCGTGAGTTTTACTCGCTGTTCGCGTTCTTCAACAACGCCAACGAGAAGGCCATCTCCGCCCCGAATGCAGAGGAACAAGCCGCTTACGAGAAGGCGAAAACGGCCCACAACGCCGAGACGGCCAAACTCAAGGCCGCGCTCGATACCTACGCCAAGACCGGACTCAAGGCCAAGGTGGACGCGTGGCTCAAGACCGCTTCGCTCGACGCCGTCCCGTGGCGCACGCTGACCCCCGAGAAGCTGGACGCCCAGCACGGCACCAAGCTCAAGGCGGACAAGGAAGCCGTCATCCGGGCCAGTGGGGCCGTCCCGGCGAACGACACTTACACGGTCGAAGTGAAAGTTCCGGTCAAGCGCCTCACCGGCTTCCGGCTTGAAGCGATTGAAGACCCCGGCGCGAAGAAAGGCGTGGGCCGGTCGAAGGATGGCAATTTCGTGCTGACGCGCTTTGGCGTGAAGCTGTTTGTCCCCGGCCAGTTTGACGGGAAGGAACTGGAACTGCACAACGCAAAGGCGGATTTTTCGCAGGCGAAGTTCCCGGTCGAGAACGCGCTCAAAGGCGGGGAGACGTCCGGCTGGGCCATTTCCCCGCAGCAACAGAAGTCGCACGTCGCGGTCTTCGAGCTGAAGTCGCCGCTCGACGTGCCCGAGGGGGCGCGGCTCATTTTCACGCTCGATCACCAGTATAAGGAGTCCTTCCTGCTCGGACAGTTCCGGCTCGCGGCGACGGATGCAGGCGGACCGCTGAAACCGGACTTCACCCCGGACGCGGTTACAACTGCGCTGGCCGCACCGTCCGAGACCCGCACGCCGAAGCAGCTTGAGGCGTTGACCCAGTATTATCGCGACCAGGTGGATGAGCAGGGGAAGAAGCTCCAGGCCGCGATTGACGAACACGCCAAGAAGGCCCCCGTTGCTCCCGCCACTACCGCTGCCGTGCTCGCGGAGGATCCCGGCGTGCGCAAGACCTTCATCCATGTGCGCGGCAACTTCCTCGACAAGGGCGCCGAGGTGCGCGCCGCCACGCCGGCCGTCCTGCACGCACTCACCGTGCGCGCCGCCCAACCCGATCGCCTTGATCTGGCGAAGTGGCTCTTCTCGCCGGAGAACCCGCTCACCGCGCGCGTCTCGGTGAATCACGTCTGGAAGAACCTGTTTGGCCGGGGTCTGGTCGCCACCGTCGAGGACTTTGGCAAGCAGGGCGAGAAACCCACGCACCCCGAACTGCTCGACTGGCTGGCCGCCACCTTTGCTGCGCCATCAACTATCAACTCTCCCAACTCTCAACTTGGTTTGGGCTGGAGCCGCAAGGCGCTCATCAAGTGCATCGTCACCAGCGCGACTTACAAACAGGCTTCACTCAACCGAACCGAGTTGCAGGAACGCGATCCGAACAACCTCCTGCTCGCCCGCCAGAACCGCCTGCGGCTCGAAGCCGAGACCGTGCGCGATGCCTATCTGGCTGCCAGCGGTTTGCTGAACCCTAAGATCGGCGGCCCGAGCATCCGTCCGCCGTTGCCGGCGGACATCGCCGCGCTCGGGTACGCGAACTCGGTGAAGTGGACCGAGAGCAAGGGCGACGAGAAGAACCGGCGTGGTCTCTACATCTTCTTCCAGCGCACGGTGCCGTATCCGATGCTGATGACCTTCGACGCCCCGGATTCGAACTCCACCTGCACGCGCCGCGAGCGCAGCAACACGCCGTTGCAGGCCCTTACGCTCCTGAACGACCCGGTCTTCTTCGAGTGCGCCCAGGCGCTGGGGGCCCGCATGGCCGAGGCTCCCACTGCCGATGCAGCCGAGCGCATCCGGCTTGGTTTCATCCGCTGTCTCGCGCGACCGCCGAGCCCCGAGGAGCTGGGCCGTCTGCTGAAGCTTTACGATGCGCAGCTCAAGCTGGCCCAGGCCAATGCGGAAGGGGCCGTGAAGATCGCCGGAGCCGGCAAGGCCGCCCCCGAAGTGCCGGAGAAAGCCACGCTCGTGGCCCTCGGCCGGGTGATGTTGAACCTGGATGAGTTTTTTACGCGCGACTAGCCGTTGAAAAGACCTTTATCACCCACTAGCTTCAAATCATGAGCGCGACTGAACAGTTGTTGGAGCGGGTAAAACTGCTGGACGAAGCCCAGGCTAAAACGGTGCTCGGCATGCTCGAAAAGCTGCCAGTCAAAGCTCCGAAACGAAAATCTGCCAAAGCCAAGCCGTCGGGGATTTACGCGATGCTCGGTTACGCGAAGAAGTACAACCATCCTTACAAGACCACGGCGGAATGGATGTCCGTTTTGCGGGAAGGAGAAAAAGACTGATGTCGTGGGTCGTGGATACCAGTGTGTTGTTGGACATTGTCCTGAATGACGCGGTTTTCGGCAAACCTACTGCGGACTTGCTCACCAAATACAAACCCGATGGATTGGGGGCGTGTCCCGTGTCTTATATTGAACTTGCGCCCGTCTTTCGTGGAGTCACAGCGGATGCAGAAGTGTTTCTCAAAGGTATCTCTGTGGACTGGCGTGAGCCATGGCAGTTGGCCGATTCGGAGCGTGCATTCAGCGGTTGGCATCGCGCGGTGCAGCGGAAGCGTCAGACCGGTGGCTTCCGCCGTCCGGTTGCCGACGTGCTCATTGGTGCCTTCGCGCTGCGTTTCGATGGCCTGCTCACGCGCAATGCCGCCGACTTCAAAATCCTTTTCCCGACCCTGAACCTCGTTGAGCCATGAACTTCCGCCCCGACCTTTCCCCCTCCGAAGTCGTCAACCTCACCCGCCGCGACTTCCTCGCCAGCACCGGACTGGGCACCGTTGCCCTCGCTTCGCTGCTCGCGGAGAAGGGCTACGCCGCGCCCTCCGCCGACCCGCTGGCGGCCCGCGCCTCGCATTTTCCGCCGCGTGCCAAGAATTGCATCCTCATCTACTTTGAGGGTGCGCCCAGCCACATTGATCTCTACGACCCCAAGCCGAAGCTCAACCAGATGAACGGCCAGAAGCTGCCGGACGAGATGCTGGAGAAGGTGCGGTTCGCGTTCATCAAGAAGGAAGGCGTCCGGCTGATGGGGAGCCCGCGCCAGTTCACCCAGCACGGCCAGTGCGGCATGGAGCTGAGCGATCTGCTACCGCACATCGGCTCGGTCGCTGACGACATCTGCCTCGTGCGTTCGATGAACACGACGCAGTTCAACCATCATCCGGGCCAGCTCATGATGAACTGCGGCTCGCCGCTGTTTGGTCGCCCGACCCTGGGTTCCTGGCTCACCTACGGCCTGGGCAACGAGTCGCGCGATCTGCCGGCTTACGTGGTGCTGCACGCCGGTCGCGGGTCCAGCGCGGGCGCGAGCGCGTGGACAAGCGGCTTCCTCCCGAGCACTTACGCGGGGGTGCTGTTCCGCAACCAGGGTGATCCCGTGCTCAACCTCGGCAACCCGCCGGGTTTCACGGATGAAATGCAGCACCTCGGCCTCGACGCCATCGGCGACCTGAACCGCCTGCGCCACAAGCATGTGGCCGACCCGGAAATCGCCTCGCGCATCGGCGCGTACGAACTCGCCGGCCGCATGCAGGCCGCGACCCCGGAGTTGATGGACCTGTCGAAGGAGTCGCAGGCCACGCTCGACCTGTATGGCGTGGGCCGCAAATCACGTGACAACCCCGGCGGACGCGGTGGCGGGCCGGACACTTACTCGACGTTTTCACGGAACTGCCTGCTCGCCCGCCGCATGGTCGAGCGCGGGGTGCGCTTCGTCACGCTGCTGCACGCGTCGTGGGATCATCACAGCAACCTCAACCAGGAACTGCCCTTCTGCGCCGGCATGGCGGACCAGCCCATCGCCGCACTCGTCCGTGACCTCAAGCAGCGCGGGATGCTGGACGACACAATGGTTATCTGGGCCAGCGAATTTGGCCGCACCCCGCTCGGCGAAAACCGGGGCGGCTCCGACAAGGTCACGGGCCGCGACCATCATCCCTTCGCCTTCTCAATGTGGCTGGCCGGCGGCGGCATCAAGGGCGGCCAGGTCATCGGTGAGACGGACGAAATCGGCTGGGGCATCGTGAAGGACCCCGTGCGCGTGCCGGATTTGCACGCCACGGTGTTGAAGCAATTCGGCTTCGACCACGAGCGGCTGACCTACCGGTTCCAGGGGCTGGATTTCAAGCTGACCGGCTTCGAAGGGGCGCGGGTGATGCCTCAACTGCTGGCCTGACGCCATGCGATCAGCCTTCTCAATCACCCGCCGGAAGACGCTGGCGTTCACCTTGATCGAGCTGCTGGTCGTCATTGCCATCATTGCAATTCTCGCCGGCATGCTTTTGCCCGCGCTGGGCAAGGCCAAGCAAAAGGCGGTCGGCATCAAGTGCGTCAGCAACGCGCGGCAGCTCGGGCTGGGGGCGCGTTTCTACTCGGATGAGCGCGATGGCATCCTGATTCCCTACGCGGTGGACAAACCCGCGCCGGCCGGGGCCTTCGTGCCCGATCCGGTGGTGACGCGCTGGCCGGACATCCTGGTGCCGTTCACCGGCAACAACTCCAACATCTTCCACTGCCCGGCGAATCCGCCTGCCTCGCGCCTCAACATCGGCGTCAACCTCGAACTTAGCGGCGGGTGGACCAACGTCTTTTTTCCGGAAACCAAGGTACCCAAGCCGGCGGCCACCATTTACTTCGTGGACACGGCGATTGTGAGCAATCCCAACGAGACCAATCCGGAGTTGTTCACGGAAGCCCCCGGCAACTTGTCCATCCACTTCCGCACCGATCCGGTGAACGACGCGAACTTCTACATCCATCCCACGCGCATCGTGAACCGGCACACCAAGCGGACGAACATCGTGATGGTGGATGGGCACGTGGAAACCATGAGCGCCGGCAACGTGGGTTATTTTCTGCCCCAGGGCGATCCCCGGAATCTCTGGGACCTGTATTGAACTGGTGGAAAAACCGCCAACTGAAGGCTTTCGCGTTCTTTAAACCGAACGCCGAAGTGGAGACCGCGAGTTGGGCGGAGCGCCTGCGCTGGAGCGCGGCGTTCACACCGCAGAAGGTCTGGTTGGAATAGTGCGCCTCGAGGCTCGCGAAACCACGCACGTTTCTGGGGCATGAATGCCGCGCTCCGCCAGGCGCAGAACTGCTAGCGACGCCGCTTGCGTGCACCGAAGAAGTAGCCACCACCCACGCGGGCCATCTGTACCTTGCGTTCATGGGGCTTGGCGGCGCCGGGCTTGTCCGCTTCGAACAGGGCGGTGTAGCGGTAGTTGAAGCCTTCGAGCTTCTCGCGGGGGATTTGCTTGCTGATGTAGCGTTCGATGGAGAAGACGTGCATCGCGTCCTCGGCCACCATCAGAGTGAAGGCGTCGCCGGTGTTTTCCGCGCGGCCCGTGCGGCCGATGCGGTGGACGTAGTCCTCTGGGTGCTGCGGCACGTCGTAGTTGATGACGTGGCTGACCTTCGCGATGTCCAACCCGCGCGCGGCGATGTCAGTGGCCACGAGGACTTCGTACCTGCCCTTGCGGAAGCCTTCGAGCGCCTGTTCGCGTTCGGCCTGGGTGCGGTTGGAGTGGAGGATGGCCACGGCATGGTTGGCTCCCTGGAGCATGTGCGCCACGCGGTCCGCGCCGTGCTTGGTGCGGCAGAAGATGATGACGGAGTCGTAGTTCACGCGCTTGAGCAGCTCCAGCAGCAGGTCGGTCTTCTGCATGTCGCTGACGGGGTAGATGACATGCTTGACGGTCTCGGCGGGTGAACGCCGCGCCCCGATCTCAATCGTCTCCGGGTTCCGCATCGCCCATTGGATGAGCGTCTCGATCGCGGGGGGAATGGTGGCGGAGAAGAGCATCGACTGCCGTTCGTTCGGGCACTTCTGGAGGATGCGCTTCACGTCGGGGAGAAAGCCCATGTCTAGCATGCGGTCGGCTTCATCGAGCACCAGATGCTCAATCTGGCCCAGGTTGCAGTTGCCCTGCTCCATGTGGTCGAGCAGACGGCCGGGCGTGGCGACGATGACATCCACGCCGGTCTTGAGGGCATCCAACTGCTTTTGGTAGCCGACGCCACCGTAAATGACCGCGACCGTCAGGTCCGTAAAACGGGCGTAATCGCGGAAGGCGGTCTCCACCTGGGAGGCCAGTTCGCGCGTCGGCTCCAGGATGATGGCGCGCGGGGCGCGCTTGTGGCTCTGGAGGCGCGTGAGGATGGGCAGGGCGAACGCGGCGGTCTTGCCGGTGCCCGTTTGCGCGCTGCCGATGAGGTCGCGCCCTTCGAGCACGAGGGGGATCGCGCGGAGCTGAATCGGGGTCGGCTCCGTGTACCCCATCGCCTTCACGCCTTCCAACACCTGCTGGGAAAGACCAAGCTTGCTAAATGCCATGCGCAGCATAATGCCGGAGTGCGGGCGAGAAGGGAAGCGGGCATTCACCGGACCCTGATGCGCTTGCAATTAGGACTTGCGGTAAAGTCGGACCGGTGCTTAATTGCAATTGGTTTGCAACAGAATCGCCATCAACCGCGTTTCTCGCTTTCGCGCTTCCTGGTCGCGGTGCTCGTCCTGTGCGCCGTCGTCCTGATGGGTTTTGCCGCGGTCAGTCCGCAGACGCACGCCTGTCTGCATGAGCATCACGATGCCGCTGACCACGACTGTGTCATCAAACAGTTCTCGGACGGCAAGTGCCTCACTACCGGGCCGGTGTCCGGCGCTCCGCTGATTGCGTGGGTGATCCAGCCGGTGGCGGCCACGCCTGTCACGGTCTTCCTTCCTCCCGTCCCTTATCTGCTTCCCGCCGGGCGCGCTCCACCGACGGCCTGACCACATCCTCGCGCAGTTTGGTCAGTCCGTTTGGTGTAGTGAACCCGCCGTGCCGTGTGGCGCGGCTCCCTTGAAGCAGCATATGAAATATCAGAAACTAATGGGCCTGTCTTCCGCCCTTGCCTTGAGCGCAATCTCGCTCGGGGCGCAGGAAGCCAATCCGATCGAACTCAAGAAGCAGTTGGAAGAACTCCTCCGTGTCCAGAAACAGCAGTCAGAACAGATCGAGTCCCTCAGAAAACAAATCGATGTCCTCAAAGGCGCGCCTGCCACGCCGGGGGCGAAGACCGCCACCACCGAGCCGAAGATCGAGGCGCTCCAGCAGCGGGTGGACGCCCTCACCGAGACGTCAAAGAAATCCTTCGCCAGCCAGTTCAACCCGGCCATCGGTTTCGTGGGTGAGACGGTCTTTGGCTATCGTAGCACCGGCAGCGACAAGAACGGCGGCAACCGCCCCGGCGGCTTCGATGCCAACCTGCGCTCCGGCGAACTGACCTTGCAGGCGGCGGTGGACCCGTTCGCCAAGGGGTACCTCGTCCTCAATGGCAGCGCAGACTCCAAGGGCGAGGCCACGCTCGGGATCGAGGAGGCGGCCCTGGTAACGACTTCGCTGCCCGGCAACCTGACCGTCCGCGCGGGCCGGTTCTTCGCCGACTTCGGACGGTTGACCTTCCGCCACGATCACGAGCTGCCTTTCGTGAACCGCCCGCTGGTGCTGGATCAATTCATCGGCGGCGAATCCCGGTCGGACGGCCTGGAAGCAAGCTGGCTGCTGCCGACGAGTCATTACATCAACTTCACCGCCGGAGTGGGCACGCAACTCGGTGGCGCGCTGCCGAACGCAGGCACGTTCCGCGCGGCCAACGAGCTCACCTTTTGGACGCACCTTTCCTCGTTCTGGGAGCTGACGCCGAACCTCACGCTCGAAGGCGGCCTCTCCGGCCTGATCAACGACCGCGCGGACGACCTCGGCGGCGCGCTCGTGCAGGCCGACGGCAGTACGCTCACCGAACGCCGGCGGAAGGTCGCGGGCCTCGACCTGACCCTGCGTTATCAGCCGCTTGATGCAGCGGCGTACCGGGGCGTCGAGTGGGGCACCGAGCTGCTCTTCAACCAGGGCGATTACACCTTTGACCCGAATGGTTCCCTCAACCCCGCCAATCCCGGTGGCGCGGTGTTCAGCGGCGACGAGTCGCGCGGTCACGTCCACTCCTTGGGCCTCTACAGCTACCTCGCCACGAAGCTAAATCGCGAGTGGACGGCGGGCTTCCTCTTCGATTGGGTGCAGAACCTGCCCGGCGTGGCCACCGGCACCGCTGCGAATACCGACACGTTCTGCTACTCGCCCTACCTCACTTGGAAGCCCTCCGAGACGCACATGCTGCGCCTGCAATACAGTTACACCGCCGAGCGCCCCGCTTCCGGTCGCGCCGACGACCACGCGGTTTACCTCCAATGGACCTACGTCATCGGCAGCCACTCGCACGGCTTCCGCGACCGCTGATCAGGCCCCAGCCCCGTTTCAAACTTCCTTCCCATATCGTCATGAAAACCTTCCTCCGCTCCCTCATACTCATCCTCCTGCTCAGCGTCCTCAGCCACGCCACGGCCGCCATCCGCATCATCACCACCATTCCTGACCTCGCGGATTTCGCCCGTGAGATCGGGGGTAAACTCGTTGAGGTCGAGAGCCTCGCCACCGGCGTGGAAGACACGCACGCCGTGCCCGTAAAGCCCAGCCACGCCAGCAAGCTCAACCGCGCCGACCTCGTCATCGCCATGGGCCTGGACATGGAACACGCCTTCCTCCCCGCGTTGCTTGAAGCCAGCCACAATCCGCGGGTCCAGCCCGGCAAGCCCGGTTACCTGGAAACCAGCAAAGGCCTCGCGCCCCTCGACGTGCCCAAGGACCTCAGCAAGGCCGAGGGCGACCAGCACGCGCAGGGCAACCCGCACTACAATCTCGACCCGGTGCAGGGCCGTCTCATCGTCAACAACATCGCCGACCACATGGCGCACCAGTGGCCCCAACATGCCGACGCGTTCCACGCCGGACGCGACGCCTACCTGCGCAAGCTCGATGCGAAGATCAAGGAACTGGAGCAGCTCGCCACGCCGTTGAAGGGTGCGAAATTTGTCTCCTATCACAACCACTGGCCGTACTTCGCCACGCGCTATGGCCTGGTCTATGCCGGCACCATTGAGTTACGCCCTGGCGTCGAACCGACCCCGCGTCACATTGTTGAACTCGTCGCCCAGATGAAAGCCGACGGGGTGAAGCTGGTGGTGCGCGAGCCGCAGTTCGCCGAGAAGACGCCCAACCAGGTCGCTGCCCAGGCCGGAGCCAAAGTCGTGAAGCTCGCCATCATGGTCGGCGGCGTCCCCGAGGCGAAGACCTACCTCGACCTCATTGACTATAACGTGCGTACACTGGTAAAGGCCGTGCAGCCGTGACTGATACTCCTACTGATTCGCCCTGGGCGCGCTTGACCGAGGCCTCCGTGGGCTATGATGGCAAGGCCGTGCTGGCCGGGCTCACGCTGGCCTTGCGGCGCGGGGAGTTCACGGCGGTGGTGGGGGAGAACGGGTCGGGCAAGACGACATTGCTCAAGACGCTGGCGGGGATTCTACCAGTCGTGGCCGGACGAGTGGAACTGACCGGTACCGGTGGAACGCTGCCGGTGATCGGGTACGTGCCCCAGCGCGACAGCCTGGACGCGGTATGGCCGCTCTCGGCCTACGAGGTTGCGCTCATGGGGACTTACGGGCGGCTGGCCATCGGTCGGACTTTTACGGATGCGGAGCGGCGGCTGACGCGCGAGTGCCTGGCGCAGACAGGCGCGGCGGATTTGGAACGGAAACCGTTTTCCGTGTTGTCCGGCGGGCAAAAGCAGCGGGTGCTGATTGCGCGTGCGTTGGCGACGGTGCCCGAGGTGCTGTTGCTGGACGAACCGACGGCGGGCATCGACCCTGAAGCCACGCGGGCGGTAATGGAATTGCTCTCGCGCCTGCACCACGAACGACCGCTGACGATCCTGATGGTGAACCACGATCTCCCGCTCGCCCGGCGTCATGCCACCGAGGTGCTGCGCGTGGCGGACGGGCAGGTGCGGTTCGAGTCGGTGGGGGACCTGGAGGGCCGGCGATGAGAGGCAACCTACGTCAAACAGTCGTGAGGATACCTGTGGCCTCTTCTCCCTCGCCCCCATTGGGGGAGAGGGCTGGGAGGGGGCAAGCCATGCGAGGTCCGATGGCTGACTTGGATTTCAAAGGGCGCAGTTGTCGAGTGTGGGTTGCTTCCTTTCGTTGGGTGGCCCGCCCCCTCACCCTGGCCCTCTCCCCCGGTGGGGGCGAGGGTACCCGCTTTCGGTGCTTCGTTTACACCAGGCCATGAACGTCTTCACCGAAGTCCTTTCGCCGACGTTCCTCCTGCGGGATGCACTCTACACCAGCGTTGTCATCGGACTGGCGTGTCCGGTGATCGGCGTGTTTCTGGTGCTGCGGCGGATGGTGTTCATGGGCGTGGCGCTGCCGCAGCTTTCCTCGACGGGCGTGGCGCTGGCGTTGTCGCTGCATGCGCTCGGGCACATTCATGTGGAGCACGGCGGACTGGATGAGCATTCGCTGGCCTTCGTTGGCGCGCTGACGTTTTCGATCCTCGCGGTGACGGCCCTGGCCTTCTTTGAGCAACGGCACGTTGCCTGGAACGAGGCGCGCGTGGGGGCGGCGTATGTGTTGTCCGCTGCCGCGAGCCTGCTGCTGCTGGCAAAGTGTCCCACGGCGGAGCGCGGTTGGCTGAACCTTTTCAAGGGCGAGATCATCGCCATCTCGAACTCGGACCTGAAACTCACCGTCGGGACGCTGGCGGCGGTGGTGTTCGTGCTATGGATCTTCCGCAAGGAAATCATCCTCGTGTCCTATGACCGGGAGCTGGCGCTGACCCTGCGCAAGCGCGTGTTCGGCTGGAACCTGCTGCTCTACCTGTTGATCGGGCTGGCGATCTCGGTGGCCGTAATTGCGGTGGGGCCGCTGGTGACGTTCGGGTTTCTCCTGCTGCCGCCGATGGCCGTGCGGCCGTTTGCGGGAACGATGCGGCAGTTCGTGGTCGCGGCCAGCGTGCTGGGCGGGGTGGTGTCGGTCGCGGGCTTTGTCCTGGCGTATCAATGGGACCTGCCGGTGGGCCCGACCGACGTGGCCCTGCTGGGCATCGTGTGCGGCGTGGGCCACGGGGTGCAGTGGCTGCGCAGCCGGGCATTGTCTTCGCGCTAGGAAACAGTTATAACCCCGGCCACATGACCTTGACTCCCAACCGACGCATGGCGTTCGTGGCCGTGGTGACGCTGGTGCTGGACCAGTTGAGCAAGCTGGCGGTCCTGAACTTCCTCGGCTATGCGCAGGAGCGGGTGGTGATCGAAGGTTTTTTCAAATTTGTCCACTGGGGCAACACCGGCGCGGCCTGGAGCATGTTCCACAACAACAACGAACTGCTCACGATCGTTGCGATGGTGGCGCTGCTCGCGCTCTTCCTCACGCGGCAACATTTTGGGATCGAGCAACCCATGGGGCAATGGGCGCTGGGCCTGATGTTCGGCGGCATCGTGGGCAACGTCATCGACCGGCTGGTCCATAAGCATGTCGTGGACTTCCTCTACTTTCATGTGCAGACGCGCAGCGGGAACGAGGCGGGCTTCCCCGCGTTCAACGTGGCCGACAGCGGCATCTGCATCGGCGTGGGCCTGATGTTTCTCCTCTCGTGGCAGATGGAGGAACTCAAGAGCCCCTCGGCCGCCACGCCCGAAACTCCGGCCAAGGATTCCGCCGTCCCAACGTCCAAGTGAGGCATGAAGCCCTCGACCCGACAGCGTCCCACTAATTACTACCTGCTAATTACCCTCCTCGCTGTCCTCGGCGCGGTCCGGATACAAGCTGCGGAAGCTGCCGCGCAAATAATCGCCCCCTGCTTCACCCCGCCCAAGGAATACGCCGGCCAGCTCGGTACCTATCGCTCCCCGCTCCTGTTCAACGACGGCTCCCGGGTCAAGTCCGCCGCCGACTGGTCCCGCCGCCGCGCTGAAATCCTCGCGCAATGGCACGGCCTCATGGGCGAATGGCCACCCGTGCTGGAAAAGCCAAAGCTCGAAATCCTCTCCGAGGCCAAGCGCGAGAATTTCAACCAGCTTCGTGTCCGCGTGGAACTGGCCCCCGGTGTTCCGGGCAAGGCGTGGCTGCTGATCCCGGAAGGCAAAGGCCCGTTTCCCGCCGTGCTCGTGCCGTTCTACGAGCCGGAGACGAGCATCGGCCTGGGCAAGAGTCCGCAGCGGGACTTCGCGCTGCAACTGACCCGGCGCGGGTTTGTGACCTTGAGCATCGGCTCGCCCGGTGGCGACGCCCGCAAGCCCGAGCCCGGCCGGCCGGTCTGGCAGCCGCTTTCCTTCCTCGGCTACATCGGCGCGAACTGCTGGCACGCGCTGGCGAACCTGCCGCAGGTGGACGCCAAACGCATCGGCGTGGCCGGCCACAGCTACGGCGGCAAGTGGGCCATGTTCGCCTCGTGCTTCTATGAGAAATTCGCCGCCGCTGCTTGGAGCGATCCCGGCATCGTCTTCGACGAACCGCGCAGCAATGTGAACTACTGGGAACCCTGGTACCTCGGCCGCGACCCGCAGACGGCGCGCAAGCCCGGCCTGGTGACGAAGGAGAACCCGCGCACCGGTGCCTACAAGGCCATGATCGAGACCGGTCGCGACCTCCACGAAGTCCACGCGCTGATGGCCCCGCGCCCGTTCCTCGTCAGCGGCGGCAGCGAGGACGCGCCCGGCCGCTGGATTCCGCTGAACCATGCCATCGCCGTGAACGACCTCCTCGGTTTCCCGAACCGCGTCGCCATGACGAACCGCAAGGAGCATTCCCCCAACGAGGAGTCAAACGCCCAGCTCGTGGCGTTTTTTGAGCATTTTCTAAAGTCGGGCAGGTAGCCGCAGCGGGCTGGTTTTCGCAGTTGAGGACGCGAGCCTGGATGCGCATGCGTCGGAGCGCGGTGTTCACGCCGCAGAAGGCCCGGATGGAATAGTGCGCCTCAAAGCTCACGGGACCGCGTACGTTTCTGCGGCATAAATGCCGCGCGCCGTTGCCTATTTCTCCCCCGGCAGCTTCACCTGTTCCTTGCCGCGCAGGTAGGCGATGAGGTTGCGCACTTCCTCTTCCGGAAGCGCCTGGAGCAGGCCTTCCGGCATCATGGAGAGTTCGCTCTGCTTCAAGCGGGCGATGTCGGTGCGGGCGATGGTGACGGTTTCGTTGGGCGTGACGAGCGTGACGGTGGTGGCGTCCTGACGGGCCATGACGCCGGCGATGCTGCGATCGTCCTTCGTGTCCAGGTTCCACGTGCGGTAGTCGTTGGGAATCTCCGCGTTCGGATCGAGGATGTTATGCAGGAGGTAGTCGAGGTCGGCGCGGTTCGAGCCGGTGAGTTCCGGACCGACCTTGCCACCGACACCGTAGAGCGTGTGACACTGGCCGCAGGTTTTTGCGAACACCGCGCGGCCTTTTGCCAGGTCCGGCTTCGGGGCGTTCGCGGCGGTGAGCATCGCCTTGTAACGCTCCGTCTGCTTCTGGATGTCCGCCGAGCTTTCGCGCGCCGAGCCCCAGTGCTTGTCCAGCGCCGCATTGATCTCGGGCTGCTGGTAGTTGCGGAGCTGCCGTACGATGTCGGCGGGCAGTTCCTTGGCCGCAAACTTTCCGTCCACCAGCGCGCCCACCAGGGTTTTGGCAAACGAACCGCGCGAAGCCAGCGTGCTGAAGGCGTCGCGTTTCCCGGCGGGATCCAACGTCGGCAGCAGGGCGAGAATGGCCGGCGGGGTCTTGGGGTCGTCGTAGGAGGCCAGGCCGCGCAACGCCGCGCCGCGCAGGGCTGGTTCGGCCAGCAACTGCCGCAGCGTCTCGGCCAGCGTGGCGTCCTTTGCCCCGACGAGCGCCTCCAGGGCCGCGAGCCGCTGGGCCGGGGGGAGCTTGGCGTCGAGCAATTGCTTGCGCATGTCGCCGAGGGCGCTGGCGCTGCCAAAGGTGAGCGAGAGCTGCTGCACGAGTTCCCTTACCTGCGGGTTGGGGCTCTGGGCGAGCTTGGTGGCGACGGCGTCCCAACCGGCGGGGGCTTTCACGCCGCGCCGGCCTTTGAGGCCGTCGGAGAGGCCCTTGAGGATGTCGAGCTGCACCTGCGGGTCATCGGCGGATTGGAGCACCTGCACGAGAATGGGCAGGGCGTCGTCGGACTGCGCGCGGAGCGAGGCCAGCGGCAGGCAGGCTGCGAGGAACAGCAGGCAGAAGCGTTTCACCCCCGCACTGTGGAAAAGCCTGGGCAAGTCGGCAAGCGCGCTGTGGCAAGTGCTCGGAGCGCCGGTCTCCGACCCGGCGCGAACATCTCCTTCCAATCTTGAGCCGACCGACAAAAAAGCCAACGCGCCGGGTCGGGGACCGGCGCTCCGTTACGGCGGCCAGGGACTGCAGGTGCCCCAAGGCGATGGCTTGCACAAGGATGTTGCCGATGGCGGTGGCTTCGGTTGGTCCAGCGAGAACTGGGATTCTCAGCCCACTCGTTGTTTGCTCGCTGCCAGCCTTGACCTGTGTACCATTTGTGGTACACTCCCCCGCAGATGAAAGCCGAACGCCCGCTGGACGTTGTTTTCTTCAAGACCGAGGCAGGCGATGAGCCGGTGCGCGAGTGGCTCAAGAGTCTGCCGAGGGAAGAATGCCAGACCGTCGGGGCGGACATCCTGACGGTTCAGTATGCGTGGCCGCTCGGCAAACCACTCGTGGATAATCTCGGCGACGGCGTCTGGGAAGTCCGTTCCCGGCTGGGCAACCGCATCGCGCGGACCCTCTTCGCCGTCGTGGACGAGGAGATTGTCCTCCTGCACGGCTTTATCAAGAAGACCCAAAAGACGCCGGACGATGAACTGAAGCTTGCGAAGAAACGAAAGACACAATACCTGCGAACCCATGAAAAATAACCCTCATCGCGGCGGCCACCTCCGGGACTTCCTCAAGGAGGAAGGCGTCCTGGCCGAAGTCGAGGAGCGCGCCATGAAACAGGCGCTGGCCCTCCAGCTCGCCCGGCTCCTCAAAGAGAACGCGCTCACCAAGGCCGAAATGGCCGTGCGCATGAAGACCAGCCGTGCCGCCGTGGACCGGTTGCTCGACGCTTCGAACACCTCCGTCACCCTCGCCACGCTCGGCAAGGCCGCGCGGGCATTGGGGCGTACCATCAGGATTGAGCTGGCTCCGGCGTAACCGTGAAGTGTGGTTTTAACCGGGCGCATCTTGGCACTGCCCCGGAGCGCGGCTTTGTCCCGCTCGGCGCGGGATCAGCCGCAGCAACTATCGAGCGCCGAGTACGGGCGGAATACCGAAACGCCCCTGCCAGGCGCAGCCGCTGCGGCTGGTCTCCGCGACACAGCCGCGCTCCGGAAGATTTCGTTCCTCGGGGGCAGTATCAAGACCGCCCGCGCAGGCACGCCTACAAACCCGGGCTCTTCACTCCCGAGTCCGGGATAAATTGCCAACGCGCCGGGTCGGAGACCGGCGCTCCGTTACGGCAGCCTGACAAATCGTTCCCAAGCGGCCTTCCACTGCGCGGCATCGCGTGGTTCGTAGCGCACGGTCGCGAAGGACTTTGCCACGGTTTCCCGGCCGGCGGCCAGGGACGGCAGGTGACCCAAGGCGATGGCTTGCACAAGGATGTTGCCGATGGCGGTGGCTTCGGCGGGTCCGGCGAGGACAGGTACACCGCAGGCGCTTGCGGTGAACTGGTTCAGCAGCTCGTTCTTGCTCCCGCCACCGACGATGTGCAGCCGGTCCACCTGGGTCGCGGCAAGTTCTTCCGCCTGTCGGAGCGTGCGGCGGTATTCGAGCGCCAGACTTTCGAGCGCGCAGCGGATGAACTGCCCCGGCGTTTCCGGCACGGGCTGTCCCGTCGCGCGGCAGTATGAGGCGATGCGGCCGGGCATCCCGTCCGGGGCGATGAAGCGTGGGTCGGCGGGGTTGATGAGCGAGCGGAACGGCTCGGCCACGGCCGCGAGCCGGGTGAGGGTGGCGTAGTCGTAATCGAGGTCAACCTGCGCCCAATCGCGCCGGCACTCCTGCACGAGCCAGAGGCCGACGATGTTCTTCAACAAGCGCACCGAATTGCCGAAGCCGATCTCGTTGGTGAAGTTCAATTCGCGGCAGCGGTCAGTGAGAATCGGCGCGGGGAGTTCCAGCCCGAGCAAGGACCAAGTGCCTGAACTGAGGTAGGCCCAGTTGGCGGTGCCGGATGCCGACTGCTGGACGCTGGCTGGGACGCCGACCACGGCCGCGCCGGTGTCGTGCGTGCAGGTGGCAATGACTTCGACGACAGTGCCGAGGCCCGTGGCGGCGGCGACGCCGGGCTTCAGGTGGCCCAGCCTGGTGCCTGGCTCGACGAGGGGCGGGAACTGCTGCGGCGTGAGACCCAGTGCATCGATCAACGGGCGGGACCACGTGCGCGTGCGGGGGTTGTAAAGCTGCGTGGAACTGGCCAGCGAGACTTCGGCCCGGGCGACGCCGGAGAGGAGGTGATTGAAGGCGTCGCCGAGCGGCAGGATTTGGGCCGTGCGCGCGAGCCGCTTGGGCGTTTCCGCCGCCAGATGGTAAAGCTGGTTGATGGGCATGAACTGGATGCCCGTTTCGGCGAATACCGTTTTCCAAGGCACCTTGGCGAAGAGATTTTTCACCCCGAGTTCGGTCCGGGGATCGCGGTAGTGAAAAACGGGTTGGATGATGTCGCCATGCGCATCGAGGAGCACGCAGTCGAGGCCCCAGGAGTCCACGCTGACGCTGGCGATGGGCAGTTCGAGCTCGGCGGCCTGGCGCAGGCCGGCCTGGATGAAGTCCCAGAGCGCCGGCAGGTTCCAGTGCCAGGACGTGCCGGATCGCAGGGGCGTGTTCGGGAAGCGGTGAATCTCTTCAAGCGCGAGCCGGCCGTCCGTCAACGAGCCGAGCATCACGCGACCGCTCTCTGCGCCGAGGTCGATGCCGAGGTAGTGCGTCGTCATGTATCGCAGGGAGTTTCGGGGTGGCGAGCGGGGGAGTGCAATGCGAAGTTTGTGAGAGGGTTCAGGTGGAAGGTTTCAGGTTTCAGGGTGGATGGCGCAAGTGAGTCGTGGGGTGAGGCTGCTTTCTGAAACCTGAAACCTTCACCCTTGAACCGCCATTAAGCCCTTTTTCCTACTCGCTGCCGGGCGGGGCTCCGGCCATGCTTTGCCCATGGCATCACTGCGAACGCTCCTGATTCTGGGCCGCGTCTCCAACCTGCCCACCGTCTGGTCCAACTGCTTCGCCGGCTGGCTGCTCGGCGGCGCCGGCGAGTGGGACCGGTTGGCGTTGCTCTGCGCCGGGGCGACCTGCGTGTACATCGGGGGCATGTTCCTCAACGACGCGTTCGACGCGGAGTTCGACGCGCAGCACCGGCGCGAGCGGCCCATCCCCAGTGGCTTGATCTCCCGGGAGGCGGTCTGGCGGTGGAGCGTGGTGTTGCTCACCCTCGGCACGAGCCTGCTGGGCTGGCTGGGACGTGAACCGGCCATCCTGGCCTTGCAGCTCCTTGTTTGCGTGGTGCTCTACGACGCCTACCACAAGAGTCTCGACTGGTCGCCGGTGCTCATGGCGTCGTGCCGTTTCTTCCTGCTGCTGACGGCGGCGTCCGTCGGGGTGCGCGGCGTGGACGGCCTGGCGTTATGGTCAGCTGCGGTGCTGGGCTGCTACATCATCGGCCTGAGCTACATTGCGCGTCGCGAGAGTGCGCCGGGCCTGATCCGTTACTGGCCGCTGATTCTGTTAGGAGCACCGGTGGTTTTGGCGTACATCGTCAACGACGGGTATTTCCGCGAGAAGGCCCTGCTGGCATCGGCGATTGTCGCGTTGTGGGCCTTCAAGTGCCTGCGGTTTACCCTCTGGCAGTCGCCGCCGGAGATCGGCCGGACCGTGTCCGGCCTCCTCGCGGGTATTTGCCTCGTGGACTTGCTGGCGGTCGCGAACCAGCCGCCGGTGATCTGCGGCGGTTTTCTTGCATGCTTCGGCCTCGCGTTGCTGTTTCAGCGTTCCGTGCCGGCGACGTGAGGAACGGCGGCCGCCACGCTTGGTAGCTCGGATCGAAACTCCAGCGGTTCGCATGTGAAACCCACCTCGCTGTCAGATCTTAAAGGCTTGCCAAGGTCATGGCGACCGATACACATACGGTCATGAGATGCCTGTTAGTGTTCCTTGGCTTCGTCGTGGCGGCTTCGCTGTATCCGGCCAAAGCGGCCGAACGGGTAAAAGCCGCAGAACGTGCCGTGGCGGCCGAGCGCGCCAAAGCGGCCGAACGGGAAAAGGCTGAAGCCAAGAAGATCGCCGAGTTGCACACGCAGGCAGAGAACGGTTCCGCTGCCGCGCAAAACAGCCTGGGGGTCCTGTATTCCAAAGGCAAGGATGCGAGTGGCCGCGGTCTGGCCAAAGACGATGTTGCAGCGGCCAAATGGTTTCGGAAGGCCGCAGACCAGGGCCATGCCGAGGCGCAAAACAACCTCGGCGTCATGTATGCGTACGGGGAAGGCGTGCCGAAGGACGAGATGGAAGCCGCCAAGTGGTATCGCAAGGCGGCCGAACGTGGAAGCGCCCTGGGACAATCGAATCTAGGCCACGCCTATTTCACCGGCCAAGGAGTGGCCAAGGATGAGATCGAAGCCTACAAGTGGTGGCTGCTGGCCAAGGCGCAAGGGAATGAAAACGCCAAGAACCACTGCGGCATCCTTGAACCCAAGTTGAGCGCGTTGGACCGCGAAGAAGGACAACGCCGCGCTCGCGAGTTCAAACCGGCCAAGAGTTAACCGCACCCTTGTTCCGTCACCTGGCTGGACTTCGACTCCGCCCTGGCAAGTGGCATGCCTTCAGCCGGTCCGCCGGTGATCGACTGTGTGATTCCAGGCTGTGGGCGGCGCGCGCGCCGTGCGAGACTGCTGCGGGGCTTGCCGCCACCGGCCCAAACTTCGTATCCTGACGCCGTGCTCCGCGTTCGTAAATATCTCACCTTCGGTCTGCTGGCCTGGCTGGCCCTTGCAGATCGGGCCTCCGCACTTCCCGGCCTCGTCGCGACCGCCACGGACGGACAGCATACCGTGAAGTTCGCCCTGCCCACGCCGAACTTCACATTGCTCGCCGCTGAGTCCATTCACCCCGCGCTGAAGGCCGACTTCAAAGTCGAGTGGAACGGTGTGCTCAAGCTCGCGCGCAGCGGGCGCTACACGCTCCTGGCCGACGCGCAGGTATTCGTCGATGGCCGGGAAATCCAGGGCCAGCCAACGCAACTGGAGGCCGGCGAACGTGCGTTGAAAGTCGCTTTGACCCGCAAGCCGGGAACCACTGCCCGGGTGCAGCTTCAGTGGGAGTCCGATCATTTCGCTCGCGAGCCGGTGCCGCACACGGCCCTCGCGAACCACGAGTTGAACTGGCGCGACTCGGTTTCCGACCAGCTCGCCGCGAAGGCCGTCACGCCCGCGCCGGTGCAGGAGTTCCACCGGCTCACCCGGCAGTTGAAGTGCGCTGAGTGCCACGAGCTTTACGGTCCCGCCGCCCGCGCGCTTGAAGGCAACGACGCACCACCATCGCTCACCGACTCCGGCAACAAACTGCGGGCGAGCTGGCTCGAACTGGTGCTCGTCCACAACAAGCGCGTGCGTCCGTGGATGAAGCTCGTGCCGGAGCACGGCGGCGAAGCGGCCCGCCCCTTGGTGAAGCTCTTCGCCCAGCAGGCCGGGGCCGAACTGGGTGAGGGCGCGACGGTCCTGACGCCCACGCCGGCCCAGGTGACCGATGGCCTCAAGCTGCTTGGCAAGGGTGAGGGCGGGCTGGGCTGCATCAACTGCCATGACTTCGCCGGGCATCGTTCCGCCGGTGACTTGCGCGGGCCGGACATGACGGAGATGAACGCGCGCATCCGCACCGACTGGCTGCTGCGCTGGCTGCGCGAGCCCAGCCGGCTCCAGCCCGGTACGGTGATGCCGGCGTTTTTCAGTGACATGCCGGTTGCCAAAGCCCAGACCATGATGGCGGGCATCACGCACGCGCTGTCCGCCGGCAAGGCGCTGCCGTTGCCCGAGGGGCTGCTGGACGCGCCGCAGGATTACCGGCTCGTGGTGCGCGATGAACCGGTGTTGATGCGTACATTCATCGCCGACTCGAACACGCGGAGCATCGCCGTCGGCCTGCCCGGCGGGGTGAACTACGTGTTCGATGCCGAGCTGTGCCGCGTGCGCTATGCGTGGAGCGGGGAGTTCCTTGATGTCAGTCCGCTCTGGACCGGACGCGGTGGCGGGCAGTCGAAGATCCTCGGCAAGAAGTTCGTTACGATTCCCGCGCAGCCTTTGCGCACGGGCAATGGTGACTCGGAACCGCAGGTGAAGTTCCGGGGCTACCGGCTGGTGGACAAGTTCCCCGAGTTTCAATACGAGGTGGACGGCGTGTCCGTGCGGCAGCGCGTGCGCAAGGGCAGTGCCCCCGAGAGTCTGGAACTGGATTTTGAACTGACCGCGACGAACGGCGACGTGTGGTTTGTCCTGCCCGAGGTGGCGGGCGTGAGTGTAAGCACGAGTGCCGGGCCATTGGAAAACGGCCGTCTTCGGGTGCCGGGTGGGAAGCCGGTGCGGTTTAGTGTTACCCTGACAGCGAGGTGAACCAGTGCCAGCTAGTGACAGTTAGGCCGCTTCACTCATTATGCCTACTCTACACGCAAGATACGAAGAGATTCCCGAGTGGAGTCACGAAAAGGTTGAGCAGGCATTACGTGATGACGATCCCGGAGTGTTGCGTTACGCTGTCGTCGCCATTTCCATGCATGACGGGGATTGGCGGTACGCTCAGGATTTGTGCGTTCGCCTCTCCTCCCACCCGCACTTCAACGTGCGCGGCAATGCTGTCCTTGGCTTTGGCCACATCGCTCGCGTGCATAGGCAGCTCGACCGGGCGGTAGTTCAGCCCATCATTGAGGCGGCCTTGCGTGATGCTGATAAGTACGTTCGCGGCCACGGTGTGGATACGGTAGCCGACACCGAACACTTTTTAGGATGGAAGTATGATCAGAAAAATGCGGCATAACCACTCGCATCTAACGGCGGCGGGCCGTCGTTGAGGTTGTATCGGTAAGCCGCTTCACACTATGGGTCGTCCTCACAAAGATGTCGTCGTAATCGTCGCGCATGACGCTGGTGGTCACATCATCACGGAGGACATTGTGCCGAGGCAGAACTTTGTAGTCAGCGGCAGCCTTCTTCTGAATTCTGACGCTGTTCGGCGGAAAGATCGCATCCGCACGATTTCAGTGAGAGTCTTCAACGAGCAGGGCGTGCGCTTGGACAGCCAGTTGCGATACTTTGCTCCTGATGGAGCAGCCGTCGAGGCAGTGCATCGCCGCGCTGACGGCACGATCATCGACAGTCACGTTTGAAAGCATGCACACAACGCGACTAGACATGCGCTGTAGCGCCATCGGTTCCCGGTTGCAAGCGAACGCCCCGAGGGCCGGTTCTCTGAGTTCGAGTTGTTAGCAGTTCCCTGACCCTACCCCAAAATGAGCGAATCCCTGGTCAAAGCCGCCCGCGAACTGAGCGACGCCGTCGGGCGATTGCGGTTCAAGCCGCCGGTGGCTTACGTTTACAATCCGCTCGACTACGCGTGGTCGGCGCACGAGCTGTTTCTCCGCAAGTTCGGCGGCGGGCGCAAACGCGTGCTGTTGCTGGGCATGAATCCCGGCCCGTTCGGCATGGCGCAGACGGGCGTGCCGTTTGGCGAGGTGGCGGCGGTGCGGGACTGGATGGGCATTTACACGTTGATCGCGCAGCCCAAGGCGGCGCATCCGAAGCGGCCCATCGAGGGCTTCGCGTGCCCGCGTTCCGAAGTGAGCGGGCGGCGGCTGTGGGGGCTGTTTGCCGCGAAGTTCGGGACGGCAGAGAAGTTCTTTGCGGAGCACTTCGTCGTGAACTTTTGTCCGCTGGCCTTCATGGACGACGGCGGGCGCAACGTCACGCCTGATAAGCTCGGGGCCGCCGAGACGCAGCGGCTCTACGCCATTTGCGACGAGCATTTGCGGCAGGTCGTGGCGGTCACGCAGCCGGAGTGGGTCATCGGGGTTGGTGATTTCGCCGAGAAACGGGCGCGCGAGGCGTTAGGCGAAGGCGGCGTGCGGTTCGGGAAGATTTTGCACCCCAGCCCGGCGAGCCCGGCGGCGA
>RFSE01000280.1 GCA_009924135.1 Pseudomonadota bacterium | reverse complement strand
GTGGTGGACGCTGCAGGTTTCGAACCTGCGACCCCATCCGTGTGAAGGATGTGCTCTACCACTGAGCTAAGCGTCCGTGCCCAAACCAAAGGCGGGCCAAGCGTAATAATGTGCCGGGGGAAGGCAAGTGCATTTCCCACCTTGAGCGGTAGAAAATTGGGAAAGACCCGGTTGAGGGGGTCCAAAACAAGCGAATCAGGCTCGTTTTGCCCGAATTCGATGCGTGGCCGCCGCTTATTTCTTCTTCAGCGTCGTCAGGTATTCCAGCAGGTCGGCCAGTTCCTGGGTGGTCATGGTCTGTTGCAAGCCGGTGGGCATGATGGAGATTTTGCTCTGCTGGCGGCGGGCCACGTCGGCCTTCTTGAGCTTCGTCACGGCCCCGCCCACGGTCTTCACGGATAGTTCCTCGCCGGTTTCGCTCACGATCAGCCCGAAGACTTCCTCGCCGGCCTTGGTCTCGACCGACCACGCTTCGAAGCCGAAGGAAATGCCCGCGCTGGGGTCGAGGATGGATTCGAGGATGGCGTCCTTGCCCAGCTTGGTGCCGATCTCGGAGAGCGCCGGGCCGAAATCCAAGCCCTGGCCGTTCACGACGTGACATTTCGCGCAGCCCACGGTTTCGCGGGAGAAGACTTCCGCCCCGCGCTTGGGGTCGCCCTTCATCGCAAGCAATTCGGCGACGGGCGGAAGCGCCTTGTCGCCCTGGCCTGGCGGTGGAGGCAGGAGCTTCGCCGCCTCGGCTTTCAAGTCCGGCCAGCGAACGGCGTTCAGTTCCGTGGTGGCGGTGAACTTCACATCCGCAGGCAGCTTGTCTTCGCGGGCGAGTTGCAGCAGACCGCTGGCGCCGTCCTGCGTGCGGGCGAGGGCGCGGACGGCTTGTTTGCGCAGGCCGGCATCGCGCTTGGTGTCGGGGACGAGCGGGAGCAGGAGGGCGGGAAGCTGTTTCGCGCCGGTGTTGCCGAGGGCTTCCACCAGCTTGGTGGCGTTGGTGGGGTTCTGGCCGGACAAGGCGGCGGTGAGCGCGGCGGAGTTGTTGCTGGCGAGTACGAGGCGCAGGGCGGTGACGCCGGATTCGTCGGCGGGATTTTTCACCGCGACTTCGATCAGGCCGGCGTTCTGGTCGGCGACCTGGAATTGCTGCACAAGCTGGACGAACTGCGGCGTGCCGCGCGTGGCGGCGAGGACCTTGCCGAGGGCTTCCTTGAGTTTGGGGTTCGCGTTGACCGCTTCCGGACCGAGGCGGGTGAGGGCCTCGATCATGGTGTTGAGTTTTTCCGGGTCAATCGGCTGGGCGATTGCGGTGGCCGCCAGGGCGAACAGGCAGAACAGGATGCGAAGTTTCATGATCGTCAGCCGGGAAGATGCAAAGGAAGTCCGGGGCTGGCGAGCGGAATGAGGCATCGGCGACCGGCGGGCTGAAATGCGCGGCGGACAGTGGTTGTGGTGTACGGACTGGACGAGGCCGTCCACGGACAAAGGATGGGAGCCAGCCAGGGGTTGCATCTTTGGCCTCGAACCCGAAAGCGCCCTGCCAGGTTCTTGCTCACTTGCCCGAACTCCCGCTTGTCTTCCCCCGCGTTCCGCCTAAATTGCCATCATGAGCATGGCGCTGATTCAATCAGACCCCGAAGTAATGATGGGCAAGCCCGTCATCGCCGGTACGCGCATCACCGTGGAGTTGATTCTGGAAAAGCTCGCCGCCGATGAGTCTGTGGATCAAATCCTTGCCGCCCATCCCCGCCTGACCCGTCCGGGCGTGCTGGCGGCCATCTCGTATGCCGCCAAAGTACTGCACACGGACCTGGTATATCCGGTGTCCGCCAAGGCGGCATGAACCTGCTCGCTGACGAAGGCGTGGACGCAGCCGTAGTGGCCCGCCTTCGGCAGGATGGACACACTGTACTCTTTGTCGCCGAGTTGGAACCGGGAATCTCCGACGACCTCGTTTGGGACCGGGCCAATTTCTTGGGCGCACTGCTTCTCACCGCAGACAAGGATTTCGGTGAACTGGTCTTCCGCTTGGGGCGCATTCATGCGGGCGTGGTCTTGATACGGTTGGCCGGTGTTTCGGCCGAAGCCAAGGTGGAGCTGTTGTCCGATGCCTTTCAAACCCACGGCGCGCAATTTACCGGTGCCTTCAGTGTGGTTTCACCGGGCGTCGTCCGCATCCGGCTTCGGCAATAACCGATTGCTCCCATGAACCGCATCGTCGGCCTCGAAACTGAATACGGGTGCCTGAGCAACGACCCCGCCGGGCCGCCGCCGGCGGTCGCGCGGGTGCGCAACTGGTTGTTCGAACAGCACCGGTTCGGCCTCGCGGACCTGCATCAGCGGGATTGGGACGAGCCGGCGGGCAACGGCGGCTTCCTTTTCAACGGCGGGCGCTGTTACGTGGACATGGGGCACCTCGAAATTTGCACGCCCGAATGCCTGTCCCTCCGCGACCTGCTCCGCTACGATCAGGCGGGCGATGCGATGCTCACCGCCGCCACGCACGAACTCGGCCTGGCCGACAGCCTCGGCTTCGTGCGGAACAACGTGGATTATTACTCGGGCGCGACCTTTGGCTGCCATGAGAACTACCTCGTCCGGCGCAGCGCCCCGTTGAATGAGGCGAACGTCCAGTCGCTCCTTACCTTTCTCACGCTGCGGGTGCTCTACACCGGCGCGGGGCGGGTACGGTCCTCGCCCGGGGCGGAATCGCGCGGCGACGTCATCAAACTGGCAATGGATAGTGATTTCCAGATCAGCCAGCGCGCGGACTACATCAACAACGACCTTTTTGAATGGGTGCAATTCAACCGCGCCATTATTAATACGCGCGACGAACCGCTGGCCGACCCGCGCCGGTTCCGCCGGTTGCACCTCATCCACGGGGACACCAGCGTGCTGCCGGCCACGCTCGCGCTCAAGTGCGGCACGGCGTCGCTGGTGCTGGATTTACTGGAGATCGATCAGATGCCGTCCGTCACGCTGGCGGATGCGGTGTACACCTTTCGCACGCTCTCGCACTCGCCGGATGGCCCGTGGCGGGTGTTGCTGGCGGACGGTCGCGAAATCCCGGCCGTGGAGGTGCTGCGGTGGTTTTACACGGCGGCGGACCGGGCATTTCGCGGTCGCGACGCCGAGACGGACGCGTTGCTCGGCATCTGGGACGGGGTGTTGTCGGGCCTGGAAACGAACGCCGAACAGCTCGTGGGCGTCGTGGACTGGGTGACGAAGCGTTGGCTCTACGCCCAATTCCTGGCCCAGGAAAACCTCCCGTGGACCGATCCCTGGCTGCGAGCGCAGGACTTGGAGTTCCACGCCGTTGACCCCGCCCGCAATCTCGCCTGGGTGCTGGCCCGGACGCCGGAACCCTGGGCCATCCCGGCCGGGGAACAACATGCCGCCCTGCTCACTCCCCCGGCCAACACCCGCGCCGCCGCCCGTTCCAGCCTCATGCATGACCTCAAGGACCAGCCCTTCCGGTACTTTGTGGACTGGGAATTGATCGAGGCGGAAGGCGTCGATGCCTTGAAACTGCTCGACCCCTTTGCCGCGACCTGCCCTGATGCCACCGCTTGGTTGCGGCGTTGTGTCCGGGCGCGGGCAAGCCAGATTGCGCCGGAGCGCTCCGAGCTTTGAGGTGTGCGGCGATTTGAGACGGCGGCCACCGGACTTGAGCAACAATTGCGCGGTCAGTGGAGCGCAGGTATTCTCCACCCGAAGCCATCCGGGGCGCATCTTGACACTACCCCCGAGAACGAAATCTTGCGGAGCGCGGCGGTGTCGCGGAGACCAGCCGCAGCGGCTGCGCTTGGCCGGAGGCGTTGCGGCGTTCCGTCCCCGTCCGGCATTCTGATTATGCTGCGGCTGATCCCGCGCCGAGCGGGACACAGCCGCGCTCCGGGGCAGTGTCGAGATGCGCCCAGGCATCCGTGGCCACGGAATTGAAGCTTGACGGTGTTTATAGCCTCCCCTAACTTGCGGTGCGGTCAACGAAGTAGCTGGTTCGCCAGCGTGTGAAGTCGGAAATTTTTCCGGCTTTTTTTTGCCCCTGAAAGGGCGCAGGCACGGGTCGAATTATGAACGCCGATTTTCTAGCCATCTTGGAATTCTGGGAACGCGAAAAGGGCATCAGCAAGGATGTCCTGGTCACCGCGGTCCAGGAATCGCTTGTCTCTGCCGCCAAAAAGGCCGTCGGGCCGGCGCGGGAGCTCCGTTGCATCATTGATCCCAAGACGGGTGATATCCGGGCCTTTGCCAAGCTCATCGTGGCGGACAAGGTCATCTCCAAGCACGATCAGATCTCCCTGAATGAGGCCCGCAAGAAGAAAGCGGACGTCCAGGTGGGTGAGGAATTGGAGGTCGAGGTGACCCCCAATGGCTTCGGCCGCATCGCGGCACAGTACGCCAAGCAGGCGCTGCTTTCACAGGTCCGGCGAGCGGAAAAGGCGTTGATCTTTGACGAATTCAAGGACCGGGTTGGTGACATCATCAGCGGAACCGTCCGCCGCTTCGAGCGGTCGGATGTCATCATGGATCTGGGCCGTTACGAGGCGCTGCTGCCTAATCGCGAACGTGTCCCGACCGAGGAATACCAGATCGGCGAACGCATCCGCTGCTACGTCAAAGCCGTAGAAAACGGCCCGCATGGCCCGGAAATCATCCTGAGCCGCGCCGCGCCGGAATTCGTGCTGAAACTTTTCAAACTCGAGGTTTCCGAAATCTCCAACGGCACGGTTGAAGTAAAAGGCTGCGCCCGCGAGCCCGGCTTCCGCACGAAGCTCGCCGTTTACAGCCGCGATCCGAAGGTTGATCCCGTCGGGGCCTGTGTCGGGCTCCGGGGCCAGCGCGTGAAGAACATCGTGCGCGAGCTGAACAACGAGAAGATGGACATCATCAAGTGGGATCCGAACATCAAGACGTATCTCACCAACGCGCTCGCCCCGGCCGTGCTCAAGAGCATGGAAGTGGACGAGGCGAATCACGCGGTGAAAATCCTCGTGGATGAGAGCCAGCTTTCCCTGGCCATCGGCAAGCGCGGCCAGAACGCCCGCCTCGCCCACCGGCTTACCGGCTGGGCCGTGAACATCGACGCCGAACATGTCACCGCCATCGGGATTGAAGGCAAAGTGTTGCACGCCGTCGAAGCTTTCGCCGCCGTGCCCGGCGTGACGCGGGAAATGGCTGAGGCGCTGGTAAACACCGGTTTTCATGCCCTGGAGGACGTGGTCACCCAGGCCGAGGAAGCCGATTTGAAAGAGATTCCGCAGATTGGGGAGCAGGCTGGCGTTGTGCTGGCCGCCATTAAAGAAGCGGCCAAGACTGGTTCACTGGCCAGCGCGCTCGCGTAGTTGGATTGGTTGAGCGCGCCCGTGAGGTCAACCTCCCGGGCGCGTAAATTTTTATGCCCGTTCGCATTTACGACATCGCCAAGAAGCTCGGCATCGAGAGCAAGCAGGTGCTTGCGATCGCCAAAGAGCTGGGCATCAAGGAAGCCAAGGTTCCCTCCAGTTCACTGGACAAGATCACCGCCGAGTTCCTCGAGGAGAAACTGGGGCCGCTGAAACCTGCCGCGCCCGTACACGTTCCGGAAGCCCCCGCCCCTGTCGTCCTCATCAAAGCCCCCGAGCCGGAGCCGGGGGAGTGGACGGAACAGGCGAAACGGGAGCGGTGGCAGGCGCGGGCGGAACCGGGGACGCGACATTCACCGACGGTGCTGGCACCGGAGCTTCGGCCACCACCTCGGGAGCGGCGGGCGGCTCCGGGACGATCTCGGGCACCACCGGTGGCGGCTCCGGCTCGGGGGCTTTGATGAGGACGACAGGGGCGGGGGCTTCCGGAACGTGTACGG
>RFSE01000279.1 GCA_009924135.1 Pseudomonadota bacterium | reverse complement strand
ATGGAGGTGAATTGAGTTGTATCGCCAGCGGTAGTCTCCTGGAATAGTCGGCGGGGTCTTGGAGAGGGTCATGGTTACTTGGAGTTAGCCGCCTTGAGTTCGCGCATGATTTGCAGCGCGAGATATTCGGCGTAAGCCGGCGGGATGGCTTGCGCTATTTCTTTCCGAGTCGCCCACGGCATACCCATGATTTCGCGGGCTTCTTCGAGATTCTTTGGCTTGCGGCATTTGCCGCCGGTTTTCTTTTTCCGGTCGTTGATTTGTGCCAGCACCACCAGCGCAGCAAAATAAGTCAGCGGCACGAGGTCGGCGGCTAACAAGACGCTGCTGCCAATGCGCGTTGGCGCTGTCAGCGAGTTCGGATGTCATTTGGTCGCGCATGGCAGAGCTATTCGTTAGGCATCATAGCCGTGGGCGGAATATCACCACCGCCACGGGAAACGGCGCGGAGGCGTCCGCACCTGCAAATTTCACGCGGCCTTTCGGGAATCGCACTTCGCCCTTGCTCGCCCAGTTGTGCCACCAGTTTGTATCCACGCGGGCAGGCACGAAGCAGACGACGAGTGCGCCATTGTCCCGCGCTTCCTCGTAGGCTTTTTTCATCCACCGACCGAGTTCCTTGCCATACGGCGGATTCATGAACACGCGCTCATCCTGCCATGATTGCGCCAGCCCATCCTCGGCGGGCGTGTAGTGCTTCAGCTTTTCGTTAAGTTTATGGAAATCGGCGCGCACTTGGTCAACGGCTGATACGCTTGCGGAGTCATAGAAAAGCTCGTCATATTGGCGGCAAAGCTCCCGCCATTCGTCCCGCTGGTAACGCATCGAGTAGAATTCCTCCACACCTTTCATGCCGGATTTCCACGCGTTCAACTCTTCGTTCTCAGCGCGAAGGTGGACATTCTCAGAAGCCAGAATCAGATTGGATTTCACCAAATCGGAAATCATCCGACGCGATCCAAAGTAGAGCGTAATCAGCTCGTCCCTGCCAATAGGGCCGTGCATGTCATCAGGTTCAAGTAGTTCGCTGTTTTTGCTCATAATTATCATCTCTCTCGGTGCATTCATCGCACCTGAAATGTCCGTCAAAACTCAATCGTGTCTGCAAAATGTCGTGCGGGTCGTGGCAGTCTTCGCATTCTTGAAGCGTCTCGTCATCGGGGACGCCGATTAGCGGAACGCGGAAGCCGTGGAATGGAACGCGGGCGTGCATTAGAACGGAACATCCGTCCCGTCGGGTTCACCGCTTGGAGAACTCACTGCGGGCGCATCCTTGCGCGCTGGTTTACCCTCTGCTGCGTCTTTCTCCCCGCGCGCGGTTCCGATGAAGGTAAACGACTCCAGCACGACACCGAGCTTACTGCGCTTCGCGCCGGTCTGTTTATCGTCCCACTGGTCGAGCTTCAAGCGGCCTTCCAACAGGATTTGCCCGCCCTTACGGAAGAACTTCGCGACGTTCTCCGCTGTCTTCCCGAAAGCGTCCACGTCCACAAATGTCGACTCTTCGCGCTTCTGCCCGTCCTCACCTGTCCAGGTGCGATTGATGGCCAGTCCGAACTTACAGACCGCCGTCCCCTTCGGCGTGAACCGCAGCTCCGGGTCACGCGTCAGGTTCCCAGCCAAGATTACTTTGTTGAAGTTGCTCATAGTCATTCCTTCTCCGCGCCGCCGCGTGATTGCGGCAGAACGCTCTTTACCGGACTGTTCACATGCGCCCGCATCGCGAGTGCCAAAATATTCTCCTGAGTAAGCAGTGGCTCGACTAGCCGCACCACCGTCCACCCGACGCAGTGAGCCTCAAAATCACGTTGACGGTCCCGCGTGTAGCCGTCGCCGCGCGTGTGGCCACCGTTCCAAACCATCCCGTCCAGTTCGTAGATGGTCCGGCTGGCGACGTGGACGAAATCACCGCGCCATTTCCGCGCCGGGTAGAAGCGGAATTCACGCTCCAATGGTGGCCCCTGGACGGCCTGCCACAGCGATAGAAACCGCTCCTCCAGTTTGGAGCCGGGCTTTTTCCCGCGAAGTAAAACGGGAATGTTAGCGGCGATTGTCCCGGCTTGCTCCCCGGTTTCCTTAAAGACAGGCCAAGTGACCTTCACGGTGCGCCGATTCCGCCCCGCCGCCAGCCGGGCTTGCATCTGCGCCACTTCATCAGGTTTGAATCCCATGTTATTTGCCCTTCCGTTTCGGTCTCTTGATCGTAATTCGTTCGCCGTCTCTAAATGCCCACCGGATGATGCCTCCCGCCGTCGCGTAGGCCACGCCGCCGCGTTCTGAGTGGTAGCCGGTACGGTGCATGGCCCGCTCTGGTTTGCCTTCAAACCGCTCGCGTAACAATTCGGCGCTGGTCTTGGAGTGCATGAGCACGATGGTGAAAATCATCGCTTTGGCCCTCTCGTTTTGCAGCAGCCGTAACCACTGCGGTTGTCTTTGGTTAGGCACGGCTCGCACGTAATCAGGCCGCCGTGCTTGATGCCCAGCGCGCCGCAACCGCACCGGCCCTGCCATTTCTTGGGGCGTTTCATCGTGTCTTCTCCTTGTAATTCTTCTTCAACCACTCAACCGCATTCGCATCGTCCGGCTTGGCCACGTCGTGAACCGCGACGCAGTTGTCTGAAATCACGTTCGCGTTTTGCAGCGCGTCCATCACGCGGCATTCGTTCAGCCGGTTGGAATCGGTGTAGATGACGAGAAGGTTCATGCGTCGAAGTCGAAGAGGCTGCGGGATTCCTCGTTGCCGCGATGCAGGTAGGTTAGAGCGGTTTCAAAGTAGCTGCGCTTCAACTCTGCGCCGACGAATTTACGCTTCATCCGCAGCGCACAAAACCCTTCGCTTCCGATGCCGGTAAATGGCGAGAAAACCAAGTCGCCTTCGGCTGACCAGAGCCGCAACGCGCGTTCGATCACGTCGAGTTGCAGCGGGCAGATGTGGCGTTCGTCAGCATCTTCGCGCGCAATCTCACCATTCAGCACGCGGCCTTGATTGATCGTCATCCAGACCGGACTGGCGAGTTCCTGCCACATGGAGAGCGGGAAGCTCTCCGGTTCGTGGCGAATCGGCACGGGATTCTCGCCCGGCTTGCGGAAAACCAGAAGGTAATCAGGAGCGCCGACGCGGGACTTGCTGCTGTCCGTCCGCAGTGTTTTGTAGAGCAGCCCGTGCGCCTTCGTGCGTTGCATCTCGGTTACTGGGTCTTTCCAAATCGTGATGCGCGAATGGAGCGCGAAGCCACGGGAGCGGAAAGCGCGAATCAGTTCTCCGCTGAAATCCTTAAACTCGATCTCGCCATCCTTCCATTTCGTGGCGAGCAGGTCACAGCAATGCACTGCCACCTCTCGGCCAGGCATCAAGACGCGCTTCAATTCGTCAACCAACGCTCCGAATTGAACCATGAATTCCGGCAGCCCCGCACAGTTTCCCATGTCTTGAACATCGTCTGAGTAGGTGAACAAGTCCGCGAACGGCGGCGAGAAAACCGAAAAGCCAACGGAGTTGTCAGTGAAGGTTTTCGCAACACGGACGCAATCGCCGTGGTGCATCGTCCAATTTTCGCCGGAGATAGTTTCGATCTGGGTGTTCATTTTCTGCGGTTCCTGCTGTTTGAAAAGTTCGTCACGCGTGAATTTCATCAGCGCACGCATCTGGTCGTGCTGCTCCTGCTTGCGGTCAATGGCGCGTTGCACGCCGTTCTCTGCGTCAGTTTTGACGATGTAGCGGTTCACCTTGCGCTTCTGGCCGAACCGGTGCAGACGCTTGCCGGACTGGTAAAACCGCTCAAAGGAATACGTCATTCCGACATATATCTCATTGCGGCAGTGCTGAAAGTTCAACCCAAGCCCGGCGATCTTCGGCTTGCTGATAATGACGCGCGTCTTCCCGGTGCAGAAATCATCAAACGACTGTTCCTTGAATTCTGCGGAATCGCTGCCGACGATCTCAACCGCGTCGGGAATTGCGGCGGCGAGCGCGCTCGATTCGTCATTCCCTTCGCACCAAACAACAAACGCCTCGCTGGACTGGTTCGCGATTTGAGCCGTGGCGGCAACACGGTCTTGCATCGTGCGACGGTTGTGCGCGTGAATCTGCGTCGCACTCACCGTTGGATTCACGAAAAGCTCGCCACTGCCTTCGTCGGCCCGATGGTCAACCGCGACGTTTACCAGATGCGTTTCAAGCGGTGGCAGTTCGTAACCTTCATCGGAAAACCCAATGTCGGACGGCTTGGAAATGCACACGGCCCAGGAGCTAACCCACTTCCAAAAAGCCTCTTCCGCGTGGCCCTTGAGTCTCCACGTCCCCGTGTCGAACGTGTCATTGATGAAGTACGTCGCGAGCATCTCAGACGGCTTGCAGATACCAAGGAAGTCAGCTTGCTGGCCCAGCTCTGTGAAGTCATTCGGCGACGGTGTAGCCGTGCAGCAAAGCCGATACGGTGTCTTACTGAATGCGGCGGTGAGCAGGTTGCGCAGCTTCCCTTGAAATGCTTTCAATATGCTAGATTCGTCCAGCACGACTCCCGCGAAAAGCTCCGGTGAGAAGTGCTCGATGCGGTCATAGTTCGTGATGTTGATTCCTGGCTGGCAATCGACTTGCGTCTTGCACTGGGTCACTTTGATTCCGAACTGTAACCCCTCACGCACAGTCTGCGCGGCTACAGCGAGCGGGCAAAGAATCAAGACCATGCCTCCCGCGTGTGTAACAACCTGCTGCGCCCATTCCAGTTGCTGAACCGTCTTCCCAAGCCCGCAGTCCTCAAAGAGCGCGCATCGGCCTTTCCGGATGGCCCATTCCACGACGGGCTTCTGCCAGTCGAAAAGCGGAGCAGTGAAAGGCATCGGCTCAAAGCCACATGAGCCAACCGTGCGCATCTTAGACGCTATGATTTGATCGTATGTCATTGTCCGCCTTTCTCGAGCGCAGTCCGTCCGTCGTTTGGTGTGGTCATAATCAGAATCGCGCTGCCTGTTGTTGCAGAAAATGCCGGATAGTCTCGCGCTGCGCAGTGTTGAGGGCTGCAATCCGCGCGTTGGGAACAGCCCTTGACGCCGGCCAGCGTCAATCCCCGATCCAACTCGCGCTTGATTTCCACACGGTCGAAAATCACGTCACGCACCAGGTCAGGGCGAACGCGCATCAGGGCGAAGGCATTGATTTCAGTGATCTCCCATTCCTCTTTTATGACTTGGCCAGCCACCTTCGCGGGTTGCGCGACGGTCCCGACGGCTTCGATTTGTTGCGCGGCAAGTTCGTCCTGCCGTTGCTTCTCGGCGGCGAGGCGCGCGGCGGCGGCTTCCTGCTCGGCTTTTGCGCGGGCTTCTGCGGCGATGCGATCTTGTTCCGCGCGTTGGGCAGCCTGCTCTTGAGCAGCCTTGGCGTGAGCTTCTGCGGCGGCGCGCTCTTGATCGTTTCGAGCCTTCGCGCGCTCCTTGGCAGCTTCCGCTTCGATCTTCGCCCGTTCTTCGGCGGCAGCGCGGGCGGCGGCGGCGCGCTCCGCGGCGGCCTTGGCTTCAGCTTCCTGTTGCGCCTTCCACGCGGCCCGCTGGGCAGCTTCAACGGCTTCCTGGCGCTCCCGTTCAATGCGTGCCAATTCGGCGGCGGCGGCTTGCTCGGCCTTGCGGACCTTCTCGCGCTCGGCCTCCTGATAGTTGCCAACCTCCGTCGCAATGCGCAGCTCGTGCGATTTCAAATCCTCGCAAAACTTGTCGCACGCGGCGTCGAGTTTTCGGCCAGCTTCGAGAATCGGAACCTTTTGCGCCTTGCGGGCCTTCTCAACCGCGCTGATCACGCCCCGGATGGCCTTCTGTGCCTCGACGGCCTTAACCTGTGTTTCCGGCCCGGTCACCTCCGAAACGTCAGCAGCGAGGCACAGAGCGCTAATGCGGGCATCCTCCGCTTCCGGTGTGAAAACGATTGGCGCGAGTGTAAAGGCCAGCGGG
>RFSE01000278.1 GCA_009924135.1 Pseudomonadota bacterium | reverse complement strand
CGCATCACGCCCAGCGGCAGGACATGCTTGAACGCCGAAAAGAGCAGCCCGCCGTCGCCCAATGCGAGCAGGAGAAAGATTGCCGCCAGCAGCGACAGCAATCGTGACCGGCGGTCCGACACACGCAGCACGGCGAGCAACGCCAGCGCAACCACGCCCGCTCCGGCGTAGTAGGACGAGGTCCAGTTCTGCCCGCTGTGCAAGGGCACGCCGGGCGAGGTGAGCACGCAGCGGAAGAGCGGTACGAGGTAGTTCGCCAAGCCCCAGGCGGGCAACGACCACACGGAATCACCGAAGCCGGCGTCGCGCTGCGAATGGCGGAGGAGATCGAGGAAGGGGAGGAGTTGTGCGGCGGAGAGGAGGGTGACTAGAGCGACGATTCCGAGCAGTCGGGCGTTTCCAGTATTCAGTAACCAGTGTTCAATTTTCAGAGCTGGAGCTTCCGACGCTGCTGCCGGACTCGGTTGCCCACAGAACACAGAACACAGAACACTGAACACTCCCCGCAGCGCCAGTGCTCCCACGATCAGCCACGTAAACAAAATGACCTCCGGCGCACCCGTAAGCATTTGCAGCGCGCCGACCAGGGCGGCCACGACGAGCTTGCGGCCGCCTTCGCGAACGCCGCTTTCGGCAGTCAGGACGACCCACGGGAGCAATCCGAACGCGGTGATGTTGTTTGGCCACATGAGGGATTGCTGCGTGAGGCCGTGAAAGGCGTAGGCCACGCCGGCCACGGCGGCGGCGAGGTTCAGGCCGGTCCAGCGGCGCGCGACCGCATACGCACCCAGGCCGCCGAGCCAGAGGTGCAGCAGCATGAAAATTCCCAGTGACCACGGCAGCGGCAGGAGCAGATAGCAGAGCGAGCCGGGGTAGAGCGTCATCGTGTTCCACTGCGCGAGGAAGGGCAGGCCGCAGTTGTTGAGCGGGTTCCAGAGCGGCAGTTCACCGCGCCAGAAGCATTCCCGATGATAGTGCGCAATCGGATAGCCGAAGACGCTGAAGTCGCGCAGGACGAAACTGCCCGCACCCGTCAGGACGTCGGGCCACGTTGCGCCGACAAGCAACGCGAGGAACAGCGCGAAGCGGGCGGGGGAGAGGAGGTTGGAGGCGGGAGTATTCAGTTTTCAGTGTTCAGTTTTCAGTGGACGGCGGGAAAACCAGGCGAGTCCGGAGATCACAAAGGCGAGCGTGGCGAGTGAGAGGCAGACGCCGAGCTTGAAGGCATGATCGACATATCGCAGTACGAGGGAGTGCCGGCCGGCCGGAATTTCGATCGCTTGGAAGGCGTGGTTGGCGCGGTGGATGGGGATCTCGCGTTCGCCCATGAACGCGTGCCAGGGGTGATAATACGTTTGCGCGATGACCACCCAGGCGGGGGCGTCGGCCTCGACCTCGATGGACAGCGACTCCGCACTCCAGCGCGTGGTGAGCACGCGGGCTGGGGCGGCGTTGGTGACCGTGGCGGAAGCCCGGAGTTCTTCGGACAGATAGACGACACTGGCCGGATTGAAATCAGCGGAGGCGATGGCGCGCAAGGTGTTTGTCGCGTTGGCGAAGACCGGTTGCTGGCCGGCGGTGACGAGCGGCAGTGCGTTGGTACGGTGGGCCCAGGTGAAGAGCGTTTCGCTGGATGAAATCCGCGAGATGCCAAGGAAGTCCGCGAATCGTTCCGGGAACGGCCGGTCCATTCCATAGAGCAGCCACCAGGTGTCCGACAGTTCGCGCGGGAACTGCGAGAAGAAGCCGTTCACCTTGGGCACGCTTTCGAGGAGGTTCCAGTTCGCGAAGAGTGCGCGGCGCGAACTGATGCAGTAGTTGAGGGCGTTGGTGTTTTGCGCGTGTGCCATGAAGCCTTCCATCTCGCGGCTGATCATCGCCCGACCCTCGCCAAGGCGCGGCATGGAGGTGGAGAATTTCGCCATCCCCGGCTCGTAGGCCTGGGTGATGACGGTGGGGTTTTGGCGCGGGGCGTGGGTGAGGATGTCCAAAGTGAGAACGGCCAGAACTGCGACGCGGGCTGTTACGGACAAGGAAATCTTAGCCGTCCTGCCGACGAAAATTAGGGCTGTGACGAACAACCAGAGAACCGGAAGGCGTTGGAGAGCGTTGCCCATGCAATCCAGCGACTGAGGAACGCGGAAGGCCAGCAGACAAACGAGACCGCACACCAAGACTAGACCTCCACCTACCATCCCAAGATCACGGAGCGAAAAAGCTCCAACAGGAAGGCTTGGGGGGGTGAAAGCTTTTGATAAGAACGAATGTTCAGCTTCGTCGGTGACATCGCGCAGGGTCGGAGACCGGCGCTCCGCCAAGGCCAACGCCGCCAAAAACGGCAATACCATCAGCGGCAACAGCACATACTTGATGGGGAAGCGGATGAAGCCCAGCGGCGGACACAGCGCCTTCAGCCAGGCCAGCAGGAAGGCGTCCCTACCCATCGCCAGCCAGACGCCCAGTACGGCAACGGCGGCGAGCAGCCACACGCGCGGTTCGCGTCGCCGCCAGACGGCGAGGGCGGCGAGCGCCAGCACGCCGATGCCGGGATAGTAGCTCGAAGTCCATTGCTGCTCGACGTGCGTGAAGACGCCGAGCCGGTCCGGGGTCATGCGAAAAAGCGGGACTAAGAAGTTCGCCCAGCCCCAGAGCGGCATGGCGTAGAGATTGTCGTCGTAACCGAGCGTCCTGTGCGAATGGCGGAGGAGGTCGAGGAAGGGGAGAAGTTGGGCAGCAGAGAGGAGGAGGGATAAGGCAAAAGGCAAAAGGCAAAAGGAAAAAGTGTGAAGCTGGTCGCGGCTGCTTCTTTTGCCTTTTGCCTTTTGCCTTTTGCCTTCCGCCAGCGCAAGCAGCGCAGCGATTCCCCACGTAAACAAGATGATCTCCGGCGCGCCCGCCAGCATCTGCATTGCCCCGACGAGTCCGGCGAGAAGGATGGTTTTCCCGCCTTCCCGGCAGGCGCGCCCGATCAGCAGCCAGAGCCACGGGGCCCAGGCGAGCGCGGCGACGTTGTTTGGCCACATGACGGCGTGAAGGGTGAAGCCGTTGAAGGCGAAGGCCAAGCCGGCCACGGTCGCGGCGAAACGGTTGCCGGTCCAATGATGCGCGAGGCGGTACGCGCCGGCACCCGCGAGCAGCAGATGCGCGAGGCTGAAAAAGCCCAGCGCCCACGGCATCGGGCCAAGCAGGTAGATCAGTGCGCCGGGGTAGAGGCACATGGTATTCCATTGCGCCAAGTGCGGGAGGCCGCAGGAGCTGTAGGGGTTCCAAAGCGGGATTTCGCCGTGCCAGAAGGACTCGCGCTGGTAATGCGCCAGCGGGTAGGCGAAGTGGCCAAAGTCGCGATAGTAAAACGTATGGCTGCCGAGGATGACTTCGGGAAACGCGGCGAAGAGGGCGAGCGCCAGCAGCGCGAGGAACCGTCCCGGCGTGAACCAGTCATCCGCAGTCGCGGCAGGCGGGTTCACGGGCGAAGTCATCGCGGCGAGTCTCCGACATGTGGACCGGGGGGGAAAGTGAGAAAGCGGGATGGAGTGAGGGGGAGAATGAGTGACAAGGAACTCCGAGGCTTGCCTTGCCTCTTTCCCGCTTTCACTCTGTCACTCTGTCTCGCCCTCCCGCCGTCGCCACCTACTCCGGCAGTTCTTTGCCCTTGGTCTCCGGCCCGATCCACACGATGCACATGCCGATGACATAGATCACGGTCATAACCGAGGCAGCCTTGGGGAAGCTGTTGTCGAAAACCTTCATCAGATTGGCCGTTTGCAGGCCGCCCACGGCCGCGACGATGCGGCCGAAGTTGAAGGCAAAGCCCTGGCCCGTCGCCCGGACCGCCGTGGGGAACAGCTCCGGCAGATAGAGCGGGAAGAAGCCATAGAACGACGCCGTGGCCGCACCGGCAACGAACGTGGAGAAGAGGAAGAAACCGTCGTAGTGGGTGTTGCCCTGGTAGAGGAGCAGCGCGCCGCCGATGGACGCCACGCACAGCACGGCGTAGGTAATGCGCCGTCCGAACCGGCCGGCCGCGAGCGCCGCGACCATCGTCCCCACAATGGCCCCGACTGAGAGCCAGAAAAGCGTCCATTCCTTGGCATGTTTGGTGGCATCCGGTTCGAGCTGGAGCACCCAGCGCGGAGCCCATTGGGTAGAACCCCATGTGCCCAGCAACGCCACCGCCGCGATGCCCGCCCCGAAGAGCATCATTTTCACGATGGCCGAGCCCTGGCCGGGTTTGATCGCATTGACCAACTCGGCGCGTTCGATGTATTTGCGCATCGGGTAGAGAAAGCCGAAGAGCGCAATGCCGAGGCCGACGATCGTAATGAGGATGGCCGGTACCGTGCTGACGCCCGCTGGCGACCATGCCCAGATGATGACCAGCGCCGCAAGGCTGCCCAGCAGCACGCCGAAGAGGTCCAGCTTGGCCCAGTGCGAGGTCGCGCCGCGTTTGTGCTCGGCCTGCCACTTCGCTGATTCCGGCACGAACAAGAGGATGAAGAAGATCAGGAACGACGGCAGCGCCCCGCTGATCATGAGAAAGCGCCACGCCGAGTTGGACAGCAGTTTGGTGGTGAATTCCTCGGACAAGCCTATACCCAGGAACATTCCCTTCGCCGTAGCGATGAAGCTCAACAGCACCATGCTCAACACCGCCACGAGCAGATAACCCACGTTCGCCGCCGCGCCGATGAGCCCGGCGATGAGGGCGCGGTTCTTGCCCGGCCAGATTTCGTTCACCAGCGCCACACCCAACGACCACTCGCCGCCCATGCCCAGCGAGGCCACGAACCGCAGCACCGCGACGTGCCACGCCTCGGTCGCAAAGCCGCACAGTCCGGTGAAGATCGCGTAGGTGAAGATGCTCAAGGACATCGCCCGCACGCGCCCGATCTTGTCACCGAGCCAGCCGAAGACGACGCCGCCGCTGGCCGCACCGACAAGGAAGACGGCGATGATCGCGCCGAACCATTTCGTGGCGTCGTTCGGGTCGGAGTTGGGGCCGAGCAGATCCTTCAGCGCGGGCTGGCCGATGAGCGGGAATAGGCCCATCTCAAAGCCGTCGAAAAGCCAGCCAAGGAACGCGGCCAGCAGGGTCATGTATTTCGCGGTGGAAGAAGGCGCGGCGGGCGCGGGTGTTTCGCTCATGCGTGTGACCGGCATTGCTAGAGGCAAAGGGCGGGCGGGTCAAACCATTTGGCCAGAGCGCAGGGTGTGGATGCCCCTCTCATTAGCACCCGGCTTCAGCCGGGTGGGTGGGCCTCGCGACGAGCAAACCGTTTCAACGGTTTGCGTCGTGGTCACGAGACCGAAGCCGTTGAAACGGCTGACCACACACCTGAGCACAACACCGGGCCGAAGCCCGGTGCTAATGAGAACCGGCCACAATGTGCCCTAACCTTATTGTACCCGGCCAAACTTCTTCTCCAATTCCTTCAGGCTCATCTCGATCAACGTGGGCCGGCCGTGCGGACAGGTGTAAGGCATCCGACAGCGGCGCAGGTCGGCGACGAGGTTTTCCAGCTCAGGGCCGGCGAGCGGGTCGTTGGCCTTCACGGCGTGGCGGCAGACGGTCTTGGCGATAACATCTTCGCCAAGGCGCAGCGCATTGACTCCGTCCCCGGCGGACTTGAGCGCGTCCACGAGTTCGAGCACAAAGCGCCGGGCGTCGGCGACCTTGGCAAACGGCGGAAGGGCTTCGAGCAGGAAGGTGCGTTCGCCAAACTCGCTCAGGCCCACGCCCAGCCGCGAGAGAATGGCCAGGTGCTTGCGCAGAAACTCCACGTCGCGCACGGCCAGCTCGACGGTCTCCGGCAGCAACAGCCGTTGCGAGTCCGCCTCGCCACCGGCTTCGAGGCGGTCGAGCATCTGCTCAAAGAGAATGCGTTCATGCGCCGCGTGCTGGTCCATGAGCACCAAGCCCCGGTCGCTCTCCAGCACGACGTACAGCCGGCCGATGACGCCGACGAGGCGAAGGGGAACGGCCAAGAGGGGGGAATGGGG
>RFSE01000277.1 GCA_009924135.1 Pseudomonadota bacterium | reverse complement strand
CTCACCATGAACCGGACCGCGACCGTCCCGGTCGCAGCAGCCACCCCGCAACGCGCGGTTGCGGATTTCCTTTCGTCCCATTTGCGCAAGTCGCCGCTGCGGCCCGGAGGGCCGCGGTCCGGTCGTAGCGCGGGGGTAGCCCAGTTTCTTGTACTCCGGGGTGCCACATGGGGAGCCTTCTCCCTTCGCGGAGCGAGGGGAGAAGGTGGCCGGAGGCCGGATGAGGGGTGGGGCCACCCTCGCCGACGTGGCAACCCCTCCCCATGAACCGGCATGGGTAGGGTGCGTCTGTCCTCAGCGCGCCGCCGAACCACCCGGACGCCACTAGACTTCGGCGGCGCGGTGAGGACACCGCGCCCTCCCAGCGGCTGGTTCAGGGGTTCATTGCGCGAACTGCTGGTTGGGGATTCTCACCTCCCCTCCAGTCGCATTATCCGCGCAGGCCCGGACTGCAATTCACGCCTCGACGCCGCCTGTTCGCAGTGGTGTCATCGACGCATCATGAAACTTGGTTCCTTGTTTTGCGCTGCTTGGTCACTCGTCGTGGTCGCCTCCGCCGGGGCGGCGGATGGTTATGCGTTTGCCGACACCGCCGGCAAACAGCTCGACGTGACGTTCGGCGGCAAGTCGCTCGTGCGCTTCATGTACGCGTATGACCCGGCCACGAAGGAGTCGCTGCACGACACCTACAAACCCTACCTGCATGTCTTCGCCCCGGACGGCGACAAGCTCATCACGAAGGGTCCGGGCGGGCAGTTCACGCACCATCGCGGCATTTTCATCGGCTGGAACAAGATCACCTTCGAAGGCAAGAGCTACGACCGCTGGCACATGACCGGCGGCGAACAGGTCGTGCAAAAGATCCTCAAGCAGGAGGCCACGGCAGACCAGGCCACGTTCACCGCGCTGGTGCACTGGAACGACACGGCGAAAGCGGCGTTCATCGTCGAGGAACGCACCTTCATCGTGCGTCACACGGCGGGTGGTACGTTGATCGACTTCAGCAGCACGCTCACCGCACCGCGCGGCGAGGTGAAGCTCAACGGCGATCCTGAGCACGCAGGCATCCACTACCGTCCTGCGGGTGAACTGGACAAGTCAAAGACTCTCTACCACTTCCCGGCTGAAAAGCCCGCGCCGCACAAGGACACCGATTACCCGTGGGTCGGCGAGACCTACACGCTTGAGGGCACCGCCTACAGCGTCGTGGAGATGAGCCACACCCAGAACCCCGCCGGCACCCGCTGGTCCGCCTACCGCGACTACGGCCGCTTCGGGGCCTTCCCGGTGACGGAGATCAAGCAGGGCGGCTCGTTCACCTTTCGCTACCGGTTTCTCATCGTGAAGGGGGAGCTGCCCGGCGCGGAGACGATTAATTCGCTCTACACCCAGTTCGCCGGCGGAAGCGCCCCGACCGCGAAGGTGACGACCCTCCCCGCCGAGGGTGCCAAACCCGCCGCCCCGAAGAAGACGGACGCGAAGAAGTAGCCGCCGGCGCGGGGGTGCGGAAAACTTTTTGGAGACGCGGGACAGGGTCCAACGGTATGGTTATCCGCGTTCGGTATGTCCACCCTGCACCGCCTCATTAGTCTGTGTAAGCCCTCCGCGCCGCGCCGCGCCGCTGCCCCGCTGCCGAACGTGCCAGCGGCTCGTTCCCGGCCCTCGGTGCTGATTGTCGAGGATCACTCGGAAGTGGCGAGCTATCTGCGCCGCGCCTTGGAGCAGCTCCAGACCACTGCGGAAGTCAGCCCGGAAGGGGAGACCGCCGTGACGATGGCGGAGCTGATGCATTTCGATCTCATCATCCTCGACATTCTCCTGCCGGGCATGAACGGGTTCGAGGTCTTCCGGACCATCCGGCAGTCACCGCATCTGCGTGACGTCCCGGTGATCATCGTCAGTGCCGTCACCGCGCCCGAGTCCCAGGCGGAGGCCGCCCGGCTCGGGGCCGCGTATTATTTCTGCAAGCCGTTTGAGCTCGTTGATTTCCAGGCGCAAGTGAAACGGGTTCTCCGTTTGGGACCAGCCGAGCCGGGCTCGAACTGAGGTTTGAATATCGCTCGCGCGGGCGGTGCTCATACCATCTGCTGAATAGTTTGGTAAGAGGCAGCGGGTTGTGGCTTGCGCAGCCGTCCTCCCTCACCCCGGCCCTTTCCCGCTGGGAGAGGGAGTCACGTAGCACGCCGTGGTTGGCAAATGGCAGCGAATGGTCGAGGGCAGCCGAAGATTCTCCCTCTCCCAGCGGGAGAGGGCCGGGGTGAGGGAGAAAACGTTCGGTGGTTCAAATCGGGGATTTGGCCCTGTGTATTCCATTAATTGGTACTCACACATCCAGGCACTCTGCCACGGCCAGGCGCAGGGCTTCCAACGGGAACGGCTTGGCGAGCGTTTTGACCGCGCCCAACCGGTCGGCCATCCGCAGGTAGGGTTCGGACTTGCTTTCCCCGCCGCCCGTGATGGCGATGATTCTTACGGAGGGTTCGCGTGCCTGTAGCTTCCTGATCAGTTCCATGCCATCCATCTCCGGCATTATCAGGTCCGCGACCACGACGTTGATCGTCTGCGGATCGTAGAGGCGCAGCGCCTGTTTGCCATCCGGGGCGACCACCACCTGATATCCGAATGAGTTGAGGGCCGTCCGAAGCGCCGTCGCGCAGGCCATGTCGTCTTCCACGAGGAGAATGGTTTTCATGAGCGGTGGATGAAGGTGGTTTCGTTCAGGGTCCGGTGGATGGCATCGCCAAGGCTCCGCAGATCGTAAGGTTTGGACAGCAACTCGCGGAAGCCCAGGTCACGGGCCATCTCGGCGGTGATGGCGGCACTGTAGCCAGTGATGAGCATCAGGCGGACTTCCGGCCGGGCCGCCACCAGTTTGCGGGCGAGTTCCGTGCCGTCGAGGGCGGGCATGTTCAGGTCGGTGATGACGAGGTCATACTGCGCCGGGTTCGCGTGGAAGAGTGCGAGCGCCTCACCGGGGCGGGTTGCGGTGGTCACGCGGTAGCCGAGCAGTTCCAGGGCGGACCGGCCCATCCGGGTGAGCGGCTCCTCGTCGTCCACCAGCAAAATGTGCTCGCCGCGCCCACGTGGGACCGGCTGCGCCGCAGCGGGCGGCTCGACGACCTCCGTCACAAAGACTGGAAAATAGAGCGCGAAGGCCGTGCCCTTGCCCGGCTCGCTGCTGACCGCGATGCCGCCGTCGTGGCTCTTGACGATGCCATGCACGACGGCGAGGCCGAGGCCGGTGCCCTCGCCCACCGGCTTGGTGGTGAAAAAGGGCTCGAAAATCCGTTCCAGGGTGGTTTCGTCCATGCCGCACCCGTTGTCGGCGACGATCAGGCAGACATAGCGCCCGGGGCGAAGTTCGCGGTGCTTCCGGGCAAAGTCGGGCGTCACCTCGGTTTCGGCCAGCTCCACCTCGATGAGTCCCGGATGTCCCTTCAGGGCGTGCCAGGCGTTCGTGCAGAGGTTCACCGTCACCTGATGGATCTCCGACGCATTGGCCAGTACTGTTGGGGTGATGGCGATGCGGGCCTTGAACTCGATGGCGGCCGGCACGGAGGCACGCATCAGGCTTAACGCCTCGCGGACGACCGTGTGTAATTGCATCGGCTCGCGCCGCTGTACCTGCCGGCGGCTGAACGCCAGGATTTGCTGCACCAAGTCCCGCGCGCGCCGGCTGGCGGTAAGAATCTCGGCGAGACTCGTCCGGGACTCGGGGCTGCCGGGGGGCTGCAACTGGGCCAGTTCCACGTTGCCAAGGATGGCGCTGAGCAGGTTGTTGAAGTCGTGCGCGATGCCGCCGGCGAGCTGGCCCATCGCCTCCAGCCGCTGGGAATGGTGAAGTTGTTCCTCCAGCCGCCGGTGCTCGGTGACATCCTGCACCACGCCGACCATGCGGACCGGCTGACCGGCGGAATCGCGTTCCACATCCGCCTGTTCATGCACCCAGCGCACCTGCCCGTCCCGCCGCACGATGCGGTGTTCGAGATCATACGCGCGCTTGCCCGCCAGCGCCGCGCGGGACGCCCGGGCCACGGCGTCCCGGTCCTCGGGATGCACCAGCGCAAAGAAGGTTTCCACCCGTCCGTCAAACTCGCCCGGTGCGAAGCCGAAGATGCGGCTTGCCTCCGCCGACCACGTCAGCGTGCCCTGTGATCCCGGAGCGGACACCCAGCTGCCAATGTGTCCGACCTGCTGCGCGCGTTCCAGCATCTGGCGGCTTTCCTCGAGCGCGGCCTCCACGGCCTTGCGCTGGCTGATGTCCCGGCCGACGGAGACATAATGGGTGATTTCGCCCTGGAGATTGCGCAGCGGCGTGATGACCTTCTCCTCGTGGTAGGTGGAGCCGGCCTTGCGCCGGTTCACAAACTCGGCCCGGAAAGGCTGGCCGGCGGTGATCGTCTGCCAGAGGCGCTCGAAGAAGGCGCGGGGCTGGCCCTCCGCCTTGAGCAGACGCGGCGTCTGGCCCAGCACCTCGGTGGACGCGTAGCCGGTCGTCTTCTCGAAGCCGGCGTTCACATACTCGATCACGCCCTCACGGTTCGTGATCAACACGCTGTCATCCGTCTGCTCGACCGCGCTGGAGAGCTGGCGCAGCCGCTGCTCCGCGTGGATGCGCGCCGTGATGTCCACCAGGATGCCGCGCAACTTTACCAGGCGGCCATCTTCCACCACCACCGTGACCAGATCCCGGAGCCAGACCGTCCGCCCGTCAGCGGCGATCATCCGGTATTCGAACTCATGGTTGCGATGCGCCCGAGTGCATTTGATGCAGTAGCGCAACGCCTCTTCCCGGTCGTCGGGGTGGAGGTGGTTGGTCCAGAAGTGGGGTTCCACCACCCACTGGGTCACGGGATACCCGAGCAGCCGCTCCGCCTGCGGGCTGACGAACGTGAACCGGAAGGTCGCCGCATCCGCCTCCCACACAATGCCCTCCACCGAGTTGACGATGGCCTGCAAGTGCTCCTGGCTGCGCTGCAACTCCAGTGCGGCCTCGCGCCGCTGCCGGTTCAGGCGGCTGCGATGGAGGAAGTAGGCCTGCCAGGCGATCAGCCCGGCCAGCAGGGGCAGGGCGAACTTTAGTACATCCGCGACCGCGAGGGCCTTGGGGTCATACACGCCGAGCCATTGCTCGTACAATGCATCGTAGCGTCCGTTGGACTTGCTCACGGCCAAACCCTCGTTGAGCTGCGCGAGCAAGGCGGCCTCGCCCTTGCGCACGGCGAAGGCGAATTTCTGGTTAAAACCGGCCTGGATGGGCAGGGCTTGGATCCCCTGGATCCCGGCTTTGGCCAGCGTATGCAGGCCCACCAGCTTGCTCATCAGCATGGCGTCGTGTTTTCCCTCCGCCAGCAACCGCAACCCCTCCTCGGCCGTCGCCACCGGCACCAACTGCCGCTGCCAGCCCCGGCCCGCTGCGTAGTCGTGTGCCAGGTCCGCATTGATCACAATGAGCTCCTTGCCGGCCAGATCGGCCTCGGTCTGGATGCGTCCCTCGCCCCGCCGGACAAAGACCGCCCCGTGGATGACCACGTGCGGCACCGTGAAATCCGCGAACTCCCGCCGCGCGTCGGACTGGGCGAGGTTGATCAACACGTCGATCTCCCCCCGCTTGAATTCCTGAAGCAACTGCGCGAAGGGCCGGACCCGCAGCGTGAAGTTCAGCCGCTGCTCCCGGGCCACCGCCTTCCACAACTCGACCGTAAAGCCGCCTGCCGAGGCTTCCGTCTGGCCCAGGGCCAGCGGCGGAAAATCCGGTTCGCTCCCGACGACCAGCGGACGGCCCGGTCCTTCGGCGGCCATCCCCGCAGGGCTGGCCGCCCAACCCAGACCCACCAGAATCATGACCGACCAACACCGACGCAGTCCCGCCCGCAGCCTGGCGTACCACGGAGTCCGGTCTTCACGATGCATTCGCAATCAGGTTAACCTAAAAACGGCAGTAGCAGGCACGCTCCGCCGACGGTGTGGCAGTTAGTCACGCCGGAGGCATAGCATTTGTCGAGTTCTTCGGCCTTGGGGCA
>RFSE01000276.1 GCA_009924135.1 Pseudomonadota bacterium | reverse complement strand
GGTTCCCCCGCCACAGGTAGCCATTCGTCCGGCGAACGTGGCCCCGCCGCCCGCCGTTGTCGCCCCGCCCGCCATGGTGGTCGGTGGCTTCAATTTCAAGGATGACAGCGCCAAGGTCGTGCAAAGCAGCAGTGATCCCGTGCTGATTTACAAGGGCTTCGTGGAATACGCCCTCCGGTCGAAGTGGACCCGTCCCACGGGAGTTGACGACGTGAACTTCATGGCGGAAGTGGATGTGACCATCGATCCCACCGGCCGCATTACCTCCACCGACTGGCGCAAAGGCTCCGGCGACTCCAAGTGGGACGATTCGGTAAAACGTGCCTTGAAAGACACCGCCGCCCTGAGCCGGCCGCCACCGAAAAACTTCCCGTCCAAGGTGCTGGTGCGTTTCGATACCCAGCAGGAAAGCGAGCCGATCACGGCCCTCGGAAACTAATGAAAGCGCGCCGCAAATTTTCCCAATCCCATCACGGCTCGATGAACGAGCTGAACATCACGCCGCTGCTCGACCTGGCGTTCGTGCTGTTGGTGATCTTCATCATCACCACCCCGCAGCTCGTCAATAATCTGGAGATGAACCTGCCGAGCGGCAAACCACCGGCCGACGCCCCCAAGCCGAAGATCAACAACATCGTCATCAGCGAGACGGGCAAGATCATCCTCAACGACGAGGCCAAGACTCTGACTGAATTGAAGGTGGCCCTGACCGAAATCCATGCGACCGACAAGGAAATGACTGTCGCTGTCCGGGGGGCTCAAAACGTGGACTATCAATACGTGGTCAGCGTGCTGGACCTGCTCCAGCAACTCGACATCACCCGCGTCGGCCTGGCCACTGCGACCGCTGGTGTAAGCCAGTAAGCTCAGGCTTCACGGTTGCGGTCGCGTGGAAATCATGTCGCGTCACTTCCTTCGTGGGGTTCGTTGCCTAATCGTTGTGGAGCCTTTGGAAGTACGCGGATGCAGCGCGCAAGGTGTGGCTGTTGCTGAGGAAGTTGCCGTTGCCTGCCTTATCACCAAGCGGAAGCTGGCCGCAGCTTCAAAGTGCTGGTTGCCATGGCCGCTGCGATCCCACGTGGGGTCGCTGATTTGTTGACGTCGGAGGCGCAAGTGCCTCTTTTACCAAGCTGGTGATCAGGCTGTAAAACACTGGCTTCCAGGCGCTTGAAGACCTGCTGACGCAGCGGCGAAATTGATCCCGCACTTGGAAGTAACCCCGGCATGGCGCGTGGCGCAGTTCAGCTCGGCTCGTTTGAGCAGTTTGGCAACCAACGCCGGCTCGACGTTCTGATCGAGCAATAATTTGAACTTGGCGAATTCATTCACCTGGGTACGGTGCGTTCCTTCTCGGACGGTTGATCAACCGCGTATTGAGCAGGGATGTTAACTGGGTCCACTAGGCCGGTTCTTGCCCGGTGCTGTGCGGCGGTGAGCACCTTGCGGAAGGTTGTCACAAGCTGCTCCAGCCGCTCACCTTCGAAGATTCTATGGTGTTCGCCTTGAACGTTGACCGTTTCCAGGTTTCCGCAGGACAGGTAACGCCATCCCGGTTCCAGGCGAACCTGGTCCCCATCCGCGCGGAACAAGGTGACAGTTATGGGGCATGGGCGCGGGAGGTACTGGCGTACCAGTTGCCGGAAGTGTAACAATGCTTCGTTGGTTTCCCCAGATTGAGGCTGGGTAGGCGGTCGCGTCCGGGGGAAGAAGTGCCGGGCATGCCGGCTGAGCGCCTGCATGCGCCCGCGAAAGTATTCCACCCATTGGGCAGGAGGCTGGTGCCCCAAGCGACGCACGTGCTCGCCCAGTCGCCGCCACAAATAGGGGCCGCGCATCTGGGCCTGCACCCGGGGGGGCAGGTTGTGTGGGACGGTGTCCAGCAGGGCCAGCAGGGCGATGGCCTGTCCCTGCGAGCGCAGCTGGCGGGCCACTTCAAAAGCGAACAATCCGCCGTGCGAATAGCCGCACAGGTAGTAGGGCCCGTCGGGTTGGAGCGCGCGGATCTCCGCTGCGTACTCGGTGGCCATGGCCTCCACCGTGGAGTGGCGCCAGCCTTGGTCGCTGGTGCGCATGGCCTGCAAGCCGTACGCGGGCTGGTCAGCTCCCAGCCGCCGGGCCAGTTCGCATTCCCACCAGAGGTTGCCATCCTCACCGTGGGCGAAAAACATGGGTGGCAGGGCTCCGCCCGGCTGCACCGGCAGCAGCGCGGCCCAGGCCGGTGACTGTTGCCGGTCTTTGAGCAGCTGGGCCATGGCCTGCGGCGTGGGCTGGAGAAAGAGGGAGGTGAGTGGCACCGGCTGGCCGACCAGCTCCCCGACATCCAGCATCAGCCGGGCCGCCAGCAGCGAGTGGCCGCCGAGCCGGAAAAAGTTATCCGTCAGCTTCACTCCCCGAACTCCCAGCCTTCGCTCCCAGAGTTCTAACAGCCGATACTCCAGCAGGGACTGCCCGGAAGCGGGTTCCGTGCCCCGTCCGGCGATCTCGTTCCCCGGCTTGGGCAACGCGCTGCGGTCCAGCTTGCCGTTGGGCGTCAGCGGAAGCGCGGGCAGGATAACAAACACCGACGGAATCATGTATTCAGGCAGTTGGCTCGCCATGAATTCACGGATTGCCCCGACATCGGTGGCAGCCGATGCCGTCACCAGATAGGCCACGAGGCGGATGTCGCCGGGAGTGTCCTCGCGCGCCATCACCGCCGCCGCGCTTACGCCGGAGCACTGTCGCAGTGCCGCTTCAATTTCACCGGGTTCAATCCGATAGCCCCGCAGTTTGATCTGATTGTCCAGCCGGCCAAGGAACTCGACGTTGCCGTCCGCGCGCCAGCGGCAGCAATCCCCCGTGCGATAGAGCCGTCCGCTCCCCAAATCCGGGGGGCAGGCGACGAATCTTTCGGCGGTCAACTCCGGCCGGTTCCGATAGCCGCGAGCCAGCCCGTCTCCGCCAATGAACAGCTCCCCGGGCACCCCGATGGGTGCGGGCTGGCCCTGCGGGTCCAAGATGTGAAGCCGGGTGTTGGCCAGTGGGCGGCCAATGGATACCGGCTCGCCGGGATGCACCATGGCAGCGGTGGACCAGACGGTGGTCTCGGTTGGCCCATAGAGATTCCACAACTGCCGGCAGCGCGGTACCAGGCCGGCAGCAAGATCGGCGGCCAGGGCTTCTCCGCCGCAGAGTGCCAGCAGCCGGGCGTTCCCGCGCCAGCCGGAAGCCAGCAGCAGCCGCCACGTGGCAGGCGTTGCCTGCAAGCAGGTGATGGCGTGGTTCTCCAATGCTGCCGCGAGTGCGCCGCCGTCGCTCCGGGTTGTGTCCGGGCAAATCACCACCCGGGCGCCAACGGTTAGCGGCAGGAACAGTTCGAGCACGGAAATGTCGAAGTTGATGCTCGTCACCGCCAGCAGCACGTCGGCGTTGGCCAACTCCAGCCGGTGGCGCATGTCCCGGAGAAAATTGACCACGGACGCGTGCAGCACTTCGACGCCCTTGGGCTGGCCCGTCGAACCCGAGGTGTACATCACGTACGCCAGCCAGTCCGGCCGGGCCGCGACTGGGACTGATGCGGCGGTGGACGTGGCCGGGAGGGGTGCATCCAGACAAACCAGCGTGAGTTCCGATGCGGGCAGGTGTCCGCACAACGCGGTTTGGGTGAGCACGATGCGTGTGCCGCTGTCGGCGACCATGAACGCCAGGCGCTCCTGCGGATATTGCGGGTCCAGCGGGACGTAGGCCCCGCCCGCCTTGAGCACGCCCAGGAGCGCGACAACCATTTCGAGCGAGCGCCCCACGCATACGCCCACGGGGGTTTCGGGCCCCGCGCCGAGACTGTGCAAATGGCGCGCAACCGCTTCCGCGCGTGCGTCCAGTTCCCCATAGGTCAACCGTTGCTCATCGAAGACAACCGCCACCGCCCCGGGAGTGCGGGCGGCCTGTTCCTCGAACAATTGAGGCACGCAGATCCCGTGCGGGAAGGCGGTTTCCGTCTGGTTCCACTCGGCCAGCAGCCGGTGCTCCCCGGCCGGGAGCAGGGGCAGCGCGGAAATCCGTGTGTCGGGCCGGGCGATGATGCCCTGCAGCAGGGTTTCCCAGCGGGCAGCCATCCGGTCAATGGTGCCCGCGTCAAACAGGGCGATCTCGTATTCCCAATCACAATCCAGTTCGCCGTCCCGCTCGTCCACGTGCAGGCTGAGGGTGAACTTCGCCGTGTCCGTGGTCTGCGCCGCCAGCTCCGCGCGCACCGGGCCGGCCTCGATGGGTGCGCGTGGCACATTGCGGAGCTGAAAGAAATACTGGAACCAGGGCGACCGGCTCAGGTCACGCCCAGTGGGCAGGAGCTGCATCAGACTTTCAAAAGGCAGCGCCGCGTGGTCATGTGCTTCCAGCACAGTCTGCCGGGTGCGCTGGAGCAATTCAGTGAAGGAAGGATCCCCCGTCAGCAGGGTGCGCAACGGCAGGGTGTTGACGAAGCAGCCGATCAGTGCCTCGGTTTCGCGCGGATTCCGGTTGGCGAACGGCACCCCCACGATCACGTCCTCCTGCCGAGAATGCCGGAACACGAGCACCTTGAAGGCCGCGAGCAACACCATGAATAACGTGACCTCTTCCCGATGCGCCAGCGCCACGAGTGCTTCCCGGAGCGTCCGGGGAAGCGTGAAAGTGCGGTTTGCTCCGTGCGCGGATTCCACCGGGGGACGGGGACGGTCGGAAGGCAGGTCCAGCACGGGCGAAGCATCCTTAAGCTTGCCTTGCCAGTAGCCAGCCAGGCGCGACAGCTCGTTGCCGCTGACAAACCGTTCCTGCCAGTGGGAGAAATCTGCGTAATGAACCCTCAACTCCGGCAGTTCCGCCGGCTTGCCGGTCAGGAGGCCGTCATAAATCCGGCCCAGATCGTGACAGAACACCCCCGTTGACCAAGCGTCGAAAATACTGTGATGAAACGCCATGGCCAGCGTGTGCTGCTCCGGGCCGAGCCGCACCAGGCACGCCCGCCAGAGCGGCCCGTATCGCAGGTCAAACATCCGGCACGCGTGTTCTTTGGCCAGTTCCGCAAGCCGGGCCGGCTGCTGGGCCTTGGGAAGACCGCTCAGATCGGCTGTCTCCATCTTGAACTCCATACGGCCTGCCACCCGCTGCATCACCTCCGTGCCGCGCAGTTCAAACGTCGTCCGCAGGGCCTCATGTCGTCCGGCCAGAATTTGCAGGGCGCGTTCCCACAGCGCGCTGTCCAGCGGGCCATGCAGGTGAAACAGCTTGGCGGTGTTGTAGGCAGGCGATTCCGGTGCGAAATTGTGGAGGAACCACATCCGGCGCTGTGCGTGCGAAGCAGGCGCGATCATCACCCCGTCCACGGCTGTCGTGCGGGCCGGGCAGGGAGCAAGCGGAATGGAAGCCCTCTGGTTGCGGCCATCACCCCGGCCCAGCCGTTCCGCCAGGGCGGCTCGTTGCGCGGGCGTGAGGCGGGCCAGTCGCGCCTGCAAGTTTGCCGTATCAGGAGCTGCACTCATGGCTCGGCCAGCAGCTTGCGCGCCTCCGCCAGCGGCAGATCGTCGAGGGCGGAAGCCAGGGTGGCCAGTTCATGGGCCTCGCACATCCGGTCGAGTTCCCGCGCGGCCCACCCGAGGTTGCCGCAGCACCTCGGCAAACGCGGTGGCCACCAGCGTTTCCATCCCGCCCTGCGGTGCCTCATAGGCGATGGCCAGCGCGGCGGCGAGCTGGATGCCGAGGCTGAGGCGTTGCACTTTGCCCGTCGGCCCCTTGGGGATCTCATGCACCACCACGATGCGGCTGGGCACCTTGAAACGGGGAAAGCGCCGGGCGAGGGCTTCCCGCAGTTCAAATTCGTCCAGCGAGGCCTCCGGCCTGGCCACGACGGCGGCCGCGAGATCTTCGCCCAGCGTGGCGTGCCGCAGGGCAAAAGCCGCCGCCTGTGCCACGCCGGGCTGCTCCAGCAGGGCCTCGTCCACCTCGCGCGGGGAAATTTTCTCGCCGCCCCGGTTGATGATTTCCTTGAGCCGTCCAGTGATGAACAAGTAGCC
>RFSE01000275.1 GCA_009924135.1 Pseudomonadota bacterium | reverse complement strand
GGGCTCGACGCTGTTCGCCCTGCTGGCGCTGCCGTGGTTTTGGATGGTGTGGGAAAGCGTGCCGCACTCGTTCGAGTTCATGGTCAAGGGCCAGATCGTGGGCCATGCGGTGCAGGCAGCGGCAAAGAACCGGGCGCAGCCGTTCTGGTTTTTCGGGCCGGTGCTCCTCGTTGGTTTCCTGCCGTGGACCCCACTGCTGGGCTGGCTCTGGCGGCGGTCCCATTGGGCATCACTCGACGCACGCAAGCAGGAAGGCTGGCTACTTCTGAGCGTGTGGGCCGGGGTCACGTTTTTGATGTTCTCGATCAACAGCGCGAAGCTGCCGCATTACATCCTGCCGATGTTTCCCGCGCTGGCTGCGCTGGTGGCGTTGCGCTGGCCGGCCTTCGGAACGCCGGTTTCCAAACCGGCAGGGGAGGCGAATTCGGGTGAACGCGCCGGGTCGGAGACCGGCGCTCCGGGGTGGACCTGGCGGTTGCTGCCCGCTGCGGCGCTGGTGCCGCTCATCGCGTTTCCGCTGGCCTGCGAGTTCGTGTTCAAAGTGCAGGTGAGTGAAGCGTTTTGGGTTCGGCTGATACCGCTCGGAGTGTTGGCCTTGTTGCAGGTAGTTCATTTGAAAGGTCGGCTATGGTCCGCGCGAGTGAGAACGTTCTGGACGGTGGGGTTGTCTGGCCTCGGGCTGCTCACCCTCGCCGCACTGGTGCCACTGGTGGAAACAAAGCTGCGCAGCAATCAGACCCTTAAGCCGCTTGGGCTCGCTCTCCAGAAAGCGGCAGGCGACGGCGACCTCATTGTCATCCGCGGCCGCATTCCGCAGGGGCTGCCGTTCTACGCGCATCCCGTGATCAGTGCGACGCGCCGGCCGTATCTCTCCGGGCTGCCCGAGCATCGGATGCCCTTCGAGTTCACCGGCAACAAGGCGCGTTTCGGTGACCGGGTGCTGCCGGACGACGAGGCCTATGCGAAGCTGTTGCGCGGTCCGCAACGCGTGCTGGTGGTCGGCTTCAAAGGCACCTTCGTCAGTGCCCGGCAGGAAAAGCGCGAACGCCCGTTGCGCCTGCTGGCGGAGGTCGGCGACTGGGAACTGTTCACCAACCAGTGAGCCGGGGTGCAGTGGCTGGCGCAGCCGTTCTCCCTCCCCATGAGCCGAAGAGGGTCAGAAAGGTGGGGTCAGAAAGATGGGAAAGATCTGATACCGGTTGCTGGAATACTCTGGTTGAATCATCACTGTAGGCCGCCGGGGAGAGGGAGATAATGTTCGGTGGTTCAAATCGGGGATTCGACCAGAGTACTCCAGTAATTGGTATCAGAAGTCAGGAATGGGGCTTGCCGGCGCTTCAACTCCTTCACTATGAAGTCCCAAATATCCGGGTAGCCATCGGTCGGGTGGTCCCGAAACTTCATGTGGGCGAGGAGGATCAATCCCGCAGATGAAGACACCGCAGAAGCATCTTTACCCATCTGCGGTTGTCTTAAATCTGCGGGAAAATCATTCCCTCACGCCTGCTCCAGCCCGCGCAGCGTGCCCTTGCCGGTGCTGAATTGGTCGGTCTCGACGCCCAGTCGCTGGAGCATGGATACGTAGAGGTTCGTCAGCGGGTAGTTGTTGTCCTTGTTGAAGGCGAGATGCTGGCCGTGCTTGAAGCCGCCCCCCGCGAGCAGCACGGGCAGGTTCACGTTCGAATGCGAGTTCGCGCTGCCCATGGGCGTGCCGTAGAGCACCATCGTACGGTCGAGGAGGTTCTGGTTCTCCTCCTTCGTCGTGGCGAGCGCAGTGAGGAACCCATTGAGCGCATCGAACTGCTTTTCTTCATGGCCACGCAACTCCGCGAGCACCTCAGGCCGGTTGCCATGGTGGGTGATGTTGTGAATGACCACCGTGTCGATAAACAGCGAGATGATGCGCGTGGAATCCGTCTCCAGCGCCAGCTTCATCACGTCGAACATCAGTCGCGTCTTGGCCACGAACTCCTTGGCGTCATCAATGTCTTCGGGGGCCTTGGCGGTGACGACCGGCTTGGGCTTGTACTCCCATTCCTCGGAACTGTGCAGACGCGCCTCCAACTCCCGGACGGAGGTGTAGTACTGGTCCATCCGCACCTGGTCGGCCTTCGAGAGCGAACGGTTCAGGCGCTTCGACTGGTCCCCGACAAAGTCGAGCAGGCTGCGGCCCTGCTTGAGGGCTTCCACGTTGGCAGCGACTTCCTTGGGATTGCCTTGAATGAAGAGCTTTTGAAACAGTTTCTTAGGGCTTTTCTCCGCCGGGATGGGCGCGCCGCTGCGGGTGTAGCTGAGGGTCTGGCCTTCGCTCGACATTGCGAGCACGAGCGAGGGATACCGCGTGTGATTGCCCACCTGCTCGGCAGCGAACTGGTCCAACGAAACCCAGTTGCGGAAGCCGCCACGCTCCGGGTGCGGCGTGCCGGTGAGAAAGCATTTCTCCGCCGCATGCGCCCCGGTGACGCCCGGATGGCTCACACCGGAAAGGACGGTCATCTGCTGGCGATGCGCCGCCAACCGTTCGAGATAAGGGCTGGGCGCGTAGTCCTTACCTGGTTTCTCGGGGAAAAAGAATTGCGGCAGGATGCCCATGTTCGTCTCGATGCACACCATGCGCCGCGGCGGTGCGCTGGCGCTGGCAGCGGCCCCGAACGCGGGCCGCATGGCATCCAGGAACGGCAAGGTGAGCGCGACCCCCGTGCCGCGCAGGAAGGTGCGGCGAGAGAGGGCGGACCGGGTCAAGACGTAAGGCGCATTCATCAGGTCGGGCAGATCACGGTTGCAATCGTAAGGCCTGACGTTCCGGTTGGGAAGATGTTCAATGCGCGCCCGGCGAGACCACCGCCCGGTTCAACGACTTCCAACGGCATTCCCCGCTCCACCCAAGGTCATCAGCCGGCAGCCCATCCGGATCTCCTGCCCCTCGCGGATGCCCTCGGCCAGCTCGAAACCTTTCGGGGCAAACACGATGATCGTGGAGCCGTGCTCGAACCAGCCGATCTCCTGGCCTTTCTGGAAGACTGCGTCGCACGCAATCTCGTTCGGGCCGGTGTAGCGGGGATGGAACAGCGTGCCCAGACAGGGCAGGCGGATGCTCGCGACGAGGACGGCGGCCACGGCGACCAGGGTGATGGTCTGACCGCCGGGCAGTTCACAACGGATCGCGGCGCGTTCGTTCTTGCAGAAGAGTTTTTCCACCCGCTTGAGGGCGATGGGGTTCACGTTCCAGGTGTCGCCGGAGATGTAGGTCACGTGGCGGAGGCGGCAGTCGTAGGGCGCGTGGAATCGGTGATACATGCTCGAGCGCAGCCGCAGGGTGACGTAGCAGCCGCCTTCGTATTTTGCCGATTCGTCACCGTTTCCGAACAGTTCCGTCACCGAGTAAGGGAAGCCTTTGGCCTGAAAGACTTGTTGTCCTTGAATGACGCCACACTGACCGACAATCGCATCGCACGGGCTCGCGAGCACGGCAGCATCGGCATCGACCACGCGGGCGCCGGGTTTCAGTTCGCGGGTGAAGCAATCGTGAACACTGGTGAAGCGGGCCTTCTTCGCATCGCTCAGGTCCAGTTCGGTGAACAGCTTCCAGGCCCAGAGCGACAGGTCCCGGACAAGCGGCTGCTCGATCTTGCTGAACCGGCCCATGAGACGCGTCACGAAGAGGCGGGGGATGCGGTTGGTGAGGAGGAAGTTGATGTCCTCCTGCTGGAAAATGCGGTCGCGAAAGCTTTTGGTGTTCAAGGGAGACGTCGGGGATGGATGGCAGATGCAGTGGTGTTAGCGAACCTCAGGTAATCAAAATGATCAACAACCAAACGGCAATGGTCGGGTCGGCAATCGGGGCGGCGGCGTTGCTGCTGCCGCGCGTCAAGCAACGGCTCGAACTCTCGCGCGCGAAGCACCGGTCGTTGACGGGCCACTCCAAGATGGCCAAGCGCTTTGCGTCGCTCGTGCCCGGCTACGCTTACGGGCCGGAGGAGTTCTTCAACGCGGACGGCGCACCCGCCGACGTGGCCGAGCGGCGCAAGCAGGGGTTTGAACGGCTCGCCACGCTGTTGCGCGAACGTTGTCCCAAATCCCTCGCCCTCACGGCCCAGGCCCGCGAAGGCATCTCCGACCTGCAATTCACCGGAGCCTATCGCGTGCCGTTCCAGTTCAGCCCGTACTGCCGGGAGCACTTGAAGATCGGGGCTTTCGTGGAGTCGGCGGACGGGGTGATGGTGCAGGACCTGGATGGCAACCGTTATTACGACCTGACCGGCTCGTATGGAGTGAACGTGTTCGGCGTGGACTTCTACAAGGCCTGCATCCGCGAGGGCGCGGCGCGAGCGGAGGCGCTGGGACCCGTGCTCGGCTCGTATCACCCCTGCGTTGCTGACAACGTGCAGCGGCTGCGTCAGCTCTCCCGGCTTGACGAGGTTTCCTTCCACATGTCCGGCACCGAGGCGGTCATGCAGGCGGTGCGGCTCGCGCGCTATCACACGAAGCGCAAACACCTGGTCCGGTTTTGCGGGGCTTACCACGGCTGGTGGGAGGATGTGCAACCCGGTCCCGGCAACCCGATTTCCCCCCGGCATACTTACACGCTGGAAGACATGGACCAGGCGGCGCTGCATGTGATCCGCACCCGTAAGGACATCGCCTGCGTGCTGGTCAATCCCTTGCAGGCGTTGCACCCGAACTCCCCCGCGCCGGGCGATTCGACGCTGGTGGACAGCGGGCGCAAGGCGAAGTTCGACCGCGCGGCCTACACGGCGTGGCTGCGGGAACTTCGCGAGGTCTGCACTCAGCGCGGCATCGTGCTGATTCTCGACGAAGTCTTTGTCGGTTTCCGGCTCGCGCCACGCGGGGCCCAGGAGTACTTCGGCATCCAGGCCGACATGGTGACCTACGGCAAAACCATCGCCGGCGGCCTGCCGGTTGGCGTGCTGTGTGGCAAGCATCACTTGATGCGGCGCTTCCGGGAAGACCGGCCGGCGGACATCTGCTTTGCCCGGGGGACGTTCAACTCCCACCCCTACGTGATGACCGCGATGCAGGCGTTTCTGGAGCGCACCGAATCGAAGGAGGTCCAGAAGCTTTACGAGAATCTGGACGCCACCTGGAACGAACGGGCGCACCGGCTCAACACCGCGCTGGCCAGCGAAAATCTGTCGCCCCGCGTGGCCAATCTTTCGACCATCTGGACCGTCGTTTACGACCAGCCCTCGCGCTACAACTGGATGTTTCAGTTCTACCTGCGCGCCCAGGGGCTGGCCCTGAGCTGGGTGGGCACCGGCCGTTTTATCTTCAGCCTGAACTACACCGAGGAGGAATTCGCCGAGGTGATGAAGCGGTTTGTGCAGGCGGCCCGCGCGATGGCGGAGGACGGCTGGTGGTGGCAGAACCCCGAGCTGTCGAACAAGTCGATCCGTCGCGGGTTGCTGCGCGAAATGCTCCGTCATCGGTTCGGTCGCTGATATAAAACTTGGCCGGACCGATTCAGTTGAGCCACCGATTGAACACGGATTAAACACGGAGCCAACGGTGCCGGTGCCGCCTCGCACCGCTGCTTGACCCGCATCGTTTGGTCCAGACAGGCAACTGTGACAAAACGCGGGCTCAGCTCGTCCCCTTCCGTGTTCCGTCCATGTTTCATCCGTGGCTAATGAATCGGTCCCGCTAGCAGACCGTCAAAAAACGCCCTGTTTCAGAATTTGACTCCTGTATTCGCCGCCGCGCCACGGAATCGCCCGCAAACTTTCCTGAAGCGCCCCGAACAGTTCTGGAGCGGTCAAACGACGATCTGGGACCGCATAAAACCAAAAAACAACCGCCGCCAGCCCGCCGTTGCTCCTCGGTTTGCCGAACCCGAACACTTTGCGCAGCAGCAGGCCCAGGTTGTAGGCCGCGCACCGCAGCACATGTGCCTTGGTCACATTCCCAAGGCCACGTAACCACGTACGCCGCCCGCCCCCGGTCTCGCACACGTGGGCAAAGGTCCGTTCGCACCGCTCGCTGCGCCACCGGGAGAGCCGCCGCCCCTTCGCGCTCTGCACGCGTCGCCG
>RFSE01000274.1 GCA_009924135.1 Pseudomonadota bacterium | reverse complement strand
CCTCTACACTGCCGCCCGGCCCCGCTTGCAAGTCACGCCGCTGGTCGGGGCCAGCGGCCAGACCGCGACCGCCACCATCACCGGCCTGCGCACTCCGGCCAACCCGGCGTGGCGCTGGGCCCGCCTGACCGTCGAGGCACCCGATGGCAGCCTGCCCGTGGATTCGCTGTGGGCGGTGCCGACCGTGCCGGTCACGCGCACATGGCGGCTGACAGGGGACGGGGCCGCCGTCATCACCCTCTGCCTGTTCACCCACGACACGGCCAGCCCCGACTGGTGCACCGAATATTTGCTTGACACGCATGAGGGAACTTTCGTAAGGTAACGCTCAACCCTGCGGCGGGCCTCCGGGCCCTGCTGCCTTTGACCAAAGGACATGCACGCTATGGACCTCTATACCTATACCGACCTGACCGCCCAACTGGCCCACTGTGTCGGGCGCGTGGCCGCCCACCCCAACACCCAGCGCCCTGTCCTGCTGGCCGATGTCGAGGGCAACTACGTCTTTGTAGACATTGTCACCGGCCAGTCCGAACGGATCACGCCCGAGCGCCTCAGCCACTGGGCTGAGTGGACATGGTTCCCGAAGGCCATCGTCGTCCTCGACGGTCTGTCCAAGGAACTGGATGTCGAGTTGCTGGCCTAACCTCATGACCCTCACGCCCCTCATTGCCGTGCCCGGCACGTGGGAATGGCCCACCGCCAATGCCGACGTCTGGTATGCGCCGACCTCCCCGTTCGCGGGCTACCTTGCCACGCAAGGCTGGACATGGGCCCGGGGTCAGGACGAGCGCCCCTACGTCTGGTCCACCCGGGCCACCGGCTACCAGTTCTGGGACCGCCTCCTCAGCCGTGAGGCCCAGATGCTGGCCGACTGGGAGGCCGCCGCGACCAATCTCTTTGCATGGGTCGTGCCGCCCAACGCGCCCGAGTGTCGCATCCCCCCCGAGCAGACCACCCTCCTCACCCACTCGCACGGGATACAGGTGGCCCTGTTGGCGGCGGCCCAAGGTCTAAAGATTCAGACGCTGATTGACGTCTGCGGGCCAGTCCGCCGTGACATTGACCGCCGCCTGACCGCAGCGGCCCGGGCGAACATTGGTTATTGGTGGCACATTCATGCCGACCGCAGCGATTGGTGGCAGGTGCTGGGCAGCGTCAACGACGGCGCCCTCGGCCTCCAGCGCCAGCAGCCCCGGGCCGACCTGAACCAGCGCATTCCCCGGGCCGGACACAGCCGCATCCTGCGTGACGAGGCATGGATGCCGCTGCTGGACAGTGTCCTCGATTATGCCCAACAACGCTACAACGTGACCTAACCATGAGACCGCCCATGCCGCCGACACCCAAGTCGGCGGCCTCCAGCCCATCGTGGCCCCCACCGTCACCGCCATCCTGCGGGGCCAGTGGATTCACCGGGCCATGGAACACGCGATCAACGTGGCCTGTGGCCACGTTGATCCGTGGGATCTCGCCACCCAAATTGCCACCGACCTCCCCACGCTGGAGGCGCACCGCGCCTCCAGCTGGGAGACCTTGATTCGCCGCTTGGTCTGGGGCTGGATGACGGTGCGGGGCGAGGCCCTGCTCGACCGCTTCCAACCGATCAGTGCCGAACAGGAATGGGAATGGAGCCTCCACCCGCTGGTGGCCCAGTCCATGCGGATGGACCAGATCTGGCGCGAACGCGCCTCGGGCCGCCTCTTGATCGTGGACTTCAAGACGCTGGCCAAGCCCGATGCCAACTGGGGCGAACGCTACGCCATGAGCGACCAGACGCATAGCTATGTGCAGGCCCTCATCGAACGGACCCACGAGCCCATTCTCGGCATCCAATACGAGGGCCTGCTCATCGGCACGGCCGACGAGGAACTGGGCTGCCAACGCTCCCCCTACGTCGGGGCCTATGCCAAGGGCCAGACGTTGCTGCCGAGCTATGCCCCCGGGAGCCGCTTCACCCGGTTGCCCGAATGGGACGACGCGACGTGGCGCGAGTGGCTGCCCCGGCCCGTCCTCGACACTCTCTTTTGCACGACGGAGCCGCTTCATCCGCCCAGTGCCCAGCTCCTCCAGACCAAGGCGGCCACCGTCGCCGCCGAAGTCCACTGGGCCAGCCTCGTCGCCGAGGTGGAAGCCACGCCCGAGAAGCGCGAGGCTCTCATCGAGCGCAACCCCGATGCCTGCCTGAAGTTTGGCTGGGGCCATGCCTGCCCCTACATGCACCTGTGCTGGTCCGGCTTCACGCCTGACACCGAGACCTTCACGCCCCGCATCGACCACCATGCCCCCGAGGTGTCCGCATGACCGTCGCCGACTGGTATGCCCACTACGCCTACGAGGGGCGGGCATGGCTCCCGCGCACCGGCCAGCAGCAGCGGCATTGGTTGGTGCGGGTGCGGGACGTGACGCAGCAGCGGGAATGCTACGCCCACTGCTTTTCCAATGCGGCCCCCATCCAGCTCTATGCGCCGGAGGTGCCCGTGCCGGGCTGGACACGCATCGCGGCGGCAAAAGACATCGACGAGCTGGCCCGAGCGGCACAGCGCGATGGCCGGTTGGCCTGACGGCGGGAAAAAATGTCGCCGACCCCGCAATTAGGGCTTGACACCGGGCACGGCCGCCCCTACACTAGCGTCCAGATTCACGAACCGAACACGAACACGGAGACACAGAGACATGACACCCACCCAACCCCCACCCGCCTCGACCCGTCCTGCGACGGCCATTTTTGATATCCTGTATGGGGGCCCGGCCTCCGGCAAGTCCGAGTCGATTGCCCGTTTGATCGAACACGTCTACCGCACCACGGGCAAGACCGCCCGCGTCTGCGTCGGTGACGGCAGCGCCATGTCCTACTACGCCCTGCTCGAAGCTGGGGTGGTGGCGCTGTGCGAATACAACATGCTGGACTGGCCGCGCACCGTCCTGCACAATCTGGCCAAGGGCGCATGGCCCGTCGATGGCCGCTGGGTCTTCCCGGGCGAAACCGATCCCGTCTCGGGCTGGACCAATGACCTGAGCAACGTCGGCGTCTGGGTCTTTGAGGGCCTGACGGTGGCGGGCGATTACCTCATGGGCCATGCCCGAGGGGGCCTCGCCGATCAGGCCGCCCATGGCCAAAAGGTCGGGCAGGATTCGCCCATCCGCTTCATTGACGGCGTCCTCGATCCGAAGACCGGCAAGCTGGTCGAGGGGCCGGGCACCGCCACGGGGGGCAATTCGCCCGCGCACTACGGCGTGGCTCAGCGCCTCTTAGCTGAGGCGGCCAATGACTCTAAGCTCCTCCCCGTGGACTATGTCCTGTGGACGGCGCACGAAGGCTCCAACGATCCTGAGAAGGACATGAACCGCGAACTCGTGGTGGCCCCGGCCATGCCCGGCCGCGCCATGACCGGCCAGATCCAGAAGCTGTTTGGCAACACCCTGCACATGGTATCGGTGCCGAAGCGGGTCAAGACGCAGGACAGCCACACCGGTAAGACCACCGACGAGCTGGATCTGGAATACCGTTTGTATACCCGTGACCACTTTAGCGCCACGGGCAGCGTCACCACCCGGTTCAAGGCCTGCACCCGCAGTGCCGATGACCGCAACGTGCCGCAATTCTTCGTGGCCGAACGACCCGGGGTGGCCCTCCTGCAGTACTACCAGACGTTGGCCCGTCTGCGGCAGGAACAGGCCACCCAGATCCGTGACAGTGTCAACACCCCGTAACCCGTAACATCCGACTGAGGAGAGCAGACCCATGGACATGATTTTTCACGACGACACGTTCAACTTCAACCCCGAGCAGCTGCGCACGACCGGCGGCACCGGCTCCACCCCCGGCTCCGTCGAGCTGCCCCCGCCGGGCTACTACGAGGTCCGCGTGGTCAGCGGCGGCTTCCGCATGGACCGCGAGGACAAGACCGTCCAGAAGCTCGACAGCAAGGGCCGTCCGATCTTCGCCATCGACCGGGTCGCCATCCTGCAGCCCGCCGAATACGAAGGCTCCTTCCCGCTCTTTCAGGACCTCTACGCCAGCGGCTTCCAGCCCAAGAACTGGAAGACGGGCGAAGTCCTGCAGAACGCCCCGATGGTCTACGAGTTCATCAACTGCCTCGCGGCGATTGATGCCACCGCGCCGACCAACGACTTCCACGACAACTGCATCGCCCTCGGGCAGGCCCTCGCCGCCCACCCGGTGCTGACGGTCCGCCTCGCCTACAAGGGCACGGACATCGCCTACGCCAAGGCGCAGATCGCGCAGGGCGTGGACAAGAACGTCGCCTACCGCAGCGCCGAACTGAAGAGCCCGGCCTTCAAGCTGCCGGACGGCGGCTACGCCACCAGCATCACCGGCCCGTCGGGCGAACTGGTGCAGGCCAAGCTCGTCATCAAGGACTTCGTGCGCAACACGCCCGAGGCCCTCAGCCGCGTGACCCTCGGCCCGCTCCGCGCCAAGGCGCTCGTCTAGGCCAATGAGTGCGGTCTATACCGTCACCCTTGAAGGGCCGACGCGCCAGACACCGCTCACCTTTGTGGGCGTGGGGACCACCAACTTGGTCCCCACCCCGCAAGGGGTTTTTCTGAACGTCCTTGATGCCAAGGGCTTTCAGATTGCCGTGGTAGGACTGGCCCCCACGGACCTCCTTCGCTACGCCAAAGAGGCCGACACCCCTGATCTCGTCGTCCCCTCAGGCACCCTCCCATTTCCCCTGAAAGGATAACCCATGGCCAAAGCTGAGAAGTGGATTCAGAACGCGATCACAGCCCCGGGGGCCCTCCGCAAGCAGTTGGCGATGCCCAAGGGCAAGACTATCCCGGCCAAGACGTTGGCCTCGGCGGCCAAGGCTCCGGGCAAGTTGGGCCAGCGGGCCCGTCTCGCCCAGACCCTCAAGGGCCTGAACAAGAAAGGCTAGGCCCATGCCCAAGAAGCTGGAACGTGACCTGCAAAAGCAGGCAACCGCCAAGGGCTTGACTGGCGAGGCCAAGGACGCCTACGTCTACGGCACCCTGCGCAAGACCGGGTGGACCCCCAAGGCCGCGCCGAAGGCCCCCACGAAACGCCGCTAACCCAGTGCCACAGGGGAGCCCAGCGCTTCCCTGTGCACCACGCGTGGAGCACTCTGATGCCGACCTACGAATTTGTCTGTCCGACCTGTGCCGCGACCGCCGCCGTCGTCACCTCCGTGGCGGATCGGCCCGAGCAGCTGCCGTGTCCACAGGGGCACGGCCCCATGACCCGTCTCTACTCTCCCCTTGGCTTCCAGCTGAAAGGCTCCGGCTGGACCCCGAAAGCGAGTTAAGCCCCATGGCTGACACCCCGAGCACCATGACCTATCTCCATGTCCGCGTCCCGTTCAGTGGCTACACCACCGTTGAGCTGGTAACCGCGATCCCCCTGTCCGAGGAGGAAGCCATTGAAGCGGCCCGGGCCGCGGATGCCTACCCCAACCTCAAGCAGGGTATGTTAGAATACGAGTGGGAGTCTGCCAGTGTCCATGAAATTGACGCCCCGTCGTTCCACTAAGGCCCCCACTCAGGCCCGCGTCCAGCTGTGCCTCGTCTGCACCACGGACGATTGCGATGGCGCCGATCCGCAGCCCCTCCCCCTGCGCCGTCGGCAGGGCATGGAGGCCCTCACGGCCCTCCAGTGCCCCACCTGTGGGTGCCTCCGGACGATCAGTGCCCAGTTGGGGACGCCGCCGCGTCTCCGTCGCTAAATCCACCTCTCTCCCAGTCGAAGGTCATCCGTATGCGTCCGCGTGGTAACCGTTTTATCCAGTCGATCCAGCTCTACGACAAGTATGCCCGGTGGCGGGCTGACGACCAGCGCCGTGAAACGTGGCCCGAAGTCGTGGAACGTGTCCTCACCTTTTTCCAGCAGCAGCCCCGGGTCAGCCAGCTCACCCCCGAGATCTGGGCCCAGCTGCGCACGGCCCTCCTTGCCCAAGACATCCTGCCCTCCATGCGCGTCGTACAGATGGCGGGCCCGGCCTTGGACCGCTGCCATGTCGGCGCCTACAACTGCGCCTACACCACCCTCTGCGGCCCACAGGATCTGGCCGAAGTCCTCTACATCCTGATGCAGGGCACGGGCGTTGGCTACTCCGTCGAG
>RFSE01000273.1 GCA_009924135.1 Pseudomonadota bacterium | reverse complement strand
GGGTTCATGGTGGGTGCAGTTTGGTTTCAGTTCATCGAGAAAGTGGCGTTCACCACGGCCGTGATGTTCTTTTCCAGCGAGTTCAGATCGTTCTCCCCCTCCCAATTGGAGTTCGAACGGTTGGAATAAAGGGGCGTGATTTGGAACACCCCCATCTTCGCCGCCCGGAGTTCCTTGACCGTGCGTCCGCCCTGCGATGCGATCTGCTCGGCGCGCGCCCGCGCGTCCTTGGTGGCCTCGGCCAGCATCTCAATCTTCGCCTCGCCCGCCTTGGTGTAAATGAAGCGCGGCGGGCTCGTGGTGAACTGCACGCCCTGCTCCACCAGCTTTGCAGTTTGCTGATCCAGCGCGGCGATGCGCTCCACTTCCGACGAAGTCACGGTAACGCCCAGGCTGAGATTGTAACCCACCAGCCGTACGCCTTCCTCGCCATTGATGCGCTGCCGCAACTCTTGAATTCGAATGGGGCTCACCTGATAGTTCGTCACGGTCTGGGACTGGAGGAAGGACTCGACCTTGACGAGGTCCGCCTTCAACGCCTGCTGGGCGGCGAGCAGTGTCTTGGCTTCCGTGGAGAACGAGCCGGCCCACACGATCAAATCCGACTTCACCAGCCGCCGCGCCGAACCCGTCACCGAAATGGCCTGCGACTCGGCCACGCGCTGCCAGGTCCGCGCCACCACCAGGGACGCAAACACCAGGCCGGCGGCGAGAAACAATCCCGCCAGCACGCCGATGAGATGAGGACGCGTCTGCATTTATCCGTTTCGGCCATCGTTGCGCGGCTCCCAGTGCAACACGGCGAACTTCGATTTTTTGATTTTCTTCGGCGGCTCAGGAGTGACGGGTTCCACCCGGCTCTCGTCGCCGGCAAACACCTCGCGCACCCCCGGTGGCAGGTTTTTTTGCAAGTGGGCCAGGCGGGCCTTCAAGTCCTCCCGATGAAGCCGGCGTGGCTTCCAGGCGATTTCTTCGTTTGCTGTGCGGGCCATGGTTTAAGCGGCTTTCGCCAGTTGTGGTTCAGTCCAACCGAGTTCCTCCAACGCTTCCTGCGCATGCACGTGGTCGTCAAACGGGACGACCGTGTCTTCAAATTCCTGATAGGCCTCGTGGCCCTTGCCCGCGATCAGCACCGTGTCCCCCGGCCGGGCGAGACGCAGCAACTGGCGGATGGCCTCGGCGCGGTCCAGTTCCACGTTAAACTGGTCCGGGCGGACCGAGCGGAAACCCGTCTCGATCTGCGCCGCGATCGCGGCCGGTGATTCGCGGCGGGGATTGTCGCTGGTAATGACCGTGTGATCGGCGAGCAGCGCCGCGACCTTGCCCATCTTCGCCCGTTTGTCCGTGTCCCGCGCGCCACCGCAGCCGAACGCCAGCAGCACGCGTCCCGGCGTGATCTCGCGCACGGTACGAAGCACGTGCTGGAGCGCATCCTCGGTGTGGGCATAGTCCACGAACACGCTGAAAGGCTGCCCGGCGGCAACCCGCTCCAAGCGGCCCGGAACCGAGGGCATCGTACGAAGGGCGGTCTGGATTTTCGCGATGGGCACGCGCAAGGCCAAACCAGCCCCGATGGCGGCCAGGGCATTGTAAATGTTATGGCGTCCGATCAGCGGCATCGTAACGGGGAAGCGCCCCGCCGGCGTCTCGGCCGTGAACGTGGTCTCACCGTGACCGAGCTGAAACTCGGTGGCGCGCAACCGGGCTGATTCATCAAAGCCATAGGTGTACTGCACTTCGGCGCTGGTTTCCTGCGCCAGCCGGGAACCATAAGAGTCATCAATGTTCAGTACGGCTGCTCCGGGCTTGGTGCCTTGCTGGATCGAGCTGAAAAGCTGCTTCTTCGCCTCGTAGTAGTTTTCCATGTCCCCATGGAAATCCAGGTGGTCCTGGGTCAGGTTCGTAAAAATACCGAGATCGAAGTCAACGCCGTGAACCCGCTTCTGCGCGAGTGCGTGTGAGCTGACCTCCATCACACACGCCTGACAGCCGGCCCGCACCATTTGCGCCATGAACTGCTGGATGTCCGAGGACTCCGGTGTGGTGCGCTGGGCTGGCAACACCCGGTCTCCAATCTCGTACCGGATCGTACCAAGCAGACCGGCATGGATGCCCGCCGCTTCCAAGATATGCTTGATCATGAAGCTCACCGTGGTCTTGCCGTTCGTGCCGGTGACCCCGATCACCTTGAGCTTGCGGCTGGGATGACCGTGAAAGTTCGCCGCCGCGATGGCCAGCGCCACGCGGGCGTCGGCAACCTTCACCTTGGTGGCCCGGCCGGAGGAGAAGCCGTTGCGTTCGCAGATGACGGCGGCGGCCCCGCGATCAATGGCCGAGCTGATGAATTCGTGGCCGTCGTGATTCTCACCCGGAACCGCAACGAAGACCATGCCCGGCGCAAGCCGCCGTGAATCGGCCGTGATGCCCACCACGGCCCGCTCCAGTGGCCCTTCAAAACGGACCATCGGCAGCCCTTCCAGTAGTTGTTTCAGGAGCATGGGGTCAGGCGGTTGAGGGTTTCTCTCCGCCATGCCGGATGGCGAGTTCGCTCGACAAAAGGGTGAAGGCCCGGGCCGCGCGCAGGGTGCTCTGCCGCATGCCGGACCGGTTTCCCTGCGAAACTGAGAACGGCACCCAGCTCTGCGCGAGGACCAGCGTGCACCCCGGGGCGCGGTGCAGACGCGACTGCGCACGCGGGCCGGCTGTCCCGCTGACGAGCGGTTCGGTGATGATGGATTCGGCGGCGCTCACTTCAGTTCGTGCGGTTGTTGGCCTGCGGCGCCTGGGCCAAGCCAGTCACGGGTTCCCCCACGGCGGTCTCGGGGCGGATGTTCAGATAGTTCGCCGACCGCAGGGCGATGTTCTTGAAAGCGGGCGCTGCGACCTGGCCACCGTAATAGCCCTTGGCCCGGTCCGGCTCGTTCACGCACACGTAGATGAGCAACTCGGGATGGTCGGCCGGGAAGAAACCGATGAACGACGAGAAATACTTCGTGTGGCTGTATTGCCCGTTCTCCACCTTCTGCGCGGTGCCCGTCTTGCCGGCCGCAGTATAATAACCGAGCTTGGCTTTTTCGGCCGTGCCATCCGAGGACACGACGCGCTTGAGCGACTCGACCACCTGCCGGGCGGTCTCCGGTTTGAAGACCTCACGGACCAACTGGGGACGATTCTTGAGCACCACGTTGCCCTCGGCGTCCTCCATCCGGTCGATGAGCAAGGGTCGCATGAGCTTGCCACCGTTGGCAATCGCCGCCACGGCCATCGCCATCTGGAGCGGGGTCGCCGCCGCCGACTGACCGATGGACACCCGCGACCCGGTCAGGCCGTTCCACTCCTTCAACGGAATCAGAATGCCACGCGACTCGCCCGGCAGCATGACGCCGGTCCGTTCACCGAATCCGAAAGCCGTGAGGTACTTATATAAGCCCTGTTTTCCGAGCCGGATGCCGATCTTGGCCGAACCGATGTTCGACGATTTCATCATCACGTCCTCGACCGACAGCACGCCGTAACGCTCGTGGTCATGCAGCGGTTTGCCCATGTAGTTCCAGAGGCCATGCTCGCAGTCGATCATCTCACCGGGCTGGGCGAGTCCCTCGTTCAGCGCCGCACCAATGGAGACAATCTTGAACGTTGAACCCGGCTCATAACTGTCAGCCGTAAGCCGGTTCTTGAGGGCGGCAATGGGGGTCTTGCCGGGCGCGTTCGGGTCAAACGTCGGGCGGGAACCCATGGCCAGGATTTCGCCGGTGCGCGGCCGGAGGACGATGCCAGAGGCGCTCACAGGGTTATACTTTGCCATGATCTCGGCCAGTTCGGTCTCGAGGATGTGCTGCATGGCCGCATCCAGGGTGAGCACGGCGTTCAAGCCGTCCTGCGCTTCGACTTCCTGCTGCCGGTTCATCACGAGTTCGGCGCGGTTGCCACCGTATTCGGTTTCGCGCCAGCCGCGGATACCGTTCAGCTTCGAGTTGAGCGTCCGCTCCAACCCATCCAAACCGATGATCTCCGTGCGGACTTCGCCGGTGACTTTGTTGGTAAGGCTGGCCGGCCCCATGAAACCCAGCACATGGGCGGCGAGGGTCTGGTTCGGATAGATGCGAATCTGTTCATCCATCGGGTCGGAATTGATGGCCTTGGCCCGCAGCTCGCGAAAAAAGGCCCGCTCCTTGCGGGGCAGCTTCTTCTCGTCCACCCCGAATTTCAGGGCCTGCATGTTGGTGGTGATCTGCGCCCATTGCTCCAGCGACACCTTGTGCTGCAGCACGACATGGCGGTTGGTCGCGACGATCAGTTGATTGGTCAGGACAACATAGCTGTTCGACAGGACCAGCGGGGAGTTGGTGGCGACGAAGGAGTAATTGGTGGTGACGATGCCCTTGTGGATGGCCGTGAACCGGTTGGTCAGCAAGACCCCGCGCGGAGCCAGCACGTAGCCATCCACAACCATGATGTTGTGGTTCGTAAGGATCTGGCGGTCCAGCGTGGCAACCGGATTCGTGTGGACAGTGACCTGCGGGAGGAGCCGCTGGCGGAGTTCCGCTTCGGAAACCCGGAAGATCGGGGCGAGGGCCCGGGCAACTTCGGTCTGGCGGTCCCCGATGAGGACGGGATCGGCAAAAACGGTTTTCACCGGACGGCTGGTGGCCAGCAGGCTGCCGCGGGCGTCCCGGATGTCACCGCGCCGGGACTCCAGCAGCCGGGTCTGTCGCACCTGGGCCTGGGCCTTGGCCTTCAGCGCGGCATGCTGCATGACCTGCAAGTCCACGAGCCGGTACCCCAGCCCGCTGAAGGCAACAAACAACAAAAAGGCCATCAGCACCAGCCGGCGGTTTTGGAACGGCTGGAGCGTGGCTTCCTCGTTGGTCGCCTTGGCGCGCATCAGGCAGCGAAGCTCATCTCGAAGTCGGACTCTTCGTCGTCGTGGCGGATGATGGTGGTGTTCATGGTTGGTTCTGGTTTCAGCGTTTGCGGTTGACCGGCGGCAAAGCTTTCGTGGCGTAGGCCAGGTAGGTGGGAGCCGGCTGCATGATGGCCGGAGCGGGGACTGGAGCCGGCTGGACCGCCGGCCGCGGCACGACGCGCGTGACCGAGCCTTCGACGAGCGTGAGGATTTGGTCCGGGGTCGGCACGCCGAGCCCGAGCTTGAGTTCCTTCACCCGCGCATCGAGATACGGCAGCGACTGGAGCATCGCCATCTGCTGGCGGCGCATTTCATTCTCGCGCTTCAAGGTGGCGAGACGCTTTTCGAGCTTCTCCGTCTGCACGCCGAGGGAGTAAATCTGGCGCTTCTGCCAGACGAAGGTCACCCCGAGCGACCCGATGAGCAGGCAGATGAAGAAAGCCTTCACCGCCGGCCCAAACCGGACGTTTTCGCCCGCGCTGATTTTTCGATTCTTCGCCATGACCTTCGCCGTTAAATTTTTTCCATCACCCGCACTTGCGCACTGCGCGCCCGCGGGTTCACCGCGACTTCCGTCTCGCTGGCGCAAATCGCCTTGCGCGTCACCAACCGCACCACCGGCACCCGGGGCTGCCGGAGTTCCGGCACATCCACTTCGCCCGGAACCACGTAATCCCGCGCCTGCTCGCGGCCGAATTCCTTCACCACTCGGTCCTCCAGCGAGTGAAACGTGATCACCGCCAGCCGCCCGCCGGGCTTGAGCAACCGCACCGCCCCCGCCAGCCCGTGCCGCAACGAGCCGATCTCGTCGTTCACCGCGATCCGCAGCGCCTGGAACACGCGCGTGGCCGGATGCGCCTTGCGCCCGTGACGCGGCGAGATTCGTTCCATCAGCTCCGCCAGTTGCCGCGTCGTCTCGAACCGCTGCATCTGCCGGTCCCGCTCGATCGCCCGGGCGATCCGCCGCGAGTCCGATTCATCACCGTATTCCCAAAAAATCTTCGCCAACTCTTCGACACTCGCGGAGTTGACCAACTCCGCCGCCGTCAGCGCCTGGCGCGCATCCATCCGCATGTCCAGCGGGCCGTCCTGCTGGAAGCTGAACCCGCGTTCCGCCCGGTCCAGTTGGGGCGAACTCACCCCCAAATCCAGCAGCACCCCGTCACAACTGCCCGCCGGCACCCAGTCGGCCAGTTCCGCGAAATTCCCACGCC